>CANHCU010000057.1 GCA_947459185.1 Planctomycetaceae bacterium | reverse complement strand
CGAAGTGGTCAAGGTTGACGACGAAGATGCGATGGAGACGGCCCGGCAGATGGCGAAGCGGGAAGGGCTCATGTGCGGCATCAGCTGCGGTGCGGCGGCCTGGGGCGCGCTGCAAGTGGCGCGGCGGCCGGAGAACGCCGGCAAGCTGATCGTGGTTGTGCTGCCCGACCTGGGCGAGCGGTACCTCTCCACCCGACTCTTTCCCGAGTAACCGGAGAAAATAGGGACGGGAGCGATTTTTTGAAGCTACCGTGCCTCTTCTTGGCGCAGAAACGTATCACCTCGGTAGACCGAAAAATCGCTCTCGTCCCTATTTTCGCTGGCTGAAGAGCCAGTCGAGCACGAAGCGATCGCGGTAGGCGGGCGTCCACGAATCGTGGCCCGCACCTGCCAGTTCCGAGTAGATGGGCCGGCCGCCGGCCGCCTTCACCGCTGCAATCATGGTTCGCGACCGATCGACCGGTACGGCCGTGTCGGCATCGCCGTGGAAGCACCAGATCGGCAGGGCCGCGATGCGGGCGGCCACGCGATCATCGCCGCCGCCGCAGATCGGCAGGATGGCGGCGAAACGGCCGGGCATCCGTGCCGCCAGATCCCAGGTGCCGTAACCGCCCATCGACAGGCCTGTGAGATAGATACGAGCGGGATCAACCGCCTCCCGGGCGATGGTCTCTTCCAGAGCCTGTGTTGCTGCCGCCAGGTCGATGGTGGGGGTGGCGGGCTGCGGCGTGCTCTTCGAGTCAGCCCACGACACGTCCACCCAGCGTTCGTCCATACGGCACTGCGGCGCGAGCACGAAGCAGGGGTGGCGTTGACGTAAGCCGGAATCGGCCAGCCACGTGGGGAGATACTTGAGTTGCTTGAGGTTGTCGTTGCCCCGTTCGCCAGCGCCATGCAGGAAGACTACGAGCGGATACCGTTGGCCATCGCGTCCATCCTCGGCGACGGACGCAGGCCGGAGCAGTCGATAGCGGAACTCGACCGTCGCGTTCCCTTCGGCGACGCTGACGGACCGTTCTTCATAGAGCGTCGTGAGGTCGGTCTTGGCCGCGGAGGGTTCCTCGGCTGTGGTTGTTGCGGCTTGCACGGTCGTGTCCTCGGCGAGGGTGAGGGACTGGTTCCAGCACGCAATGCATGCGAGATAGATGGCGAATCCGGTGCCGACAAGCGAACCACGTGCTCTGTGACGTGGCATGGAAGTGCTGCTTATGAAGACGTTAGTCTGCCGAAAGGCCGATCGCCAGTTTCACCCGGCGGGGCATGGTCATTCGCGAAAAAAGGCCGACGGCCCCGGGGGGCAGCCCCAGGAATTCAAGGTGTTCGAACCACGTCGGCACCTCCGCGGCCAGCTTCCCGACGGCGGTGCCCCGCAGGTCGATGAACCGCAGGTTGGTCAGTCCCTTGAGCTGCAGGAGCCCTTCGTCGGTGAGCCGGCCACCGGCGAGGTCAAGCACCGCCAGGTCCTTCAGCGAGTCCGCTCGAAATCCCAACAGAATCGCGAACACGTCGTCGGCAGCGGGGCCGCGGAGTCGCACGGAGACCAGTTTGTCGGCGACATGGCCAAAGTCGTCACCGAATGACTTGCGGAGCCAATCGGTCTCCTCCATCTCCACCTCGCCGCCGCGGTCGATCGTCTCGCTGACGACATCCTGTTGCTGGGCATAGGCCTCGATCTTTGACGCCAGCCATTCGAGTTTGCCAGCCTTGAACTGCACGAACTCTTTCGCCTCCTCGAATGCCTTCTGCAGGAGCACGAACTCCGCCGGGTCGCCGCCGCGGTCGGGGTGCATGGCCATCGCCTTGGCGAGATAGGCCTGCTTGACGTCCTCTGCCGTGACGGGTGGCAGCAGGCCCAGAACGCTCAGGCACTTTGGGTGGTGTGGGGATGCTGGCAAAGGGTCGCGAGCGGAGGGGGGCTGTGACGAATTCATGCGACGTTGCCGCCAAACACTTGGGAAACCCAGTGGCAGGGTAGAGGCACGGCACCCCAGTTGCAACGCTCGCCTTGATCCCATTCGCGAGGATACCTATTTTCCAGGGATTGTCAGCAGGTGCCAAGGAGGGCGATGCGATGAGACGATTCTGGCAGCAACTCGGCGAGCGACTCACGGCGGTGCTTGAACGACGGCCTGGCCCGGTCCGTGAGATTGGCGGCGCGGTGCTCGTGATCGCAGCCTGCCTGCTCTGGCGTAGTCTCTCCGGATCGCCGCAGGCCGATGCGAAGCCACCTTTGGGGGCAGTGACAACGGCGGGTAAGAATGCCCCGTCCAAAACGTCCGCGGCCAGTGCTCCCGCCGACCGGATCATGGCGATGGTCAATGGGGCTGAAATCACGCACTCCCAACTCGCTGCCGAGTGCCTGAGCCGCCACGGCAATGCCGTCCTGGAAGTGATGGTCAATCGCGAAATCATCTCGCAGGCCTGTGGTCGGCAGGGCGTTGCCATCACACCACAGGATGTCGATGCCGAGATCGATGCCATGGCGAAGCGGTTCAGTGTGCCCAGAGACAAATGGATCGGTCTCATCGAACAGGAACGCGGAATCTCGCCCCGGCAGTATTCCGAAGACATCGTCTGGCCGATGCTCGCCCTGCGACGTCTGGCCCACGCCGGCATCGAGCCGACGCCCGCGGAGGTGCAGCAGTCGTTCGACAACCAGTTCGGCGAGGCGATCAAGGCCCGGATCATCGTGGCCCGCTCCCAGAAGGAGGCGGAGCAGTTGCGGGTGAAGGCGCTGACCGCCCCCGACGACTTCGGGGGGCTGGCCCGGCAGCATTCCGTTGACGTGGGGAGTGCCAGTGCCAACGGCTGGGTGCAGCCGATCCGCCATCATTCCGGCGACGCAGGGTTCGAGCGGGCAGTGTTCGCACTGCGGCCGGGCGACATTTCGCCGGTGGTGCAGGTGGCCGACCAGTTCATCATCGTCAAGTGCGAGGATCGGCTGCCGCCGGCCGACGTGAAGCTCGAGGACGTGCGGCCCCGCCTTCTCGAGGACCTCCGCGAACGCAAGAGCCGGTCGGCCTCGGGCGAGGTATTCCGGTCCCTCCAGGATGCCTCGGCCGTGGAAAACGTGATGAATGACGCGGCGAAAGCGGCCGCCAGTCCCGCTGTGGCGGCTCGCGTCAACGGCCAGCCCATCGAGATTCAGGCTGTTCAGGCCACGTGCATCGAGCGGCACGGTCGAGACGTGCTCGAGATTCTGATCACCCGGCGACTGATCGAGCAGGCCCTCAGCCGTGAGCAGCGTGCCGTTGGGAAGGCCGACATCGATGCCGAGATTGCCAGGGCTGCAGAGACCATGGGCTTCCGCAAGCCGGATGGCTCGGCCGACGTGGCCGCGTGGTTTGACCGCGTCACGCGCGACGAAAAGATTCCCATGCGGCATTACATCGAAGACATCGTACAGCCGACGGTTTCGCTGAAGCAGCTCGTGGGCAAGGTGCCGGTGACGCAGGAGGATCTCGACAAGGCCTTCGAGGCCACTTTCGGACCCCGCGCCCGCTGCCGGATCATCGTGCTCGACAGCCAACGCAGGGCGCAGGAGGTCTGGCAGCTTGCCAGGCAGAACGCGACCCCTGATCGGATCGGTGATCTCGCCGAACAGTATTCCGTCGATCCGACCAGCCGCACGCTGCGTGGCGAGGTGCCGCCGATCCAAAAGCATGGTGGGCAGCCCGCGCTCGAACGGCAGGTGTTCACGCTCAAGCCCGGTGAACTGTCCGGCATCGTGCAGATCGCGGATCGCTTCATGGTGATCCTGTGCGAGGGCTATACCGAAGCATCGAAAGTGAACTTTGCCGAGGTGCGGAGCGAACTCTACGACGACATCCACGAGAAGAAGCAGCGGATCGAGATGTCGCGGTATTTCTCGCACCTCCGTGAGGCCGCCACGATCGATAATTTCCTGGCCGGCACGAGTCATTCGCCCACGCAGTCGGCCGCCGGCGGGCCGGGGCAGCCGTCCGGGGCCCAGGCCATCGGTCGGACCGCACAGCAGCCTGGCGGTGCCATGCCAGCAACGAACGTCAGGCTTCCGCAGAGCCTCGAAGCGGATGTGAGCCAGCCCCGCGCTGGCAGCCGCAAGGCTATGGCGGCAGGGCCAAACCAGCCTGCGACATCAGGCGTGCGTCCAGCATCGCTCGACGCACCCGTGCGGTAGGACACGTTTGCTTGCGTTCGCACGGCATCCTGCCAAGCAGTCCTAAGACGGAGCCGGGATCGGCGGAAGCTCGAGGAGCTTTTGGATTTTTCGCCCTGCCCGGGAAAGCACGACCACAAAACGCGGTGGCGAAAAAGCCAACGCGACGAGACTTCTGCCGTCCCGGCGGTGCGTAACCTGCCGCGGCTGTCCGGGTTGCTTAGCGTGCGCTGCCCCAGCTCCTACTCCAACTCCGGCAGCACCGCTTCCTCAGCGGCCGCTTCGCGGAGCTTCTCCATCGCCTTGGCCTCGATTTGCCGGACGCGTTCTTTCGTGACACCGAGCGCCGAGCCGACCTCCTTGAGGGTCTGCGGTTCGTGCTGATGGTCGAGCCCGTAGCGCCGGATGATAATCGTCTGCTCGCGGGAATCGAGCCGGTCGAGGAACTTGCCCACCTGAAACAGCCGATCGGTTTCTGCCAGCTTTCGCTGGTTTTCGTCGGTCCGGCGGTCGGTCGCCGACTGCAGCAGTTCCATGTCGGCCGCCCGGAAGCGGTCCCGGTGGCGATGCTCGTCGGGGATCGTGCGGGCATAGTTCTTCATGATGGCCCACGAGGCGTACGTGCTGAACTTGTTGCCCCGGGCGTAGTCGAACTTCTCGACCGCTCGGATGAGCGACATGTTGCCGTCGCTGACCAGATCGAAGAAGCTGTCGCTCGGCGATACCCGCCGTTTGGCGATCGACACCACGAGGCGAAGGTTGGCCCTCACGATCCGGTTCTTGATCTCGACGATCTCCCCGTAGAGGCGGTCGATCTGATCCATCACCCGGGCATTGGGGTGGTCGACGTCGAGTTCCGCCCGCAGCGTCGTCGCCTTGTGCTTCAGGTAGTTGAACTTCCGGAACAGCCACACCTCCTGCTCGCGAGTCAGAAGCGGAACCTCGTAGAGGCTCGCGAGGTAGGCGGGCAGACCTGACGGCCGTCGGACCCGCTTGGCGGCGGTAGCGAGACCCGGAAAGGGCTCGTTGACCACCTTCTCGGCACTCTTCCGGGAAAAGAGCGCGTTGGGCATGCAGTCCAGCGGCAGTTGCATGATGTGCTCTGCCCGCTGCGACAAGATCACACGGTAGATGCTCGCTTTGGAGCGGTGATAGCGCTTGGCGATCGACTCGACCGTTTCGCCGCTTTCGTAGTGATGGTAGATCCGCTCGCAGTTCTCAGGCCGCAGACGGCCATCGGCTACCGGAAACACCGCCTCGGAGGGGTGCTCCTGATCGTGCCGCTTGATCGTGTAGCGAATCGTCTCCACGCTGCGATTGAGCCGGCTGGCGATCCGACGATGCACGTCGGCCGGGCAGGCCCCGGCCAGGGCAAGCCGTCGAGCCCATGCAATGATCCGATCATGTTCTTCCTGAGAAAGCTGGCTGAATCGGCTGCCCCGATCGATTCGGATCGGGTTGTCGCGGATGAACTTGTCGACAGCACTTGCGAGAAACCCAACCCGCCTGCGGCCTCCGACAAGGTGCCGTTCCGCAACGAGCCCATGATCCCGCCACCGCGAGATGGTCTTGGTCGAAACGTTGAACCGGTTGGCCAGGTCTTCGATCGAAAGCACCTCGTCTACAGCTGCCTGCGGCCTGCCGGCGACTTCGCCGACCGTGCCGTCGTGGAACAGATGAATCGAGGAATCAGAAAGCGAAGAACCAAGCGAAGATTCGAAAATCGAACGCATCACACACCTCCAGTGCCGACAATCCGTGCCGGGGGTTGAAAGCGACGACCAACCGTAATGCCAGAGAAGACGTGCTAGGGTCATCCATAACCCACTGCCCACCTCTTGACGACGTGCAAGTTATACGGCTGCAGCCCCAAAAGAGTTCGTGGCGGGGCGGATTTCTTGAGCGATTTTTCGCTGGCTGTCGCCATCGGCAGCAGGGCAGCAGTTGGCTTTCCGTGCGCAACTGTCTGGCAGGCAACGGCTTGCAGCCACCCAAGCGTCGTTTCTCATTCTCGTTTCTTCGCCTTGACGGTCGCGGGAGATTGGAAAAACAAGGGGTTTATTCGTCCGGACACCTAGTATTTCCGCGGCGATTGGCCCCTTCGTCGAAACTACCTGCGAAGCTCAAGTGTCTCCAGGGAGGGGGTGTGATGCGTAGCAATCTGACGTCGATGCGTCTGGGGCGGACGGCTGCCGCGTTGACCGGCCTCTTGTTGACCGGCCTCTTGGTGACAACCGGCTGCCTCATAGCGGCCTCGGGGGCCCAGGCAGCCGACCCGACGGACGCGACGGCTGGACTCCGTGTCCGCATCAAGCTGGACGTGCGAGGAGAACTGTTGGCTCCCGTGGGTCCCGACACCCCGCCGCTTCGCGAGCCGGTCGAGATGACGGCGCGGTTCGATTTCGACGAGACGTCTCCCGCTCCATCCAGCGGGGAGGCGGCCACGCCCCCGGTCGCAGTGATCCGCCGTTCCTACCGCGATGCTACGGCCACGATGCGGGTCGGCGACACCTCCACGACCGCGACGCTCGCGGCCGACGCCCGTCGGTTGCTTGTGGCCCGCCAGGGCACCACGCCGATGCCGTACCTCGCCGACGGGTTTCTGTCAGCCGAGGAGTCAGACCTGCTCGAGACACCGTTTGACTCCCTGCTGCTCGACGATCTTCTCCCCGGGGAGCCGGTGTCCATCGGACAGACGTGGGGGATTCCTGCCGACATCACCGCCGGCCTGCTGGCCATCGATACGGTGGAATCGGGAAGCATCGAGGCCCGTGTCCGCGAGGTGAGTGACGGTCGCGCCCAGGTCACGTTCGCCGGCATCATCGATGGCGCCGTCGATGGCGTACCAACGCACCTGACCGTCGAGGGCAGCTTCGCCGTGGCCGCGACCGACGCTGTTGCAAACGATGCCAGCACCGATTTGGAGTCGTCGCTGTACCGACTTCATGGGCAGGTTTTGCAGGCCTCTGCGGACATCAAGGAACGCCGTCAGGCGAGCCATGTCGCGCCTGGATTTGAGGTTGAAGCGCAGCTGGTGGTCGCTCGCACGCCGCTCGAGTCGGTCGCGGAATCGGCTGCTGAGCAGGGCGCGGACGCGGTCGTTGACCACGCCGCCGAGGGAACGCCGGCCTCCCCGTCGCGGGTTCAGCCGTCCCGGCGGCGGGGCGCGGGTGGCCCCGGACGCGTCTGGTATCGTGACGCGAAGGCCCGGTTCGATCTGGTGCACGACTCGCGGTGGCGGCAGGTCGAGGATGGTGCGAACGGCATGGTGATGCGACTGGTTGACCGAGGGGCACTGGTCGGCCAGTGCTCGATCACGACCCTGCCGCAGGCGGCGGCCGCGGCTTTACCAACCGGTGAGGACGTCAAGCGGGACGTCGAGCGGTCACTGGCGGGGCAGGTCGTGCGGAGCGATGCCGCCGAGGAGTCGGACCGCGCGGATGGGCTGCGGGTGGTGCGACTGGGCTCGTCGGGCACGGCGGGCCGGCTTCCCTTTCGCTGGATCCACTATGTGCTGGCGGCACAGGACGGCAGCCGGGTGAGCGTGACGTTCATGTGTGAAGAGTCGATGCTGCAGCGGTTCGGCGATGCCGATCGGCTGCTGATCGCAGAACTGCGGTTTGTGGCGTCCACGCCAAGCCAGAAAAACTCGCCAGGCCCGGAAAACATGCCAAACCAGGACGATGGGAACCCGCCCGCGGCCACGGCGGCAGCCCCGGGAGATGGGCGGCAGCAGACGCGATAAAGCCGGTTTTCCCCGATTTCCGAAGGCCTGTTGACGCTGCCCCCCGATCCTTGGGATAGTATGGGTTGACCCGGGAAAGCCAGGTGAACTCTCCGTTTGCCGCTTCACTCCGGGAGCGCCGCGGAGGAGTGTCTGCCGACACAACTCGTGCCATTGATGGCCCGAGTGTTCGCTTTCTTCCCGGCCTGCGGAGTTGAATCCGCATCCGAGTCCGGGAGGCGAGAGCCATCGAGAAGCAGCATCGCATCAACGAGCAGATCCGGATCACGCCGATCCGGGTCATCGCCGGCGACGGTGAACAACTCGGGATCATCCCGACGGAAGAGGCGCTGAATCGCGCTCGCGAGGCCGGCCTCGACCTGGTCGAGGTGGCCCCGAACGAGAAGCCGCCTGTCTGTCGGATCATGGACTTCGGCAAGTTCAAATACCAGCAAAAGAAAAAACTCCATCGCACACACGTCCACCAGACGAAAATCAAGGAAATTCGGCTGCGACCCAAGACAGGCGAGCACGACATCGATTTCAAGGTGAATCAGGCAAAAGGTTTTCTGCAACACAAGGACAAAGTCATCGTGTCGGTCGTGTTCCGAGGCCGCGAGTTGGCACACATCGACGAAGGACAGCGGGTGATGCGAATGATCCTCGAACAACTCGACCCCGTGGGGAAGGTGGACGCTCCGCCGCAGCAGATGGGCCGTCGGCTCGTCTGCACGCTCTCCCCCAAATAACACACGCCCAGGCCACTCGCCCGATACCGTTTCCCGTCTTCCCCGTCACATCGATTCAGTCACCCCTCCCAAGAGACCCAATCATGCCGAAGCAAAAGACCCACAAGGGCGTCAAGAAGCGTTTCCGTGTCACCGCCCGAGGCAAGGTGAAGCATCGCCGCGCCGGCACGAGCCATTTGCAGGTGCGGCTGACGAGCAAGCGGAAGCGAAACCTCCGCGGCACCGACGTGCTCGCCGTCCCGGAAACGGCGAAGATCGTCGAGATGCTCAGAGGTTACAGCTACTAGGGCTCCAGCTACTCGGGGCTCAAACTGCTCGGGGCTCAAGCTACTAGCCCCTGCAAGCAGGCCCCTTGAAAATCCCGTTCAAATAGCGACAGTGATCGTTCCAGAAGGCAATCCAAAACCATGCGCACAAAAAACGTAGTTCCCCGTCTCCGAGCCAAGAAGCGTCTCTTCAAGAGGGTGAAGGGCTCGGTCGGCGGACGTCGCCGTCTGCTTCGCACAGCCAAGGAATCGATCATCCGCGCCGGCGTCTATGCCCGGCGTGACCGTCGCCGCAAGAAGCGCGACTTCCGTCGGCTCTGGATCGTGCGTATCAATGCCGCCTGCCGCGAGCGGGGGCTGCGATACAGCCAGTTCATCGCCGGGCTGGAGAAAATTGGTTCGGAACTCGATCGTCGCACGCTATCCGAGATGGCCGTGCTCGATCCCACCGGCTTCGACGCGGTCGTGAATGCGGCGCGAAAGGCCCTTGGGTTGCCGGAGCCGGCTGCGGTCGCGTAGTGCCGTGACTGTCCCCAAAGGCCGCGACGACGCGGCTCGCGCCGACGCCCAGGCGGCAGGTGGCAAGCCTGCCGAGGAAGCCGTTGTGATCGAGTCGTTTTTGGCCGAACTTGCGGCGTTTCGCGATGCGGCTTCGGACACGCTCGGTGGTGTGGCCGAAAGTTCCGGATTAGAACAGGCCCGGATCGAGTTTCTCGGTGCCCGGAGCGGGCGGCTCAAGGCGATTCAGAAACTTCTCTCCGGCCTTGCCGCGGGCGACCGTCCCGCTGGCGGCCGGCATTTCAACGAGGCCAAGGCAGCGGTCACCGCACTCTTTGCGGCGGCCCAGGAACGCCTTGCCGCAGGTGACGTCACCGGCGTTGATGGTGCGGCCGATGTGATCGACGTGACCCTGCCCGGAGAACCGGTGCGGCTGGGCCATGTCCATCCGATCACGCAGACGATCCGCCGCGTGCAGGAGATCATGGCCCGTCTCGGCTTCGAGAGCGTCGATGGGCCCGAGGTCGAAGATCAGTGGCATAATTTCGAGGCGCTTGCCATCCCTGCCGAGCACCCTGCCCGCGATCCGCTCGACAACTTCTATCTGGCGGTGGCCCGCGGCGCCGACCCGCTTCTGCTGCGATCGCAGACGAGCACCGTGCAGATCCGCGTCATGGAGAACCGCCGCCCGCCGTTGCGGATCGTCTCGCTGGGGCGGGTCTATCGGCCCGATACCGCCGATGCCACGCACTACCCGATGTTTCATCAGGTGGAAGGCCTACTCATCGAGCCGGGCACAACCATGGCCCACTTGAAAAGCGTGCTCCGGCAACTCGCCTCGAGTTTCCTCGGTGGCGACGTGCACGTACGGTTCCGGCCGTCGTTCTTTCCGTTCACCGAACCGAGTGTCGAATTTGACATGGAATGGGGCGGTCGTTGGATCGAGATGGGCGGAGCGGGCATGGTGGACCCGGCCGTGCTCGCGGCTGTCGGCTACGACCCCGACGAGGTGTCAGGATTCGCGTTTGGCCTGGGCGTCGAGCGGATCGCGGCCCGACGCTATGGCGTGGCCGACATTCGGGATTTCTATCGCAACGACGTGCGTTTCCTGCGGCAGTTCTGACCCGCGGCTGCCAGACAATTCGCCGACTCTGTTCACGCAACCGTCCGCCGCCCCCGTTCACCTGAGCGAAGACCAAGCCCATGATCATCTCCACGAACTGGCTCTCCGACTACGTGAGCCTGTCCGCGTCCACCGAGGCGCTTGTCGAGCGGCTGCTGCTCTCTGGTCTCAACCACGAGTCCACGTGGGCGGTGGGGACCGACACGGCGATCGAGATCGAGGTGACGAGCAACCGCCCCGACTGCCTCGGACACATCGGCGTGGCTCGTGAGGCCGCCGTTTTGTTTGAACGACCGCTCCACATTCCCGATCCCCGTCCGCAGGAGGCCGCTGCTCCGGCCGCGGCCGACATCGCGGTGGAGATCCTCGAACCCGAGCTTTGTCCGTTCTACTCGGCCCGGGTGATCAAGGGTGTGAGGGTGGGGCCAAGTCCGCAGTGGCTCGTTGACCGGCTGGCCACCGTGGGGGTGGCCAGCGTCAACAATGTCGTCGACATCACCAACTACGTGATGCTTGAGTGTGGACAGCCTCTGCACGCCTTCGATCTTGCCAGAATCCGGGGCGGCCGGATCACCGTGCGGCGGGCTCTTCCCGGCGAGTCGTTCACCGCCATCAACCACAAGACCTACACCCTCACCGACGTCATGGGCGTGATTGCCGACGCGGAGGGGCCCGTGGCCTTGGCCGGGGTGATGGGAGATGCCGGCACCGAGATCGCCGCCGACACCACCGACATCCTGCTCGAATCGGCGCAGTTTGCGCCGCTCGCGGTGCGGGCCGCCGCGCGGGGGCTCGTGCTGGCGAGCGGGTCGTCGTATCGATTCGAGCGGGTGCCCGATCCTGCGGCCGTCGATTGGGCCAGCCGCCGCGCGGCCGCGATGATCGTGGAGATCGCCGGGGGGCAGGTGTCGGGCGGCGTCGTGGAGGCGGGGCAATTGAAGGCGAGCCCCGCGACGATTCACCTGCGACACGGCCGCGTCGCCGAGGTGCTGGGAATCGAGATCCCGGCTGATCGTCAGCAGGCGATCCTGAGTGGGCTGGGATTCGTGGCCGAGACCGTTGACGGTGCCGGATCCCGGTGGCGGGCGCCCACGTGGCGGCGCGACTGCTGGCGGGAGATCGACCTCGTCGAGGAGATCGCTCGGATCGAGGGATACGACCGGGTGCCGGAAAACGAACCGATCGCCGCGCGGCCGGTGGCCGAGTCAGCCCGCGAGCGGACAGTCAGGCGGGCGGCCGACGTGCTCGTGGCAGCGGGCCTCTGCGAGGCGATGACGCGGAGCGTGGTCGGCGAGCGGCTGGAAGTGACAGCCAGCCCGTGGGGCGACACGCCGCCACTCGTCTGTGCACCGCCGCTCGTGCGTGGAGCCGACCGCCTGCGGCGGACGCTCCTGCCGAGCCTGCTGGAGGCCCGCGGGGCCAACATGGCCGTCGGCGGCCAGCGTCCTGACCTCTTCGAGACGGCCCGCGGCTACCTGGCACGATCAGCCGACGCCAGTGGACAGGCTTCCGGCAATCGACCAACCGCCGCAACACCGGTGGAAGAGCCCCTGCTCGTTTCGTTTGTGATGGGGGGCAGCTTCGCGGTCGGCAAGGGGATGGCTGAGGCGGTGCTCGAGCGGCTCGGGATCGCAACGCACGCGGCCAATGGACTCCGTGTCGTTTTCCAACCCGTCGTCCTCGATCTGTTCGCAGCCGGGCGGGCTGCCGAAATCGTGCTCGAGCGGCCAGGCCTGCCCGCGGAGCGGGTGGGTGTGATCGGCGAAGTGGCTGTCGCGCCGCTCGCTGCCGCCGGCCTCAAGAACCCGGTGGTTGCCGCAGAGCTCCGGCTCGACCGCCTGGAATTCGCCGTCGACATGGAGCCGTCGCGATGCCGTCCGAGTGACTTCCCCTCAATCGAGCGGGACGTGAATCTGATCGTCGATCAGAAGGTGCCATGGGGCGACCTCGTGACGGCGATTCGCGAGGGTTCCGGCGTGCTGTTGGAGGAGTGTCGGCTGGTGCAGGTCTGGACCGACGCCGAGCGGCTCGGCGCGGGCAAGAAGAGCTTCGTCGTGTCGCTGCGGCTGAGAAGTCACTCCGGCACGCTCTCCGGCGAGGAGGCCAAGCGGACGGTCGAGGCAGTCGTGGCGGCCTGCGGTCGCCAGTGCGGCGCGGTCTTGCGGGCGTGATCGAGGCGTCGCTGTTGCACGCCCCGGGGCTGCCCATGCCCCGTCGCCGGACGTTCGCTACGCCCATCCATGGCCTTCGCTCACTCGATGCTGACTGCGCTAGCCAGATCGCCTCCGCTTCGGCATCCTGCCTGCGCTGGTCAGCAACGCCGGCTCTCGGGACATGGGCAGCCCCGGGGCCCTTCCATCCAAGCCCGAAGCGCGAGCGAGAGGAATCCGCGTTGCGTTGGCCTTGAGGTGGAGCCGGCCGCATTCCCTTGCTTGCGCTGCGGGCTTGGATGATGGGGTGGATGACGTTGCGCCGCCGCCCCGCCTGCTACCGGTCGGCGTAGACCCGCGTGATCTCTTCCTTCGTGATCGGCGCCGGATGGTCGTCGCTCACGAGTTGCACCTGCATCCTCTGGTCGCCCTCCCGGCGGCCGCGGACGCGGACGCGGAACACGGCCTCCTCGGTGGGCGCGAGCCTCGCCAGTGGCTCAAAGATGACGGCCAGGTTTTCAACGCGGTGGGCGGCCGGTCCCTTGGCATCGACCGGTTCGAGATCGCCCAGCAGCGTGGCGGTGAGTCGCACGCCGCTGGCAGCCTTCGTCCCCTGATTGCCGATGCGGACGATGTATTCCGTCATGCCACCCACCTCGATCGGGTCTTCGCTGTCGGTCACCTCGAAGAAGAGCGCTGCCAGACCTTCGACTTCGACGGTGTGCGCCGCCTGGTCCGACGGCCCATCGCTGCTTCGCGCCGCCGAGACGATCTTCTGCGGCCCGAGATCGACCGGCATCAGCACCATCTCCACGGTGCCGGTCTCGCCCGGAGGCAGTTCCTCGAGATTCCAGAGGACGCGGTGCGATCGTTCCTCGTACCAGCCGGCATGGTTGGCCCGCACAAATTTCATCCCCGGAGGGAGCTGGGCGACCAGTTCCACTGCCCGCGCCGTCGCCGTGCCCGCGTTGACCATCGACAGCACGCAGGTCGCGGGTCGCTGCAGGTAGCGCCGCGACGGCATCTCGGCTGACAGTTCGAGCGTCGGAGCCGTGACCTCAATGCGCACCGGCTGCTCGACCTCGAGCCGGCCATCGGCCCGAGCGGCGAAGCGGGCCATGTGCACGCCCGGACCGGTGGTGCCCAGAAGCAGATCGATTGTTCGCGATTCGCCGGGCCGCAGCTGGCCGACATCAAACTCCAGTTCGCGGCCAGCGCTGTGTGAAACCCCGTCAGGCAGCATGCCGTCGAGCACCACGCCGGTGGCGACGCCGGTGCCCGGGTTGCTGACCTTGAGCGAGAGCTTCACATCGCCGCCGATCCTCACCGCTTTGGTCTCGGACGCGTCCAGCTTCAAGTCTGGCTTGGTGGCCCGGGAACGGACCGAGGCTTCGGTGCGAAAGCTGACGCTGGCCACGCTGCCGATCTCACCTTCGATTTGCGGCATCACCTCCATCGAGACGCGGGCTTCACCTCCGGGAGGCAGGACGCCAAGTGGCCAGACAAGTTCGGCCGCCGTGGCTGCTGCTTGGAGGGCGTTGGGGCCGGAGCCGACCGGGCTGGCCGGTGGTGTCGTGGTGATGAGAGTCGTTCCATACGGTACCGCATCTCGCAGCGTGACATCCTGTGCCGTCGCATTGCCGACGTTCCGAACGAGGATTTCATAGCGAGCCGGCTTGCCCACCTGAATCTCTCGAGGCCCACGTTTTTCCACGGCCAGTTGCGGTGTCTGCAGGCCTTCGAGCTGCATCGGTCCGGGGCGGCCCTGTCCGGCTGCTGCCGCTCCTGATCCAGCGGCGGCAGTTCCTGGGCCGTTGGCCGCTGGTCCCGCGAACAGGCCGCGGTCGTCGCCCGGCACCGGAGCCTGCGGCGTTCGAGGCGGGCCCATCGGAGGCGCACTTGCGAATGGATTGGCGGCAGCGGCGCTGATCACGGCTGCTGGAGACGATGCCGGGGCGAGGGGAGAAGCCGGAGCGGCCGCTGCCGACCGAAAGCTCGCGGGGGGGGCAATGTCGGGGGAGGTGAACCCACGCGGAGCGGTGGCGGGCTCCGCCGTCGTGCCAGCGGCTGCCGACGACAGCGGAGGCGGTGAGGGCGCCGGGAGTGGTAAGGCTGCGTCCGCAGGATCAGTCATGTCGGACGGTGCTGGGGCGAGTCGATCAGCGGGCGAACTCCTCGGCTCGGCGGTGAGAGTCCCGGGCAGGGGGGCATCACCAGCGTCGGCTGGTTTCTCTGCCGTGGGCAGGGCATCGGTCACCGGCCCGGCGTCGGCGGGAGGAGGGGAGTCGGCCTGATCTGCCGTGGGCTGAGACTCTATCGCCGCCGACTCCGCGGATGCCAGACGCACCGGCTCATCACCTGTGCCCGGGAAGCGGCCCGGAGGTGCGAACCGCGAGGAGTGGCCGTCCTGCGCGGGCGGCATCGCCGAAGGCGATTCAGGCGATTCAAGCGATTCAAGCGTCGCCGGGCGGGTTGGATAACGGTCGATCACCGGCGGACTGGCAGCCGGCGTTGCGGGCTGTCGCCAGCCGCGTTCGGTCCGATCGGTCATGGCCCGCGGGGCGTCGGCCTCGCTCGTGGCGGCAGGAAACCGCCTCGGCTCTCCGGACTGGAGGTCCGACTGCGACATCGAAATCGCATCATCGGCCGCAGGCGCTGTCGGCCCCTCGGGCATGAAGGCGACAGAGGGCTCGCCAGGCGGCCGCATTGGCATCGCGGTCTGCGCCGGGGGTGCCGTCTCACCGCCACCCGTGGAGCGACCGATGCCCAGTGCCCAGACCATGCCAAACCCTGTACCGGCGCAGAGGACGGCCCCCAGCAGCATCGGGAGGCTCGAGTGCCGTGGAGCAATCACGAGGTCTTGTCGCGAGGTGCGTTCGACTTCTTGGGCGGGTTGTGCGGGTTCTTGCATCAGCGGGTCCCCGGAGGATGAATCGTGGGGAAGTACCACACCCAATCACGTCCAAGAAAGCCCATTCGCAGGAGCGTGAAAATTCAGGCAGGCCTGAGAAGCTGGTGGAGATGGAAGTGGAACTTGCCCAGCTTCCCACCGTAGTTGCCTGCTGAGACGGCAACGAGATCAGGGCCGACGGCCGCGCGGATCCCGGCCACCATCGCTGCCGCCACCGACGGTTCGTCAACGCCGTCGATAACGATTTCGAGACAGCAGGTGGCCCCCTCCACAAGGCTCGTGTCCACGCGGCCAACAAGCGAAGGACAGAACGCCTCGTTGGTCGAGGCTCGGAGGGACGCGTACCGCGACCCGACCTTGCTGCCCGACCGGACGACGCCTCCCGGAAAGGGCGTGATCGTGCCCGGTGTGGCCGAAATGGCGTCCACCGCCCGTCTGGCGGCGGCGAGCGTGGCGGTGAGCGATCGACCCAGCAGGATGAAGTTTCCGCCGCCGACCCCCTTCTCGATACCCACCGACTCTTCCACGAGAAACTCTCCGTCCATCACCGGCACCCGCCAATATCGGCGTCCATCCACAACCTTCGTTTTCTCGAAGCCGTCGCCAAAGAACCGCACGTGCGCCCCCAGCGGCCGCCGTTCCTCCGCCACCGGAAGGCCGTCGAAGACACTCGCCGTGGGGCATGTCAGCAGGCATTGTGCGGTTCGGTTGGCGACCGCCTTTCCCACGCCGTCCGCAGAAAAACCACAGGCCAGAACGGCCGCCCCGGGGCGGCCGTCGGGCGTTTCCTCCGGCTCCATCCAGCGTTCGACCCCAATTTCTGCGTCGCAGCCGATCACGCTCGTGCCGTAGCCGCAGGCAGCGCGGAGTGCGGCGTCGAGCCAGTGGGCATCTGCCGCGGTGACAATGAGTCGCGCGTACCGCAGCCGGAAGGCTTCGGCAAACGTGTCAACGATCTGTGTTGATTCGATGAGCATGATGGTGTGTTCGAGCGACAGTGTGTTCGCGTGGCCGCTCAAGGCGACCAACCAACTACGGCCGGCCCGGGGATGACGCGGCTTACGCCCCGAAGATTCCGTGTTCTCTCGGCGGTTGGGTTTCGCATATCCTATCAAGGGTCGCGGTCGGCTCTCTATGGCCGGCTGCGGACCATGGCAGTGCCCACTGCCCACTGCTTGTTCGCCCCCCACAAGCCAAAGGATACCGATGATGTCGTTTCAGAACCGTGCGGTCGTGACAGCAGTGTTTTCTGCCGTGGCTGCCACCATTTTCACCGCACTGGCGCCGTGCGGCGTGGCTGCCGACGCGCTTGCGACCAGCGGTGTGGCGATGATTCCCGCTGACGCCTCGTTTGTCTCGGCGACGCTGCGGGCGCGGGAACAATACGACCGGCTCGAAAAGAGCAACGCCTTTGCCGCCCTCAGGAAGCTGGCGTTCGTGACCCGTGCCGCCGATTCGATCGAGGAGCAGAAACTGCAGCCGGGCAGCCCGCTCTCGATCATGTCAACCTTCATGGAACTGCCGGAGAACGAACAGGCACTGGAACTGCTCAAGGACATGGTGGCGACCGACACGTTCGTCTACGGCGAGCCATCGTGCGTGACGTTCGTTGAACTCTTGAAGAAGATCCAGCAGGCCCAGAATGCCGCCGGTGTGCTGCGGCTGGCCAGCGGAGACGCCTCGGTCGGTGGCTTCGAAGTCGATGTGCTCGAAGGCATCGACGTCGAAGAGATGGACGAGGATGAGGACGACGAGGATGAGGACAAGGACGACGAGAAGGAGAAGGGTGCCAGTGACATGCGGCGGCGGGTTCGTGCAAAGCCGGTGCGATTCCAGGCTGCCGAGGCCGCCGAGCAGATTTCGGCAGACGAACTGGCGACGCGGCTGGTGTTCAAGACGCTGTCAGAGAATATCAACCTGATCGTGGTGCCCGACGTGGTCTGGGGGTTCAAGACCACCAAGCTCGACGCCGCCACCTCGCAGCTGAAGCGGATCGAGGTGCTTGTCAAGCTGATCACGCAGGCCAACCCAGCCCTGGCCAACTCACTCGAGCGTCGCAAGGTGGCCGGGGGCGAGGTGGTTACGTTCACGATCAAGCCCGACGCCAATCTGATTCGCGAGGGCGTCCCTGGGCTGGAGGATCATGAGCAGGAGCTGGAAAAAGTCTTCGACAAGGTCGAGGGGCTGGAACTGGTGATCGGCCTCGGCGTGATCGGCGACCGCGTCATCCTCTCGATCGGTGACTCGATCGACCATCTCAACAAACTGGTCGTTGCGGACAAGTCGGCCGTCGCGGGGAGCGACCGCACGTCGCTGCTCGCCACCAAGCCGTTCGAGCCGCTGCGTGCCATGAAGGACAAGCCGCTCACCGCCATCTCCTACCTGAGCGAGGCGATGCAAAAGGCACTGGCCCCTTCAGCCGCCGACATCGAGCAGCTCGCCGACCTGAGCGACACGATCGCCGACCTCGCCGATCTGCCCGACGGTGCTGCCGACGAGGCACGTCGCAACCTTGGTAAAGTCGCCGAGGGCTACAAGCGGCGACTGCCCGTCCCGGGACCGTGGATGGCGTTTTCATTTTTGTCAGAACAGGGCTACGAAGGCTACGTCTGGGATTGGTCGAAGAACCTGCCGTTCGACGGGTCGAAGCGGCTGGGCCTGCTGGAACATGCTGGTGGTGCCCCGCTGGCCGCGGCCGCCTTCCGGGTGAAGAACGACCCAAGCCAGTTCGAAGACCTGGCGTCGTGGGCCGACATGGGCTGGGCTTTCTTCCGCACCTATCTGCTGCCAAAGGCTGACGCCGACGACAGGGAGAAGATCGAGGAGGTGGACGAGCACCTCGCGCCGCTCGGCGCGAAGTTCGTCGGCATCGTGCGGACCAAGATCCTGCCGTCGCTGGCCGACGGCCAGATGGCCTTCGTGATCGACGGCAAGAGCAGCACGAAAAAGCCTCATCAGGCGCTGCCCTCCGCGACGGAGCCGCTGCCGCTGGTGGAACCGGCCATCGTCTTGGGGCTTACTGACCCGAAGCTGTTCCGCGAGGGAATGAGCGATCTGTTCGAACTGGCAGACGAGGCAGTCGATGCGGTGCGGGAGATCAATCCCGATGCGGTGCCGGCGGAGTACAGCGTGCCTGAGCCGGTGAAGACCAAGGTGGAGGGGGGCGCCCTCTGGTCATATCCACTGACCAACAGTGGCCTCGACGAGAAGGTCCAGCCATCGATTGGCGTCGGCGAAAACGCTGCCGTGCTGTCGCTCGTGCCGAAGCAGGCTGGTCGGCTGCTCCTGAAGACACGGCTCGAAACCGGCTCCCAGTTGGGCAAGTTTGAAGAGCCTCTGGTGGGCGCGGCCGCCCTCGACGTTGCGGGCCTGATCGACGCGATCCAGCCGTGGGTTGTCTATCTCACGCGGTATGGATGCGTTCAGGACCGCGAAGGGACCGTCGATCCAGAGTCGGAACTCGGGCCCGACGACGAGAACGAGCAGGCCAAGGATGCACTGGCCCAGGCAACGGTCGTGTTCGAAGCCATCAAGACGCTGCGGGTCGCCGTGGCCGAGACAGCGATGCAGTCGGACGCCATGGTCACGCACTGGCGAAACGTGATCCGCGACATGCCGGCGAAGTAGACGAACTTCGGCGGCCGGTGCTGCCCATGCCCCGTCGCCGGACGTTCGCTACGGCCATCCATGGCCTTCGCTCACTCGATGCTGACTGCGCTCCGGCATCCTGCCTGCGCTTGTCAGCAACGCCGGCTCTCGGGACATGGGCAGCACCGGCCGCGGGTTGCATGCTCATGCTCGGCGCACGACGCCCCGCACGAGGAGGTCGCCGCCGGGGTGATCCACATGTTCGACCTCGATCGCTGCGGCGGACGCGAGTGCCGCGATTCCTGCGCCGGCGATCGGCGAAGGCGACGCTGCGCCGCCGATGATCGTCGGGGCGATGAAGGCCCAGACCTCGTCGATGGCCTGCGCATCGGCCAGGCTTCCCAGCACCGTGGGGCCGCCTTCGACGAGCACGTTCGTGAGCCGTCGTGATCCCAGTTCTAAGAGTAGGTCATGCAGCCATTCCGGCCGATTCGGGGCGGAGCTCTGCCAGATCTCGCAGCCGGCTGCCTCCAGCTGCCGGAGGCGGTCGGCAGGAGCGGTGGGGCCGGCGGCCACCAACAGCGGCACGTCGCGGGCCGTCCGCACGAGACGGCTATCCAGTGGCAGACGGGCCATGCTATCGAGCACGATCCGCAACGGCTGCCGCGGCCCCGCGGGCCTCGCCGTCAGGAGCGGATCGTCGGCTAGCGCCGTGCCGATGCCGCAGACGATGCCATCCATTCGCCCCCGGAGCTGGTGCACGATTTCCCTGGAGGCATCCGATGAGATCCAGCGGCTCTCGCCGTCGGCGGTTGCCACGCGGCCGTCGAGACTCATCGCCCACTTTGCGATCAGCCACGGCCGCTGCTGCTCCACGAGTCTGCGGAAGGGGGCGATCAGCCGTCGGGCCTCCGCCTCGCAGACACCCACCCGCACCTCGATTCCGGCACGCCTGAGTTCGTCGATGCCGCCGCCATCGACCGCAGGAAAAGGATCCCGCGTGCCCACGACCACCCGGCTGATGCCGGCCGCGATGATTGCCGCCGTGCACGGGGGCGTCTTGCCGTGATGGCAGCAGGGCTCGAGGGTGACGGCCAGCGTGCCGCCACGGGCCGCAGTGCCAGCGGTCGAGAGCGCAGCCACTTCCGCGTGCGGGCCTCCAAAGGAGGCGTGCCAGCCCTCGGCGATGATGCCGACGCCAGGGCCTTTGCCAGATGCCACCGCGATCACCGCGGCTACCATCGGATTGGGCTCGACATGACCCTCGCCGCGGTGGGCCAGAGCGATCGCCCGCCGCATCAGCTGTTCGTCGAACGCATCCTCGGGGCTGCCCATGTGCATGGCGTGCGTGACCTCAGCCCGGGGTCCAGAGCGACTTCTTCTCTCCAGCGCCACCCCCCTGTTCGCCGCCAGGAGTCCAAATGCGTCCCGAGTCGGCAGCCGGTTGCTGTCCGCCTCCAATCGGCAGCCCACCGCCGCCGGGCATCTGCCCCGCCGCCGCCGACTGGGCGGCCAGCGCCGCGAGATCGACACCCGCCTCTCCGAGCACCTCCGCGAGCGCCGCGATCACCTTCTGGTCGCGGGCATGATCCCGCTGCAGGTGATTGAGCAGTCTCATGATGCCCGGCTCGTCGGCCCGCGAAAGCCGCACGCGCAATTCGGCGACATCGAGCATGCCGTCGTTGGCGCCGAGCGTCTTGGCGAGCTCGCGGAGCTTGCCGATGATCTCCAGTTTCTCGAGGCTGGTCTCCGCCCGATCCTCGAGCAGGCCATAGGCTTCCCAGCGGTCCTGGGGTTCGGCATCGGGCCGTGCCACGATCGCCCGCGCCGCTCGCGCCGCCGCCAGATCGAAGCCGGCGTCGAGCGACGTCAGGAAGAGTATCCGCAGTTCGTCGATGGCGAGCCCGTCGAGTTCGACGCGGTGCCACCGAAGGGGCGGCACCTCCTCAAGTGGATGGGCCGAGTGGATCGACGCCGGTGCCGGGAGCCCCAGCTTTCCGCGCACCGCCGTCCACGCAGCGGAGGCCTCGGGCTGGCGGGAGGCCGCCTCGCCCTCGCTGATCATCGCCTCGACCCGCCGGGCCGGTTCCTTGCCCGTCTCGACAGCGGCCTGACGAGGTGTCTTGCCCAGCAGTTCAGGGAGAGGTGTGTCGGGCCAGACTGCCAGAAAGCGATCCCAGACCGCATGCCGCTGCCGGGAGAGCAGGCGATCAACCATCGAAGGACCATCGGCAGCCGTCGGCTCCTTCGATAGCTCGGCAGGTTTCACGCGATACTGCGTGTTCTGCAGCCAGACGGTGGGCGAAGTGGTTGGCAGCCGCCCGCGGCCCATCTCCACCGGCGGGGCGAACGTGCAGCCGAGCAGCTGCTCCACCAGCGGCTTTGCCTCTGCGACATCGGGCTCAAAACCCTGCAGCACGGCCTCGGGATCACGGTCTGTCTGCCGGCCGAAGATCATCAGCGATGCCAGCAGGCGGTCGGGCTGTTCGCTTCCAGACGGGCCTTCCGATGCGGGAGCATCAGCCGACGCTGGAGCATAGACCCGCCACACCGAGTGCGGCGGAGCCGCCCCCCGCGACACCCAGGCAGAGCGGTCGAACGTCGAGACATCGTAGCGACCGTCGTGGCGGAGCTTGTCCTCGAGGAGTTCGATGCCACCGCCGGCGGCCTCACCGCCAACGGTCGGCAGCGGGGCGATGATGCTCGAGATCTTCACCACCGGCGAGCGATCCGGGTCGGCCTCGGTTTCCATCGCGATCGCCCGGCCGGTGGCCTCGACGGCATCATCGGGCGTGCCGGCCCGGAGCCGGGCGACGGCCAGCCACGCCTCAGAAGCCTCGTAAGGACGGCTGAGCATCTCGCAGAGGATCGCCATGTTGGTGAACAGCTCCGGGCTCTCGCCGGCGACCGGCTTCAGGCTGCGGAACGTGGACAGGGCCTTGGACAGCCGCCAATCGGCGGCAGCCTTCAACGCCGCTTCAAACTCGAAACGGTAGGGCGAGTCGGCCGGCGCCGCCTCGAACGATACCTTGGTGCGAAGGGCCGGGGGCACGCCGCCCGAGCCCACGATCGATGCCATCACCTGCCGCTCTTCCTCGGAGCCCAGCGATTTGTCGATCAGCCATTCGACGATGCCCTGAGCGCAACCGGGATGGCCCGTCTGCGCGGCGGCCTGCACGAGCGTTTGGGCTGTCCGGATCAGGTCGCGTGGCACCTCCCCCTCGCCGGTTTCGCGGGCCTTGTCGCGAGCCTGATCGAACAGGGCCATGGCCTCCTGCATACGGCCCACGATGGCCTCCGTCACCGCGGCCAGCCCCAGCGCGACGGGGTTGTCGGGACAGGCCTCGAGAAACGCGGCACTCCCCGCCGCGGCCTCGGGAAACTGCTTGGTCGCCAGTTGCAGGCGGGTGCGGTTGGCCATCAGGCAGGCCCGCCCAGGATGCAGTTGCGTCAGCCGGTCCACCTCCGCCAGTGCCCCGGCGTATTGCTGCCCTTCCGTGAGGCGTTCGATCTGTTCGAGATCGCCCATCAGTTCAGAGCAGCAGAACTTGATCTTTTTGCCTGTGCCACCAGGGCAGGGCGAATAGGGGTCGATGGCCATGGCTGGAATGATCTCCGGGAGGCGGGCTCACGAACGAGTCTGGCAATGTACCAGCCGCCTCCCCTCGCGGCGAGTTGCCGCCTGGCCAGCGGGGCTGCATACTTTGCCGTTCTCGCAGGCGTTTCGCGGCCGCGGGCAGGCGGCCAACACCGCGGCGGAACGTCTCGACGTCGATCCCTCGTTGCCAGCCACGCCCGCCCGAGCCTTCCCGTGCAACAGCCCCGCATCCTCATCGTCGATCCCGAGGGCAGTTCAGGGCTGCCCTACGCCACACTCAGCGCCCGCCTGCAGCCGTTCGAAGTGCGGGTTGAGCAATCGCTCGATGTGGCGATCGGCATGCTCTCCCGCGACTCCTGGGATCTGGGGGTCGTGACCGCCCGGGCGGGGGCGGCGGCTGACGTTCTCCATGCAGCACTCAAGAAGGCCGACCCCCAGCTGCCGATGGTGGTGATCGACACGCAGCCGAACATCGACACGGCGCGGGCCTGCCTTCAGGCGGGCGCGGGAGATTACCTCGACATCGCCCGAGCCGAGGCTGAGCTCGAAGCCGTTCTGGCGCGGCTGTTGACGGAAGCGCGGCGGAAGGCGGCCGAGGAGGTGCTCCGTCGCGCGGTGGAGCGGCCCTATTCATTCGACGGCTTTCTGGGCGAAAGCCCGGCGATGCGTCAGGTCTATTCCATCATCGACCGGATTGCGACCAGCTCCGTGGATGTGCTGGTGACGGGCGAGACCGGCACGGGCAAGGAACTCGTCGCCCGCGCCATCCATTCGAGAAGCCGCCGCACCGCCGGTCCGTTCGTGCCCGTGGACTGCGGTGCTATTCCCGATGCCCTCATGGAGAGCGAACTGTTTGGCCACGAGCGGGGCGCCTTCACCGGAGCCGATGCCAGGCGGATGGGGCTGGTCGAATTCGCCGATGGCGGCACCCTGTTTCTCGACGAGGTTGGCGAACTGCCGTTGCCGCTGCAGGCGAAACTCCTGCGGGTGCTGCAGGAGCGGCGGGTGCGACGAGTGGGGGCGAGGCTCGAGAATGCGGTCGATGTGCGGGTGATTGCTGCGACATCGAGAAACGTCGAGCAGATGGTGGAGCGAGGGGAGTTTCGTCGCGACCTGCTCTACCGGATCAACGTCGTGCGGATCGAGCTGCCGCCACTCCGTCTCCGTGGAGACGACATCGGTCTGTTGGCCGAGTTCTTTGCAAACCGCGCCGCGCAGGAGATGGGCCGGCGGATCAATGGGCTCTCCACGGACGTCTATCAGGTGCTGCGGAGCTACCACTGGCCCGGGAATGTCCGCGAACTGCAGAACGTGGTCCGGCGGGCGATCGCCATGACGCAGTCATCCGTGGCCGGTGTGGACGATCTCCCCGACGAGGTGGTGGCGGCGGCCGGCCGCACGACCGCCGCGGCCGGCTACTTCGCGCAGCGTGCCGAACATGTCGCGCGGTTCGAGACGCAGTATCTCAATGACTTGCTCTCTCGTCACGCGGGTGATGTGTCGGCGGCTGCCCGCGATGCACGCCTCCCGCGCGGCACGCTCTATCGGCTGATGAAATCCCATGGCCTCGACGGTGCCACGTTTCGCAAGTGAGCTCGAGGTCCGTGAAAAAGAATCGACCACCGACGGTCGCGCCGCCCCGTTCTCACGGACCTCTTCAGGGCCTTCTCCAGAGTTGGCCAACGATCCTGGTCGCCGGCTCCTGAACGTCCAGATGTTCCGGTGGCTGATCACCGCCTGCTCCCTGGTGTGGGTGAAGCCGCTCAGCTCTTCGACGGCTTCTTTCGCTCCCAGGTCTGGCCCTGCTTGTAGCGTTCGGCGCGGTCGATGAGTTCTTCGTTCTTGGTCGTTCCCAGCACCTTGTCGAGGGCCTTCGTGAACTCATCCTTGTTGGCGTCGCGGATGTTGCGATGGTGCGCGAGTTCGACCACGCTCAGGCAGGCGGGCTCCGCGAGATTCGGATCGTCGAGGTAGGGCACGACGAACCGTAGCGTTTCGATGGTCCGGATGGCGTTGGCCCGCTCCAGCACGCGGCGGCGATCCTCGTCCCGCTTGCACAGCGACATCGTCTTCTCGAGCAGTTCCAGCTTCTGCTTGTCGTTGAGCTTGTTGTCGGGGAGGGGAGCGATGCGAATCAGAGTACCAAGCATTTGGTCGCGTTCGGCCTGATCCTGCGACGTGCCGAGCAGGTCGAGCAGCCGCTGCGACACGGTGGCGTCGGGCCACTTCGTCAGGGCGGTGAGCCCGAGTCTTCGCTTGGCCGCATTGGTGTCGGCGATGAGTCCGT
>CANHCU010000056.1 GCA_947459185.1 Planctomycetaceae bacterium | reverse complement strand
TTGAGATGAACCGGGCCAAGAGGCCCGCAGGCGTGCATCCCCGCGACGACGCCAAGCCCGTAGGCGGTCGCTGCAATGATGCGGCCCGCGTCGCCCTGGGCCACGCCGGCCATCGCCAGCATGGCGATCGCACAGAGCGTGAACGTGCCAAAGAGTTCGGCAGCGAAGCGGGTGAGGTGATCCATGGGGGTGGGCGTCCACGTTCAGGACATAAACCATGCGATTGTCCTTCACGCACCAGTCGCCGGTCAAGTTTGCTGCCACCTCGCCATCTGCGGTGTCAGCTTGTTCAACACGAGGTCTCAAATTATGATCCAACTGGATCGGTTCGTTCCATCCGATTGCACACCAGTCCATTCCTTCCGTGAGAATCGGGCGTTATGTTTCAGCGTGCATTCGGCGCCCTCCGCAGGCGGGTTCAGGCTGTCGTCGGCCAAGACAACGAACCGCGAAGCCTTCTTCTGCTGCAGGATCTGCTCCGCGACTACGGGTTTCTGCCCGTGTCCGGGTCGGCGATGTCGTTCGAGAGCATCCTCACGATCTGCAACGACATTCTCATCAACGAGCGGAAGGCGGTCATCGAATTTGGCTCCGGCATATCGACGCTTGCGATTGCCAGCCTTATTCGACGCAAGGGGCTCTCGTGCCGATTCGTGAGCGTTGATGGCAACGCCGCCTGGCAAGGGATCATCAGCCGATGCCTGCATGACGCGGGCACAACAGAGGGGGTGGAATTGATCCACGCTCCCGTCGCCCCCCATCGGCTCGCGCTTGCCGGCAACACGTGGTACGACCTCGATTCACATCGCGATTCGATCGCGGCGTCGAAGTTTGACTCCGTGATCGTAGACGGCCCGGAGGCCTACAATGACCGGATAGCCTTGGCACGGTATCCCGCGTTGCCATTCCTCCGCGACCACCTCGACTTCGAGCGGTGCTTCGTCCTTCTGGACGACGCGGAGCGGACCGGGGAGCGGGAAGTCCGCAGACGATGGAAGGCGGAACTGGGTATCGATCTGCGCATGAAGGTGTCGAAGTCGGCCTGCGGCTTTCGCGGAACGTGTTTCAACCCCATTCCGTAACCGGCCGCGTTCATCACGACCGCATCTGCCGCCGATCCGCCGCCGAGCCAAACCGGACGCGGGCGGGATCGAAGGATGCGTTGGGCGACATGTAGGGGCGATCCCACTGCTTCTCCGGATCGGCCCAGACCTCGAAGGAAAAGCCCGCGTCGAGACAGGGAATGCCGAGGGGCCGCAACTGCGGAAAGAGTGCCGACTTACCGACGCCGCCGCCGAGAAGGCAGAGGTCTGGCTTGTCTTGCAGCCGGGAAAGATCGAGCGTGTCGGCAAACGAACGGCTCGGAGAAATTGTCAGCCACTCGATCCCACGCGGGCTGGCCGCCTGAATCGACCGCGTGATCGCGTCCCGCTTGGAGCCCGTCGCCGAATGGACGATCAACACCCGCCGCCCGCCGATGAGCTCGGGAAACACTGGCCCGCGCAGGAGGCCATAGACGAAATAGAAGGGGGCGTAGTTGTCGAGCGTGAGTGTGACGTTGTTCTGCTTCAGCCACTGCCGCACCGCCGGAAAATAGTGCTCCTGAAACGGCGTGGGCGCGTAGTCAAGATGCAGACCGAGAACCCCCTCCTTCGCGATCTCCAGATAGCGCGACGAGAGCGTGGGGACGAACGCTTTCTGTTCAGCATGGGACATCGCGCCCGACGAGACTCCGGGAGCCGTCTGGGCCCGAAATCCGACAAAACGCTGCCATATCATGTGTCGGGCCTGCGAAAGGCGAAACCTCCACCGACGCACCAAGGGATGCCGAACGCTCGGCGGCTGAAACCCAAACAGCAGCAGAAACTCTCCGTCGCTCATCCGGCAGACAGGACGATAGGCGGAGCCCACGGCCTGCAACACCCGGCCCGAAAAGCGATCGAACCAGGCGGCACACTCGACCGGTTCGGGTGCAAAGACATAGCACTGCGGGTAACGCTGTTTTTCAAACCCCGGGACATAAAACGGCACGCTCGTCGGCAGCACCCGATACGCCGGAGGCAGCACGATCTCCGCTCCTGCCTGCGCGGCCGCCGTGGCTGGCGTCGAGTCGTCGCGGGACTTCATGGGCATGGCCGAAAAAACGTCTGTCGAATCCAGGAATTGCAACTATCCTAGCATGCTTCCTCCCCATGGATCCTGAGACGACTGACGCGCCCGTTCGACCATGAACGTCGTTCACCTCAACTACTCCGACTCCATCGGCGGCGCCGCCCGCGCGGCCCATCGCATTCACCATGCTGTCCGCGGCGTGGGGGTCAATTCGACGCTGCGTGTGAACAGGGCCACCCTTTCCGACCCGACGGTGGTCGGCCCGGCCACGGCCCCCGGACGGCTGCTGGCAAAGGCGCGTCGCATCCTCGCGACTCCGTGGCAGAGCCTGCTCAAGGGGGGCAGCCCAGGGCTTCATTCCCCCGCCTGCATCCCGTCAGGCTGGGCCAGCCGCCTCAATGCCTCCGCCACGGATCTCGTGCATCTGCACTGGATCAACTGCGAGATGATGTCAATCGCAGACATCGGCCGGCTCACGAAGCCGGTCGTCTGGACGCTGCACGACATGTGGGCTTTCTCTGGCGCGGAGCACTATACCGAAGGCCATCGCTATCGCGATGGATACTCTGCCGCAAATCGGCCGCCCCGTGAGTCGGGCTTCGATCTCGACCGTTGGACGTGGCGGCGCAAGCAACGGCACTGGCAGCGGCCGTTCGAGATCGTCACGCCCAGCCGCTGGCTCGCGGGCTGCGTGGAGCAGAGCGCGCTCATGCGAGACTGGCCCGTTACCGTCATCCCCAACCCCATCGACACGGATGTCTGGCGACCGGTGGACAAGCAGCACGCCAGGCAACTGCTGAACCTCCCTCCGGAGGCACCGATCCTGCTATTCGGCGCGTTGGGTGGCGACGAGGATCCTCGCAAGGGCTTCGATCTCCTTCGCGACGCTTTGCAGCACCTGAGGGGTCGCAGCAAAGGAAAGGAGCTAAACGGACTGGAACTGGTCGTCTTCGGACAACTGGCACCGTCACACGAAACTCCACTGGGCTTTCCTGTGCGTCATACCGGCTACCTGCACGACGACGAGAAACTTCGGCTGCTCTACAGCGCCGCCGACGCGGTGGCCGTGCCCTCCCGGCTCGAGACCTTCGGACAGACGGCGTCGGAGGCCCACGCCTGCGCGACTCCCGTCGTAGCATTCAATACAGGCGGGCTGGCCGACATCGTCGCCCATCGCGAGACGGGCTACCTCGCGAAGCCATTCGATGCGCAGGACCTGGCGGCCGGAATCGAGTGGGTGTTGGGAGCCAAAACGGCTGGCCCCAACCTGAACGCTGCGGCCCGCGAACGGACGTGCCGTTTATGGGATTCGCGGGTGGTTGGACGGCACTACGCCGATGTGTACGCCCGCACCATGGCGATCGGATAGGACTCACTTCACCGGGATGGCCGCTGGCGTCAGCGTCTTTCCGCCCGGCGACGGCGGCACCGTGCTCTCCCCGGTCAGGAATCCGCGCTCGACGAGAAATCTGTCCGCCGCGGCAAGGGTCGCCAGACGCCAGTCCTGCTTCCCGAACACACCGTGGTCGCCGCCCTGCGCAAACCACACGATCGGCTCGGCACCGCCCCGTGGCCGGATGGAATACTGCGTCAGGTTCTTCCAGTGCCGCAGCCAGCTGTCTTCCGTGCCGAAAAACACCACCGCGGGAGCAAAGTTCTTTCCCACATGCCGCCTCGCGTCGATCGGCGGATCATTGGAGTCAGCCTCCGCGCACGCCGGTGCCCAGAGCATGTAGGCTGCAACCGACGTGTCGATGCCAGGCGGATCCAACGGATCGTCAAGGTCAGGCGTGGTCGACGCGAGCACGGCGATGTGGCCACCGGCCGAACCGCCTCCGGAGACGATCCGCGTCGGATCCACGCCCAGTGCGTCGGCATACTCCTTAAACCAACGGATTGCCGACTTGCCGTCGCGGACGCAGACCTGCTTTCGCGTCAGACCAGTCTTCGAGTCTTTGTCCTTCTCCGGCCCGTGCGCCGGCAGCATGCGATAGTCGACGGTCGCTGCCACGAGGCCACGGCTGGCGAAGTAGCGGCACACATCGTGGAATTCCGCGGTGCTGCCGTCGGTCCAGTTTCCGCCATGAAACAGGATGATCCCCGCCACCTTTCTCGTGGCCGGATCATGATCCTTCGGGGAGAAGACCTCGATCCCTAGGGGCTTGCCTTCCGAATGCTTGTAGACATACCGCTTCCCTGGCGGATCAGCCTGGATCGCTGCCACGTCAGCCGCGAATCCGACGAGTGGCACCAGCAGCCCGACGGCGACAAAGCCAACACGGAAAATGTGTTTCACTCGCACCATGCCAACGAGCATACAACGCCGCGTTCTCGACGTCGCGAGACAGTTTCGGAGAATAGAGCCTGCAGAGGCTGGCTCACCGCCGGCGCGTTGCGCAGATTGATCCTTCATGCTGGATATTCTCACGATCATCTCCCTAAAGTATGATCGCAGGCACACCATTCAGCCAATTCGGCAAGGACTGAGAAACAGTGACGGCTCTCATCTTGGCCGACACGCTTGCCACACCGCCGAGAGCCAGCGCTGAGTGGTTCGCGACGAAAAGGCCTCATGAACGCCCAGCCAGCCCCCTCCCCCGCAACAAGACCGATACGCGTGAGTATCATCTGGCACGGGCTCCCCGCCTATGCGGCGAGGCTGATGCGGTCGATCGGAGGCCGCGATGACGTCGATCTCACGCTCATCGGAACGGATTCACCGGCCCGCCCCGACTATCTGCAGGAGGTGGTTGGGCAGCCCATCCACTGGGTCGGAAACGATCCCGATTCGCGGCTGCTGAACGATCTGGCCCAAAGTCCGATGGATCTCTGCCTGACCACTGGCTGGGCTTTCGCCCCCTGCAAGCGTTTTGCAGCGATCGCAAAGGCAAACGGTGCTATGGTCTGCAGCATGATCGACAATCGCTGGCGGGGAGACCTTCGGCAGCTCCTGGGGAAAGCGTATTTCCAGGCCTTCTTGCGCGACGCGTTCGATTATGCCTGGGTTCCTGGAGCATCGGCGGCCACACTGTGCGCCTACCTTGGCGTGCCGCGATCGCGCATCGCAACCGGATTGTATGGCAGTGATAGCAGCCTCTTCGTGCCCCCTGCCGACGTCGCTGGCCGTCCGTATCGCATCGGCTTCGTCGGGCAACACATTCGACGAAAGGGAATCGACGTGCTGCTGGAGGCATTTCGGCAGTTCTGCTCCAGCGTCGGGGGATACGAGTTGCATCTCTATGGCGACGGGGAACTCCGGGGCATGGCGGAATCCACTCCTGGCGTCTTGTGTCATCCTTTCAGCGATCCGGAACAGATCGCTGCCGCCATGCAGACGTTCCGGATTTTCGTCATGCCAAGCCGCGACGACAACTGGCCACTGGCGCTGCACGAAGCCGCACTCTCCGGTTGTACCCTTCTCGCAACCCGCGACGTGGGAAACACCCCCGAACTCGTCACTGAGGAGAATGGTGTGGTCGTGAAGAGCGGTGATCCAGAGGCACTCGCGCAGGGGCTCCGCACTCTTGCCCGATGGAGCGACGAGCAACGCGTCCGAGCTGCAATCGTCAGCCGGCGCCTCGCAGAGCCTTTCGGTCCTGATCGTTGGCGACGGGAATTTCTGAAGATCTGCAGTCAGGTGCGCGCTCCTCATTGAGAAGTGCGATAAACCGTGCCATTACGAGTGTTCGTCGCGGTGATCGTTTCATGCCGTGACCAGCGCACCGCTGGCTAGAATTGCTTCCCTGAACATAGAATCTCCGCTGCGGCGTCGCATGAACGGAGGCAACGCGCTCACCATTCCGATTGTTCCCGGGAACAGCATGTGAATCATCTGGCATTCATCGGCGCGATGCAGACGCCAGAGGATTGCGCGAGGAATCGCTGGGCATCGGCGGCACACAACACAACGCAATTGGAGCTCATGCATGCCATGCGTGAATGTGGCGTGGCCCGTGTGACGGGCCTGAGCTTGCCTGGAGCCTCGGCCTTCAACACACGTCCACGACGGCGGCCATACAAGCGTAGCGTCGTGGAGGATGGCGTCGTCATCGAGGAAATGCCGTCTTATGCCATGGGGCCGCTGCAGATCCTCACGCAAGTCTGGTCGATGCTGCGACGGCTGTTCGGACGCTGGCCTGAAGGAATGCCCGACGCTATCCTCGTTGCCAATCCGCTCACACGCTACGCGGCTCCCGCGCTTTTGGCTGGCTGGTGGTATCGCATCCCAGTCGCCACGATCGTGGCGGACCTCACCTGCTCCCAGCGTGGACAACGCCCCGTCACGTGGCTGCGAAACTGGCTGCAGACCGTGATGGTCCGCCTATCGCCCGGGACGGTCGTATTTTCGTCGCACACGACCACGGAGTTCCGGCGGGGCAGGCCGTCGATGCGAATGGTCAGGCCGCCGGCCTCCTACCTGCTTGATCTGCCGCAACCGCCCGCTGAGCCTGCAGCACACGCTGTCTATTTCGCCGGCGCCCTTTCGGAATCGGCCGGGGTGGACCTGCTCCTCGATGCCATCCCGCACGTCAAAGACCCGACGCTCGAGTTCTGGTTCAGCGGCCGGGGCACCCTGGAGGAGCGACTGAAACAGCAGGCCGCCTCGGATTCTCGCATACGTTTTTTCGGATTCGTTACAGAAGAGGAGTACAGCACAATGCTGCAGCGGGCGGCGGTGCTCGTGAATCCACGACCATCCCGGCTGCTGGAGAATCGCTACAACTTCCCCTCAAAGTTGATGGAATACATGGCCGCCGGCCGGCCTGTTCTGTCCACCGCCACGTCAGACGTGGCTGAGCATTACGGAAGCGACGTGATCGTCCTCGAAGACGAAACCCCGGAGGGCCTCGCACGAGGCATCGAACGTGCGGCGAACGCTCCCGCAGAGGAAAGGGCTGCCTTTGGAGCCCGCGCCAGGGCCGCCGTGGAGGGCGTGACCTGGCGGACTCAGGCCGAAAAGATCTTGGCCTTCATCGAGACGCTTCGGGACCAGTCCCGCACGAGTGCGGCAGACACACGGTGATCGTTACGCCACAAGCGCCGGCGGTTCGATACCGTCACTTGATCCCGAAGTCCTCCACGACGTTCATCGATTCCATCGGCCGAGGGCAGGGACTGACTCCCGGATACCAGATCGCAGTAGCCTGCGACAAGTAGACGCCCCACCGGCTGAACGTCGATGCGGATGTCACGATATGTGTGGCATTGGCAATCGCCAGAATGTGGACGATGGCCGGCGCATGCTCGGCGATCTGCACGTCGGGCAGGTCGGTCAAGAGTTTCACATCCTCGGGAGCGCCGTCGGTGAAAACCACCGCTGGCAATGGGCCGGCCTGCTGACGGATAAAGCAAATCGCCTCCCGAAACCATGGAATCGGCAACTGCACGTTGCCGACCGCGGTGCCCACCCGCGAAGAGTCCCATGGGGCGAAATCTCCCCTGCGCACATGCAGCGCGATGAAGGGCGACGTGGCGGGCCACTTGGCATGAGCCTGCGCAACGAGTCGAGGACGAACGATCTCCAGCAACCGGCCGCGGAGATACTCCGTCTCCTGCGGAAAGGTATCGAAATGCCCATGGCATCCCTGAACGTCCACCACGAGGTTTCGCTTGATCTCCTCACCCCACTCGATCTCTGCCGCCTTCGCCTCGGAAATTCGCGGATAGGTTGCGAGAATCCGCGCGCGAGTGAATCCGGTGACGTAACCGTCACTACCGAAGCAGTTGAGGTATGTCCGCTTATCCCGCTCCCTGCGCAACCAGACGCCCACACGACCGAACTGGGTCCACCGCGGCGCCAGCATCCTGCACCTGTGGTCGCGGGCGAACACCTCAGCTCGCGCCCAGACGAACAGCATGTTCGCCAAGCCTGTCTGCGGCAGATGCGGATAGACATACAACTGGCTGCCGCCGCCAAAGGTACCGAATCGGGAAATACTCATTTGCAGGGATTCGCAATCCGGTATGGAACCGGGGTTGCAGGCTGGCAGGATCGACTAAACTACCGCACAATGTTTCACGAGAATGACGGCCTTCGATCGAACCGACGGAGGTTCTCGTAGCCGGAAATAGAGGAACATGTGGTTAACATGCCTTGCGTACCTATTGCTTCCATCGCCAACTTTGACGGCATTGATTTTTGCGTCGCCGAAAACGTCCGGAAGTTTTACCAGCGCTTAGGATGCCTGCCAGTCCTTGCTCGCACAGCCCTTCCCGCGGACATCCTTGTGATTCTCAGAGGGTCTGGCACGGAAATCGACTGCCGGGACTATCAGGAAGTTCATGTCTTCAACTATGTCGGTCAAAGTCGATCCGGACTTCGGCTGCGGAATGTTTGCTCACTGGTTTACATCGAAAGCCAACCGAGTCTTGAGCGACTTCGCCCGCAGTCCGACCGCGAGCCGAGCCTAATTGTACCAGCCCGCCACCCAGTCTACCCGGAGTTGTGGCGCACCGATCTCCGGCCCATTCGCTACGGATGTTGCCACATTGGTAATTATAAGAGGCTGTCATCGGGGACGACCGTGGATGAGGTGCAGCAGTGTCTGATTGACTATATCACCACGACCAGGAGTCCGGTGTGGGGACGAGGATGGGACAATATCCTACCCAAGGCCTGCCGCATGGGTTCTGTATCCCTGTGGAAGGTCCTGACACTGTATGCCAAGAGCCGTGTGAGCCTGGGACTTCGGTACCCCTACCAGCGAGACCATCGTCTCATTTCAAGTCGTTACTGGCTTGCATCGCTGAATGGCTGCCCAACAGTCTCCGAAGAGCCCCCCCTGGACGTGGACATGCCGGGCATCATTTTTAGACCTTACGCCACGTCCAATGAGTTATCGCTTTCGATGCCAGAACGGCACTCCTTAGTGGAGGCCGCAACAGAATACTGGCAACGAGTAACGCGCCGTATGGAGGACGCCCTGCGGCCGCGCATAGAGTCCCTGTGCCCCAGACCACGGTCACCGTGGCAACTTCGTTTAGCCCGCCTACGGTACGCGAACGAGGTGGTCTTGCGAAAAATCAAAAGTGCTTTGGAGTAAGGCGCTGTTGACAAGCCAGTGTGACATCCCATGAGGGCACGGGGGGATCGCTGGTTTCAGTGAATTTTCGTATGAGCCTTTCGGCTCTAGCCCCTGCCGTCCCACATCTGGCGGCCGTCTTGGCAATGAGCGCGAGGGCCGTGGTCGGAAGCGGCATCGCTTTGCCCGGAAACCACTCCGTCAGTTCGTGCTGGCTGATCAGCAACGGATCATTGACGTTCGTGAGGTGGCGGCCGGTCGCACCATGCGATTCGATGCAATAAACAATCGCCCGCACCGCCCGGTCGAGCCTACACAGGCTGTGCAAAGGCGGCGGACACAGCCGTAGCTTCAACCGTGTGCCGGGCAGGAACACACGCTTCGCCACGTCTTGCAGGTGGTCGCGGTCGTAGATCGGTGTAAATCGAAGCACGCACAGGCTTCGAAACGGCTCCGCGTGCAACAGTTGTTCCGCCTGCAGTTTCGAGGCGGCGTAGGGGGCCTGCTCGGCGGTCATCCTTCGCTTTGCGTCGAGCAGTTCATACACAGCCGCGGAGGATGCATGCACGAACCTGACTTCGGCGGTCCGTCCCTCGGCCCGCAACGCAGCGATGAGATTGCGTGTCGTGGCGGTGTTGGCCAGCAGCAAGTCCTCGAGGGAGAGGCCGCGGAAGTCGTGAGCCCGGGCGGCGAGATGCACGACGGCGTCACAGTCGCCCACCGCACGCACGGCTTTATGCACAGCGTCCGCGTCGGTGAGATCGCAGACAGCAGCGTCCACGCCCGGATGCCGGCCGATCGTCACGACCTCGTGACCGTTGGCCAGCAGCGCCGGCACGGCCGCCGACCCGAGATACCCCGATCCACCCGTGACGAGAATCCTCACGCCTGCCCCACCGACTGCTGGCACAGGTCCCGAAAGGTGACGAATGAAAACCCGCCATGCTTCAGGAGCCGAATGAGCTTCTCCAGTTTCCTCGCCACACCGGCCCGCCCCAGCCCAAACCGCAGTCGCTGCGGGAAGGAGAGCTTCGCTGCCGCCGCCGGCAGTGGACGCGGCGAAAGTTCGAAGGGGTGGATGTAGAGCACATAAAGCTGACTGCTCTGCAGATATGTTTGGATCAGCGGCCGCATGATGCCCCAGGGGGCGATACGCAGGTAGCCACCACCCGAGACGGGCAGCCTCTTGCGCAGCACGGGCAGCGTGCTCACCTCGAATTCGTGGAAGCCGTGCTGGGCGGAATGCCCCGGAGAGACAGTCTCGAAATCATCGACGTTTAGGCTTCCGTAGAGGGGATGCCCCGTGAAGTCGATGCGGCTGGAATCATAGGTGTAGCCCGCTTTTCGCACCTCCTCCAGCCTCGCGCGATCCATGCTGAAGCATGGCGCGCGGAATCCCTCCACAGGTCGCTGCACGACATTTTCCAGTCGGGCCTTGCTCTGCCGCAGATCGTCCGCGAATTCTTCGACGGCCATCTTCAGGGGCCGCTTGTGGGCTACGCCGTGCGAGGCGATTTCGTGACCAGCCGCCGCCATCGACCTGAGCGTGCTGCCCAGATGCTCCGCCAGTTCGCTTAAGACAAAGAATGTCGTGCGGATCGAATGCCGCTCGAGCAGCGACAGGTAGACATCGAGTCCATCGAGCAGGCTCGACGAGCGATCTGGGGTGAGTCCGGCAAAATAATCGAGGTGGTACCAGTCCTCGACGTCCATGCTGAGAACCGCGTAGCGTTTCACGAGAGCCTGCCTCCCTGCCGACGAAACTGCCGCATCTGCTCGACGGTCGGCCACCCAAAGTAGGAACCGTCCGCCTCGCGATTCTCTTTCTCGGAGACCGCGCCCGCAGCGATTCCTTGAACGACCCGCACCATCAGATCACCGCCGACCCGCTTTGTTGTGCGAATCACTTCGAGCATCGTAGCCCCCGCCTCGATGCGGACGACCTCCTGCCCCAGGATCCCGCCGTTGTCGATCCGCGTGTCCATGTAGTGCACGGTGGCTCCTGTCTGCGGCTCATGATGATAGAGCACCCAGAAACTCGGCAAGAGGCCGGCATAGCGGGGGAGGAGGGAGCAATGCAGGTTGATGCAGCCATTTTGCGGGAGCGTCAGCAGGCGTTCCTTGAAAACAATAGGTGCCGAGAACGAGACGATCAGGTCGAGGTCGAGAGACTCGAGGGAGGCCAGCAGCTGTTCCGAATGTAGTTCGGTGGTCGAAACGCAGGGCACGGACAAATGCTCCGCAAGCTGCGGCACCGACATGCCCTCACCCGGCCGAACCCGGACCCCGACGGCACGGCGGATCACCGCCGAGAGCCTCTGACTGTTCAGCTTCGCAAACAGCCTGAAGCACTGCCACGCACCAAAGCCTTGGAGGAAATAGCCACGCTTGTTGGCGAGCGCTCCCCTCACGTTGAGAACGACGATAGTCTTGATTTCGACGCCCGGCAGAAGCGCAAGCTTGGCGATGTTTTCCGGAATGACCGCGGAGTCGGGCTGCGTGATGATGGCGATGTTCATGGCTGATTCGCAGGCGTTACCCCGGTCGAGCGGGAATCGCGAGGTGCTTTCAACTTGAAAACGCGGGGCCACCGCGCCTGCGGTCCGCCGGCGACGTGATTGATCGGCACCTCGCGGGCGGACTCGAGAAATGGACACCAGGCGGGATTGCCCCAGACCAACAGGTATTCGATTCGATGCTGCCGCAACTGCTGCTGCTGCTCCTCGGCGGAGGCATCGGGCCGCAGGAGTCCGTAATACCGGGCGTCGAGATGAAAGGCGATGCTGTTCGTGATGCCCCACTCAAGGTCAGACGCGATCCGCGTGCCGGGGGGCATCGTCGCCCGCAGTTCCGCCGCTACTGCGGGCGTCTCTTCCAGGACATGGTGCCAGGACCGAAACAGAATCCAGGCCGGCCAGAGCGAGAGAGACACGGCCACCACGACCGCCCAGTAGGTGCTCCACGGCTTGCGACGCAGGACCGGCAGGGCCGTCGTGAGCAAGCCGGCGGAGAGAGACAACAGGAAGGTTATGAGCCAGAAAAATCGCTCGTTAATGAAAATCAGCAGATAGCCAGCCGGGTAGAGAAGCATCGTGCCGATCAGGATCACCCAGCGGTCACGCACACCACCACGCGGCACGTTCCAGCACGCAATCAACAGCCCCAGCAGAATAAATGGCGACAACGGTGAGAGCCGGAAGAGCGTTCCCATGTACCGGATGACGTTGGAGTAGATCCGATAGAACATGCGACTGAATGGCCCATCGGGAAGGAAAGGCTTCACCTTGGGCACGGCTGTTGGCACCACCTCGGGCCGCGGCCTCGCGGGCGGCTTGGCCCCGGGCGGGCGTGGACGGATCCGCAGGTCAGACGGATCCTCCCAGGCGCTGATCGCCAGTTGGTTCGCCGGTGGATATAGCCCTCCGACATCGGTCGGATGGCCCTGCCCCCGGAGGCTGAACTGGTAGGCTCCTGTCGTGCCGATCGTGGGGCGGGAATATTTTCGGCTGAGCAGGCCCACCCAGCCGCCGGCGACCACGGCAAAGACCAGCAGCCCCGCAGCCGTGGCTGCCCCGAGACGGCGCATCTCAACCCCGCTCGAACGACGTCGCAGGGCTAGATATGCCGAGACCGCGAGGAAGTGCGTTAGGAAGAAGGGAAAGGCATACGCCTTGGCAAGGTACGCCAGCGCGCCCAGGAGGCCACAGGCCGCCCCCTGCCAGGGCGAGCGGGGGTAATCCGGCCCGATCACGACACCGAGATAAACGGCCAGCAGAAAGGCCACCAGCAGGTCCGGTGTCGTGTCGGTCAGGGCATACATTGCCACCGCCGGCACGAGGGTGAGCGTCGTCCAGACACGCACCGCCTCGGGGAGTTCCAACTGCTTGCCAAACCACCAGACGGCCGCAAGAGCCCCCGCACCGATGGCTATCTCCAGGCACTTACCGGTGACTTCGGTCGGCGCTCCGAGGCACAGAAGCGGTGCCACAAGCCACGACAGCAACGGGCTCCAGTAGCCGTTGATCGCATCGTTGAATTCCCAAGCCCGGTATTTTCGCGCAATCGTGAGGTAGGAGACTGCGTCTGGGGCCACGCGGCGGAGGAACCAGGGCAGCATCGCCCCGCAGAGCAGAAGATAGCTTCCGAGGATGCACGCAAGCGGCGTCTTGCAGGCGATACGCTTCATAGTCGGAAGCATCATGCGTCCGTCTTTGTCGCCCTGCCAGGCGATCTGTCTGGCGACCACCCACGCTTGAACACGACCTTGCCGTCCTGCTGCAGCAGCCAGGGATGCAGGTCTCGAGGGATACTCGGCTTAGTGATCCTCGCGGCAAAGAGGTTTTGCTGACCGGGACACAACCAGACGAAAAACCGATATGCCGGCACAAGCAAGCGAACCAGGATCGCCTTGAGCGTCCATCCTCGCTGGCAGTCGACCGTGTTGCCCTGCCGGTAGTCGAATGAGTGGCGGGCATATGGCGCATATGACGAGATCGTCTTTTCCACCTCCCGCTCGGTCCAACGGTAGACGTAGTTTGGTATCTCGGTATCCCGGACACCGCCAGCCTCGCACTTATTCGAAATCACGGCGCCGTATTCATACACCTGCGACAGCCCGAGCCAGCCCAACAGTCTGACCGTTAGCGAGTCTCTCGCCTCGATGAAGATAGCGGCCTTTCGGGCCACGCGATAGAGTTCGAGGAGTCCGGCGTGCGGGCTCGCGCAATGATGCAGTACTGCGTGCACCACCGCGTAGTCATACGACTCATCCGGCAGATCCATCCGTTCCGCGTCTACCACAAGGGTGCGAAATCCACTGCAGTCGGCGCGGCCGAGGGCCGTCGCGACGTTCGTAATCGTCACGTTGCTGAACCCAAGCGATTGAAATACGTCGCGGTCATTGTCACCCCCGCCAACGACGAGCACGGTTGCGTCGCGATCGGGAATCCACCCGTCTATCGTGCGCCTGTAGAAATCAATTCGCGGTTCGTGCAGCATGGTGGTTTCCGTGGGTCAGCGATCGCCTTCTTCCATACAGCCACGTCGTGGCGCATGCCTATCCGGCCTATCCCACCAACGTCTTTTGCCTCGCCAGAAGTTCCGACTTCCTGGCGTCGCTTATGTACTTCACTTTCGAGAGATCGAAAATCGGGTCTGGAGCGCAATACGGACGCTCCCATCGCATGTCCGGATACGCCAGCATGTCGAGGCAGAAACCCGCGTCGATGCACAGCGCGCCCAAGGGACGCAACTGCTCGATGACAGCCGCCGCGCCAACCCCGGCCCCGACGAAAACGATATCGGTCCCGGATTGAATGCGGCCGAGATCGATTCGATCGAAGATAGCCTTGCTGGGGTGTGTGGCATAGAACTGCACGCCACATGCACCGAGTTCCTGCATCGCGTGCGTGAGCCGTTCCTCCTTATCGCCGCGAAAGGACGTGGCGATCAGAACCTGCCGTCCCTCGACGAAGTCCCGTAACCGGCTGCCCGCAAGCAAGGCATAGACACTGTAGAAAGGCATGTAGTTTTCGGTGTTCAACACGATCCCACGACCATCCATCCAGTCAAAGAAGTCGGGGAAGTATTCGTTGAAACCAGGATTGTCATAAAACGCTGCGGCAAGGATGCCCTCCCTCGAAATCGACGCGAGATTGAAGATGTAGGCCGCTTCCGCCGCGGCGATCTCCCGTTTGGTGAATTCCTCGTACGTGTTGAGGTGCGATCCGCTGCGAAACGCCGGTTCGAGCCCAGTCCACCGGCGGAGCTGGTGATAGAACGTTATGGCATCGGACAATAGCCTCGATGTGCCGAGCTGTCGGGGATAGCGATAGCCGAGCGCGAGCATGAACTCCCCGTGGCTCATACGAAAGACCGGGAAATGACGGCCCGGCTCACGGGCGAGCATTTTCTCGACCATGCGGTTATGCCAGTCGCGGCAGTCGGTCGGATGAAAGTAGTAGGCCTGTGCCGTGCCGCGTCGCGGGTCAGGATACCTGAACGCCTCGAAATGCCTTTCGAACTCAGGGTACCGCTGCTCAACACATGGTGTCAGCCGCTGCCGCAGTGGAATGAACTCATTCGTTCCGATCATGGCCTTTTCCTTCGTGCTGGGACGCGGATTCCCCTCCGAACCATCCCAGGCTCGCCATCCGTCTTCCGAAATACAGACCGCCGGCGTGCGTGAGATGAAAATTGTCCGCGAAGAGCATCTGCCCATCGGCATCGTACAGCAACGTGCTCTGCGTAGCGTCGTCAGTGAATATCGCGTATTTATTCAGAAAGCATACGTTTTCGAAGCGGTCAGCCATGGCCTCGGCATCAGCGTTTGGCTTGTCGATCTTGCTGCGTTGCATGGTGCCATAGGCGAACCGATTGGCCTGATCGATGGAGAGCCCTCTTTTCAACGCGACGAACGCCGTCGATGACGCCTCCTGCATCGACATGAGCCCGACGATCCGCACCTGCCGGCCCTGCACCGCCAACGCCTCGGCCAATTCCATCCCGCCTTCGTGCGTGCTGTGCGTGATGTAGCGAGGCCAATTTGAGCAGAGAACGATCACATCCGCAGCCTTCAGAAGCGGCCCGTCCCGCAATCGATCCAGGGCCACTCGACATGTCTTCTCATCGATGGCCTCCGGCAGTTCGCCCTCGGCGACGAGGTGCGCCGCCGCCCCCATGCAGGGCTCGTCGAGCATCAGCCGACGAAACTCGATGCCGGGAAACAGTTCGCTGTTCACCATCAGGGCGCTGTAGAGGTCCTCGGAAACGGAGTCTCCGAGGATGAGGACTTTTTTCGTCGCTCGGTCGGTGGAAAAATCTTTTCCTGCGTCGGGCAGGAACTGCGCTACGAACGCATTGCGATCGGCCACGAGCGACTCCCGGGTGCGAAACTGCGATCGCAGCGCGGGCTCGACGCTCCGCAGCCGCACCTGCGTGATGCGGTCGCTCATACGATGCCCGATGAAACCGAGCCCCACGAAGGCTGCCATGCCGGCAGCCGACAGCGCAAACACCGCACCGCGACTGATGCGGTTGCGATCACGAAATGGCTGCTCGATATAACGCCAACTGAGGCAGGCGAGCACGATGGTCGCGGCACAGAGCACGATCGCGAGATCGGTGGGCAGGTCCGCGAGCAACGCGTGCTTCGTGAACGCAAACAGCGGCTGGTGCCAGAGATACGCGCTGTAGCTGATCAGGCCGAGGCCCACGAGCGGCCTCCATGCCAGCATCCGCCCCACGCTCGTGCAATCTGACGCACAGAGTAATACAAGGGCCGTACCGATGGTTGGCAACGCGGCATTGAGGCCGGGAAACGGCGTCCGTTCGTCGAAGAGGAACAGGGCCAGAATGATCATCGCCATCCCACCCCAGCTGGCGGCCTCACCGCCGATCGGGCCTAATAATCCCTTGCCGTCCACGGTGCGCCAGCGGTCTGCGACGAACGATGCCAACGCCCCCACGAGCAACTGCCAAGCCCGGGACGGCAGGAGATAAAAGGCCGCGGAGGGAAAGTTCCGCACCTCATCAACTGATATGAATAAACTCGCCACCGCGATCGCACCGATCAGCGATAGAAGAACGCCTCGTCCCAGCCGCCACGCCGCCAGGAGCAGCAGGGGAAAGACGACGTAAAACTGCTCCTCGACCGCCAGGCTCCACGTATGCAACAGGGGCTTGAGTTCGGCCTGCGTGTCGAAGTAGCCGCTCTCGCCCCAGAACAGGACGTTGGAGGCAAACAGGCAGATCGCTGCCAGGCTCTGGGCGAAATCCTTGAGGTCATCGGGACTGAGCAGACGATACGCGAAGGGCACGCAGGCGGCCATGACCGTGAACAGGGCGGGCAGGATGCGTCGCGCACGCCGTTCATAGAACCTGAGCACCGAAAAACGGCCCGTTTTCAGCTCCTCGCCGATGATCGACGTGATGAGGAACCCGCTGATGACGAAAAACACGTCCACGCCGACGAAGCCGCCGCTGAACAGGGCGAACCCGGCATGAAACAGGATCACCGCCGCCACCGCGATGGCCCGTAGTCCGTCTATCTCTGGTCGATATCGCATCCTGCTGTCCTGCTCTCTAGCAGACCTTCTGAATCGCTCCGGCCCAGTCCGCCGCGATAGAACCGTACGCGAACTGCTCGCGGGCGAAATCCCTTGCCCTGCCACCTTCCCAAATCGCCGTATCCCGCGACGTGAGCAGTTGCACGAGCGTGTCGATCCACTGCCGGGGGTCGTTGTCCTCGATGAGGAATCCGGCCCCCGCGGCACGTAACACCTGCCGGGCATGGCCGATGTCCGTTACGACGGGCGTTGTGCCCGCCGCCATATAGACTTTTGTCTTGTAACAGCCCTTCGCGGACGCGTAGTCGTCGGTACCCAATCTGCAGAAGCCGGCCCAGGCTCGCGGGATGAACTCCTGCTCGTTGGCAGGGGAAAACGGCACCCACCTCCACGGGATCGGGAGCGACAGCGCCGGCTTGCGGTCCCCCGAGAGGACGATGAGGTCGAACGGACGCACACCATGCACGGCAGCGAGGATGTCCCGCATCCCAACCAACTCGGCCTGGCTGAACGGACTCCCGGCCCAGACGAGCGTGGGCACATCTGCCTTCTCAGTCGCGGCGGCATCGAAACGGCTGCAATCCACCGGCTCCTCGATGGCGAACACTGGCTTCCGCGGATAGGAGTCCTCACAGCTCTCTTTGAGCCGCGCGGTGGGCACGATGATGGCCTCGGCCAGTTCGCATCGTACCTTTGCCCGCTGGGCCAGATGCGGCACGGCGAACCAGTTGTCGAAGTAATTGTAGATGTAGGTATTGTGCCTCGCGATCTCGCGTTCGAACACGGCCGTCGCGTCTCCGCGCCACAGTTCATCGCGCACACAGACCACGCCGCCCGGAGCCAGTCGCCCTACGGCATCACGGATCATCATGGGCCGCACCGTGCGGTTGTAGATCCCGTGGCGAAACGGCATGAGCGAGATGGGAAACGTTTCCAACAGGTCTTCGTGCCACGGGGGAGACATTTCTGACAGTGTCACGGGCGAGAAGTATGGGGTCATGGCATTCGCGAACGCCTGCGAAAACGCATCGTCTCCGCTGCGGTAGCGACGCGGGCCGCGGAATAACGCCAGCGACTTCATCGCGACGGCCGTCCGGCATCGTCGAGGATGTCGCAGAAGCGAGCGAGCAGCCCGGCACTAGAAAAGGATGTGGAGACAATCCCGGTGGCTCGGCTTCCCATCGCCTCCCGGCCATCTTCGCCCAACGACACCAGTTCGCGGATCGCTGCGACCGCCGCGCTGGCATCCCCATGGGCGATGACCCTGCCGATGTCGCCCGCCTGGAAAATGTCGCCGACGTGCGACGCTTTGGGACCAAAAAAAAGCACCGGCCTGCCGATGGTCATCGCGCCATAGATCTTGCAGGGATGGATCACCCCCACGGCCTCGTTGGCCAGACTCACGACGTGGACGTCGGCGGCCGACAGACTGGTGCCGATCGTGGACAGTGGCTGGAACGGTAGCGACCGAATGTTTCTGGCTCCCTCCGCGATCCGCCGTTCGACATCGATCTTTCCGGCGCCCCCGCCGATGAACACGAACAGCAGGTCTTCCCGCTCCTCGAGCAAGCGGGCGGCGTCGAGGAGTGTTTTCAATGGATTCTGGATGCCGTGGTTGCCGGAATACATGACCACGAAGGCGTCACCGAAGCCCTGTTCGTCGCGAAAGGCATTCGGCCGGCTCGGTACCGCCTTCAGCACGTCCTCATGCGGCCATGGTGGCAGGACATGAAGCTTCTTGGGCACATGAAGCTTAGCGAGCACCCGCGCCTGCATGAATCGATCGAGCACCACGACCGCCCGCGACCTGCGGAGCGTGACCCGATTCATCCAGTCGAAGGCCTTCGTGATCACCGACCGTGGCGACAATTTTCCCGACGTCACCATCTGGTCGGGATTCAGGTCCATCACCCACCAGACGAGCGGCACGCGACGCAGCCAGGAGAGCATCGCCCCGCCGATCCCTGCAAACGGCGGGCTCGTGCTCACCATCACCAGCCCGAGCCTGCGGGTGAACAACCCCAGAGCGATTGCCTGCACCATGAAGCAGGCCTGGGCAAGGAGCCGGATCGGGATCGAATGCTTGCCGAAACTCGATAGCGGCAGTCGACGAACGTCGACGCCGTCGAGCCACTCACGGCTCGGATACCGCTGGCTCGGGTCGTCGTATCCGCGCGCCGACGTGTAGACCACCACCCGCCAGCCGCGTCGCGCCATCTCCCTGGCGACGTCGGCCACGTGCTGCCCCACCGCCGCCGGGTCAGGCACATACACCTGCGTGATGATCAGCAGCGTCTTTGGTTTGCCGGACATGGTCGGAATGCCGAATCGATCACCGTGAACGACGGATTGGACTCAACCTGGTTTTCCGTAGCCGACCGGAATGCCCTGCCGCCAGGTGTCCATGTGCTTCGACTCGGCAACGTAGCCATCGCCGGGGATTGGCTTCGATCCGTGGCTATAACCGCTCGTGGCCAGGCTCTTCGCGTCGGCGGCGTTGCATTCCTTGCGGAACTCTTCTTCGATCCAACGATAGGTCGCCGCGATGCCCTGCTTCAACGAGATCGAAGGCTCCCAGCCAAGGTAGGACTTGATCTTGGTGTTGTCGCTGTTGCGGCCCGCCACGCCGCGGGGCGCGTCGAGCTTGTAATGCCGCTTCAGCTTGATGCCCGCGATCTCCTCGGCGATGTCAACCAACTGGTTGATGGTCACCAGTTCGCTCGATCCCAGGTTGATCGGCTCATAGATCTGCGAATCGATGATCTTGCCGATGCCTTCGACGCAGTCGTCGATATACATGAACGAACGGGTCTGCGCGCCGTCGCCCCAGATCTCGATCGAGTGGTCGCCCGATGCCTTGGCAGCGATCACCTTGCGGCAGACGGCAGCGGGAGCCTTCTCGCGGCCGCCCCGCCATGTGCCATTCGGCCCATAGACGTTGTGAAACCTCGCGACCCGCGTCTGGATGCCAAAGTCCTCGCGGAAATGCCGGCACATCCGCTCGCTGAACAGCTTTTCCCAGCCGTAGCCGTCTTCCGGCAGCCCGGGATAGGCGTCTGCCTCCGCCAGGGCCGTCACATGGGGATCGACCTGCTTCTCGGCGTTGTAGACACACGCGGACGAACTGAAGAAGAACCGCTTCACGCCCGCCTCCTGCGAGGCCAAGAGCATGTGGGTGTTGGTGAGCACGCTCAGCATGCAGAGGGCCTTGTTGTTCTCGATGAACCCCATGCCTCCCATGTCGGCGGCCAGTTGGTAGACGTCGCTGGCATCGCGGCACACCGTGCGGCAGACGCGAAAGTCGCGGGCATCGCCATCAGCAGGGCCGGCGAAGTTCTCCGCGGTCGGCGATACCTGATACCAGTCCTCGAGCGGCTTGATGTCAACCGCCCGCACGTGGCAGGTGCCGAGATCGAGCAGTTTCTTGACGAGATGCCCACCGATGAATCCGCCGCCGCCAGCCACCACCACGACCCGCTTGTTCACGCGCATTCTCCTTCGTTGATGGGCGACGCCTTGTCGGCGGTCGCCCTGAGTTCACGCACCTTCACACCGATATGCCAGAAATAGACTGCCTTCGAACAGGCATAGACGAAGCCCGGATATCCGTCGAGGAATCCGGCCTTCAGGACATACCCGTAAACAAACTGTGCCCAAGGAAACCAGAACCTTCCTACCCCATGGTACTTCGCCTTTTGCCGCCACGTGAGCTTTGGGCGGCCTTCCTCACCCGTCGTTCGCAGGAGGGCATGCAGTCGATGGGCCTCCCAGGTGGAATAATCGTTGTGTTTGGCAAGCCAACGGGCGTAGCCCCGGTCATCCTTGTGCTCCAGCACGGCCCGGATAGCACCGGTCGATCCCACGAGAACAGGGTGCTCGTGCACCTCCATGTCGAGGCTGCTCCACCGCTGATCGTCGATCCGCTCATACTCGCCGGAACCCACCCGAAAGAGTGCCAGCTTGCGGTTGGCCCCGCCGTGGCGGAGCCGGCGCCCGAGAAACCAGTTCGTGTAGGAGACCCAGAAACCGCTGTGGTTCGTGGTCGGCAACGTTGCGGCAAGCTCGTCGCAGAAGGCATCCGACACCAGTTCGTCGGCGTCGAGGAAGAACACCCAGGGCGTGCGAAACGCGTGGTTGGCAAGCGTCCAGTTGCGTTTCTTCGGAAACCGGCCGTTCCACTCAAACCCGAGCACCTCGGCCCCATGGGCTCTCGCGATCTCGACGGTGCGGTCCTTCGAGCCGGAGTCGACGACGACGACCTGCGCGAATCGCGCGAGTCGCGACAGACACGCTCCGAGCATCTGCTCCTCATTGAGCGTGGGCACCACGACGGTAATCGGGAGCAGATTGGTCATGGCTCTATCTGGCGGATCACACGAGCGGGATTTCCGGCCGCGATGACGCCTGGGGGAATGTCTCGGGTGACGACGCTGCCGGCTCCGATGACGGAGCCCCGGCCGATGGTCACGCCCTTCAACACGATCGAACGGGCCCCGATGAAGGCGCCCGCGGCGATGTGAATGGGCGCATTCAGGGTTTTCTCAGGGATGTCGCGATCCGCGTAGGCGATCGGATGGAAATCGCTGTCGGCGATCAGACAGCCGGCCCCGATGAGCACGTCGTCTTCGATCACGATCCGTTCCGCGGCGGAGATCGTACATCCGGAGACCCCGACGTTTCGGCCGATCGTGATCGTGGCTTCGTAGGTGACCGTCTTGAGCGTCACCGGCTGAAAGATGCCGACCGTGTTGTATCGCCAGTGGCTGTTTGCCGAGAAGTGCGTGCCGATTCGGATCGAGCCCCGCGACCGCGTCTGGATCCGCGGCAGCCCGTAGAACCGCCAGGTGGGATGCCAGGGGAGGCCCCATAGCCTGCACATCACGGCATCCCGAAGCATCCATGGCACATAGAAGAGCTTCAGCAGGAAGCGACGAACGGGGCGGGGCAGGACGTGGCTCAGAGGGGGCATTGCAGAGTGCTCACAGCCGCGGTGTCTCTTCCCGATTGGACGTCGCCGAGGACCGACAGGTATCGCTCGGCCACGGTGGCGAGCGTGAATGACGACGCCGCGCGGTCAAATCCTTCCTGAGCGTAGCGTTCCCGGAGGGCCGCGTCCGTCATCACCCTCTCCATGCCGCTGCACAGCGATTCCGGCGAGGTGACATCGACGAGCATGCCGACGCGACCATCATCGAGAATCCAGGGGACCGCACCGGAATCCTTACCCGCGATCACGGGCAGCCGCTGCGACATCGCCTCGAGAATCGACGACCCGAAGGATTCCTCAAGGGTCGGATGCACGAAAGCGTCGGTGTGGTCACGGAGATGTCGCAGCACGTCGGCGTGCGACAAGTGCCCTACATAGAGCACGCCAGCGGAGAAACCCTTGCCAGTGGCCCATTTCGCCGCCGGACCGCCGGGCTCAAAGCCTCGGCCGATCAAGTGCAGCCGACAATCGGGGTGTCGCCTGAACAACTCCGAAAACGCAGTCAGCAACGGCTCGGGATTCTTCCGCGGGTCCCAGCCGGCGACGGTGGTGAACGTGAACGGCCGCGCGGGACGCACCTGTTCGACGGAGGCGAAGACCTCCGGCCGGATGCCATTGGGAATGACCACCGGGCGGGACTGTAACGTGTAGCAGTCGATGAGTTCCTGCCGCATGTAGGGCGACACAGCCGTGAGATGGGGAATCCGCGGAATCAGCCAGTCACCGTAGAACTTCTTGTAGAGCGTGTATGCCGACGGAGAATGCCTGTAGATCTGGCGGGGCGAATCCCGTGCGGTCACGAGGCACGGGAAGCCGCTTCCCAACGCGGCGTGGGCAAACTCGTAGGTCCATTGGGCGTGGACCACGTCCGGCTGCCTGTGAGACAGGGCGGCGATCATCTGCCGACGTTCGCTCCGGAAGGCATCGAGACAGAACAGGTAGCCGCGTCGGGTGGGGACGGCGTCAATGCTGAGTCGGTCATTCGACCATGAGTAGGGCGACGGAAGTCGGTGGATCGTGGTGACGACGGAGACCTCGTGGCCGCGCCGAAGATACTCCCGCACGAGATACGCACCGAACGCATACTGAAAGCCCGGTGGAGTCGACGTAACGTCAACGCCCTCATCCTGCAGGAGATGCAGGGAGATCGGACCCATGTAGGCGATCCTCATCCTAGCGCCCTATTCCCATACAAGCCCCCGGCGTGAGCCGGGGGATCCCGTCATCTCCATACAAGCCCCCGGCGTGAGCCGGGGGATCTCGCCGCTTCCACTCATGACTTCTCCGTGCGATCAACATGATCAAACGACACGAACTCCGGTCGGCTCGCCCCACTGCCGAGCAGCCACGCGTAGGTTTCGAGCAGCAACCGCGACTCTGCCTGCCAGGTGAAGTCCGCATCAATCCACGCCGACCCGCGATCTCCCCTGGCAGCCAATTCCGCTGGCGGCAGCGGCAAGGCTTCCCGGAGCGTGTCGACGAGGGCATCCTGCGACGGCGCGATCCACCAGCCGCAGCCGTGCTCGACGATGCCCGGCCAGGGGGCGCCGGTCGTGGTGATCACGGGCAGCCGGTGCGACAGCGCCTCCCCGATCACCAAACCAAAATTCTCGCTGACCGTGGGCAGGACGAAGAGATCGCTCGCGAGATAGGCGGCCGTCTTGCGGTCACCATACAGCGGCCCCGTGATGGTGGTGCGGTCGAGGACGCCGCCCTCCCGCAGGATCGCCAGCACCTCCTGCAGGTGCGACCGCTCATCCGGGCCGACCACCACAAGATGCCAGTCGGGAAACTGGCCGGCGCACTCGGCCCACGCTCGAGCGAGTGTCGTCACGCCCTTGATTGGCTCGATGCGGGACAGGAAAAGCAGCAGTCGCCGCCCCTGAGTCTCGGGAAAGTCGCGGCGAAACGCGGCAGCGAGCAGGGCGGTGCGGTCGGGCTCGATCGGCCCGGCGGCCGTGATGCCATTCGGAATCATGGCGATCGGGCCGCGATATCCGTAGCGGCGAAACGCCTCAGCCTCGTCGGGGGCCGTCGCATGCAGGCAGCTTGCCTGATTCAGCATGGCCCGGTCGGCGAGCACGGCAGAAACCCGCTTCTTGAGGCTGCTCTTCCTGAGTCGTGCGGGCTGCAGGGAGCCGTGGGGCGTGATCACATAGGGCACGCCCGCATGGCGGGCCGCGGCGGCCGCCGCCCAGTCGGGAAACTGCCAGATGCCGTGGACGTGCACGATGTCGTGCTGCGACGCGAGCTGCTGGATTCGGCGATGCAGTTCGCGGCTATACCAGATCGTGTGGCGGAAACTCGGCTGAAATTTCAAGACGCGAACGCCGTGCGCCGCCGCATCGTCAACCGACTGGGCAGAATCTCCGGAGAGTGTGGCCAGCGTTACGTCGGCTCCAGCATCCCTCATGGCAGTGCAGATCGCGGGGATGACCTCGGAGGGACCCCCTGTGTCCTTCCAGAGCCCGGTGATCACGTGCAGTACACGCATGACGACTAGGCTGGACAGGGCGCTCCGTGCACAGACTTCTCGCAGGCAAGCTTTGTCATGAACTACGCCGCAGGGAACGCACGGGGATAAGTAGCGTTTCCCGGCCAGGCATAAGGCACGTGCGGCTGAACCACAACCTTCCGCATGCCGTACACGCCAAGGAGCCCCGCCACCATGTACATGTGCTCCGCAGCACGCTCGTTGAGCATATATGGAAGCGTCGCTCCCCCGAGAACGATATTGCTGATGACGGTAAGCCCCAGCACGGCGATGCCAATGTCGCGTTCTCTGGTGACGGCACTCTTGGCCACCATCACGGCATGAACCAGGATGAGCAGAAGAATCGGTCCTGACACGACTCCAAGCCGCAGAAGAGGATCCATCAGGAT
>CANHCU010000055.1 GCA_947459185.1 Planctomycetaceae bacterium | reverse complement strand
GGCGGCCGTCGAGCCATGCGGCCTCGGCCTCTTCCGCTTCCTGCTTGGTCCGCTCGAAGAGCGGACGGCGATCGACCTTGGCCAGGAAGTCCTCTTCGTTGGTCACGGCCCAGCGGGTGAAGAAGTCCTTCACATGGTGCTCGGCCACGACGAGCTGCTTCTTGCCGCGGCGGTGGGCTGCGCGGGCCCTTTCGAGCTTGCGGGTGAGCGATCCGCGACGGCGGTGCGCGAGCGACTCGGCCGCCAACGCCTCGCGGAGTTGGCCGACATGCTCCAGCGGCGTGGCCTCAGGGACGAGATCACACTCCACCATCAATTCGTCGATCCGCTTGGCGAACGCCGCGAGTTCCTCACGCTTGTGCCGGGCCTCCTCGGAGAGCCGCCGACGGTCGTCGTCGAGCGCGAGGAGCGTGTGCCGGTGGAGACCGATCTGCTTCACTTCGCGCGGCGAGAGCGTGGTCGGCAGGCCGCGGTGTTCCAGGGCCTTCTGCCACCGCAGCCGAGCGGCCTTGCGGAGCGACAGCGCCCGCTTGAGCGCCTGCTGCGCCACGGCGACCTTGTCGGAGAGCACGTGCATGGAGCCTTCGCGGGCGGCCAGTTCCTCCAGCCGCTCGACCTCCGCCTGTGCCATCGCTGCCCGGCGTTCGAGCGAGTTGACGGTGTCGGTGGGGATCTTCTTGTCGAGCAGGCCGCACTGGGCGAGCAGATCGTCCCGCTGCTTGTGCACCATCGCGCTCTGGCCGCGGGCCGCTTCGAGCCGGTTCGAGGCGGAGCGGTCGAGCGACCAGGTGGTCACCGACGCCAACCCCGTGCCGGCAAGCCCGAGCGCGGCCAGGGCGTAGGCCAGTGGACCGGTGACCGTCTGCGGGAGGAGCAGGCCCGAGAGCAGCATGCCCGCGCCGGTGACGAACACCGCGCCGAGCGGGATCAGCCAGCCCAAGGGAATGAGCTGGCCCTCCATCAGATGGACAATTTCGTTGTCGATGCGGGTGATCGACTTGTCGAGGTCGGCCAACTGGCCGGTGGCGGCGAGGCGGTTGCGGAAGAGCGTGGCCCTGCCGCTCGCCTCTTCGATGGCCTCAGCGATCGTCATCCCCTTGGGGCCGACGCCGCCTTTGACGAGTCCACGGGTGTCGTCGAGCAGTCCCTTGGCCTCGGCCACGCCCCGCTTCGCCTCCTTCACCTCCCGAGAGGCCTTGGCGCAGTCGCGGGCGCGGGCCCGCAGCGGACCGAACGATTGGAGGAAGCCTTCCGGCAGGAGCACGTCGGGGAGCGTGTCGGTGGCGTCGAGCGACCCGGTGATCGCGACGATCCGCGCGAGGCCGGCCGTGCCGACCTGTTCGCCGAAGCGCCGCGCGGCGAGCCGCGCGTGCGACTCGGCGCGGGCCACCTCCGCCACGATCCGCTCCAGGCGGGGCTGTTCCTCGCAGATCGCGGCCACCGCGGCCCGTCGCTTCCAGATCGCCGACTCCGCGGGCACATCGGCCAGACTGCGGGCCAGTCGGCTGCGCGTCCGTTGGCGACGGCGGACGAGCCGCGCCAGCTTGTTGCGGCCCTTCGCCGCCCGCTTCCAAGCGTCGAGATCGGCATGGACGAGGGTCGTGCCCATCATGGCGTCGAGCTGCGCGGACGTGCGCCGATAGGCCTGGTAGAGCGGTTCGATCCAGAGCACACCGCGGACGACGTCTTCTTCTCCCACGGCCCGTTCGATCGCGGCGGCGAGCGTCGCCAGTTCGGTGTCGGTGCGGGCGAGTTCGGCGAGCAGGCTGCCGGCCGCCACGGCCGGCGCGTTCAAAGCGGCAAGTCGATCGAGCACCTCGTGCCGACGCAGCCGCAGCGCTTCGACTGGGGAGATGGCAGGATCGGTCGAGTCGAGCCGGTCGATCGCCTCGCGGATGTGCCGGAGCACGCGGGTGACCTTCGAGCGGTCGAGGCCGCTGGCAAGTTCGTAGAGCCGGCTGCCACAGCCCTCCGGGTCGAGCGTGCGGAGCTCGTGCAGTTCGTCGAGGCCGAAGGCCATGACGTTGGTGAACGTCCGCTCGTCGATGTCGCCGACGATGTCTTGCAGATAGGGGCGGTTCCAGGGGCGGCCATCCACCGGCGGCACGATGTCTTTGATGGAGATGAAGTCGCCCTGGTCGCCGCCGAGGCCGACGATGTCGTCCTCGTAGCTGGCCCGCGTCAGCGTCGCCAGTTCCGGTCCCTCATGCCGGCGCTCGATCGCCAGCCGGCGTCCCTCCGGACCCGTGTGCACGATCAGCTTGCCGGCGCAGGGCAGTTGCGGGTCGAGCACGCCGCGGCGAAACAGTCCCTCGAAGCCGAAGAACATCGCCCGCAGGAATTCGAGCAGGGAGGTTTTGCCGGTTTCGTTGGTGCCGTGGAGCACCTGCACGCCGGGGCCGAGCTGGTCGATCGTGACGCCGGTCAGCGAACCGGAGCGTTCGATGTGGATCGTTTCGATGTGCATGTCGCAGACTCCGTGGAGGTTTTTCCACAGCAAGAAGTTACGTGGATTCGATCAGTTCGAGGGCCAGCCAAGCGGACTCGCGGGCGAGGTCCTGGGGAATGGCGTGCAGGGGTTCCTGCTCGAGACGATTGACGATGTCGGCCAGAGCCGTCGAGAACGACGTAGTGCTGCCGGGCTTCGCGCCGGATCGCGAGTGCCCAAGCGCGATCAGCGACTCGCCAGGATCGGCGAGCACCTCCTGGCACCAGACGCGAAACGTGCGGGCGTCGTAGAGCTGTCGCACTCGGGCCAGCGTCTCGGACGAGATTTCTGCAACCCGCACGCGGCGGGCCACGCTGGTGCCGCATTCGACATGGCAGCGAATGATCTCCAGTGGTCCCTTGGCGTCGAGCGACAACGCCTCGATCGCCGACCAGATCGAGGTGGCCAGTTCCTCGTCGCCGCCAGTGGCGGAGGCGATCGTGATCGTCTTCCAGGCGACATGGTGCGTGGGCACCTCACGCCAGTTGTGCCGCCAGTCGGTGCTTGAATCGAGCTGATTGCGGCGGGCTGAAACCAGCACTCCCTCGTCCACGGTTGGATGGTCGAGGAGGGTGAGCATGCCGCAGGAGCCTGCTGCCGCCTCGTGCGCCGAGCGGGCCTGCAGTGCGGGGAGATGATGCATGCCGGCGGTGATCGTCGGACGGCGGCGGGAGCCCCAGACGCAGAAGGTGTTTGTGAGCGGGTCGGCAGTGTGCATCCAGCGGTGGTCGGTCGTGATCGGTTCGTCGTCCCACCGCTCTGCATTCCAGTGGCACGCATCCCAGCCGACGACGATCCGCCGCTCGAGTGTTGAGTGCGGCGTGTGGGTGGCATCAGTGGGCGTGATGAACGCCGATGCCACTGTGGCGTGCCTATCGTTGGCCGAGACGATCTCCACCATGATGCCGCGGATGTCGAGCGACAGTGGTGACGTGGGCGTGACGAACTCAAGCCCCGCTGGTTCGCCGAGCATCCGCGCGATGTCGGCGCAGGAGGCGGTGTCGGCCGCCAGCCAGACCGTGCGGCAGCCGTGGGCGGCCAGGCCGGTAATGAGCGAGCGGAGCATGGCCGCCTGGGCTGGGCTGGCCCGCTGCGGATCGAGCACGCGGCCGAAGAGCACGAGCGCTGCAGCATCGGCCTGCCGGGCAGCGGCGGCGGCTGAGAGAAGCGCATCGATGGCGGCCGTTGCGAGCGGTTCGGCGACGGCGGTCGGCGTGGCTTCAAGCCTGGGGAGCGGGCGGTCGATCGCGGGATCGAATGCGAAGACGATGTCGGCCACGGCATCCACCTTTTCGTCTGGGCACCGCGAAACGGTGCTGCTGCGCCGACGGACGACTCGTTGAACCGATCAACAGGCCCGAGCCGATCCGTGGCAAGGGAACACAGGAAAGATGGGGGCAATGTAACGCCCCGGGGCCGCTCGCGGCCAGCGCAAAAATGGGCGGGAAAACGCGGGAGCTTTTCGAGTTCAGCGCATTTCGAGGCGGAGCTGCTCGTAAAAGCCCGACGCGCGAGCGAGGGGATCCGGGTTGCGCGGCCCGTGGGGTGATGCCGTCCGTATTCCCTTGCTTGCGCTGCGGGCTTGGATGCGGAGTGGGCGCGCGGCCTCATTCCCATCCAAGCCCGACGCGCAAGCGAGGGACAACCATCACGTCGTCAGCATCGGAGGCGAAGCGGCGAACTTCGCCGCGAGATCTCCGGCCCAGAGGGTGGCATCCGTCGCGGGACCGACCGCCGCCATCACCCGACTGCGAAGCAGCACTCCTTTTTCAAGCGCGGTCGAGAAGAGCCAGCACTCGACGACGACCCGCATGCCGTCTTTGCGAGCGGTCAACCGTCGGGCGTCGCCCGGATGCGCGGCCACGAGCACGCTCGTGTCGCCCGAACCGGTTGCCCCGCTGCGTCCGAGCAGCACGCAGGTCGCATCAGGCGATGAATCGGTGTGCCATTGCATCGCACCGTCCGTGCACGTTCCCCACAAGAGGTCGGTGGCGTCGATCTCCGAGACGACTGCGAGCACGGAATCGCTCTGCAGCAGGGAGGTCTGCGCCGATGCTATGAGTTCCCAGGCCCGCGTGGCACCGTCTGATGGATGCAGTCGCCACATGGCGGTGGTGCGAAGGTGACGCGCGTCTGCCGATTCATAGACCGCCGTGACGTCGTCGCCTCGCACCCAGTGGTCGGTGAGCCGACATTCAGACCGCAGGTCGAGCCCGAGCAGCGTGCTCGGCGAAGACATGCCCTGGGCTGCCAGCGAGATGCCATGCCGCGGCTGATCGAGATCGATGGCGGCGGCGATGAGAGAACCCGCATCGGTCATGCGCCGACCGGTGGCGAGCCAGGCGGCGGTCGTGGTGGTGGCCGATGAGGACTGCGTGGTCGAAGACTGGAGAGGGGCAGGGAATGGCATGAAGGTCTGAGTCCAGGAGATACGAATGCGGACGATGCCCACGGGATTCTACCGGCACGGACCCCACTCCTGGCCACTTTTCCTGTCGCGAGCACTACACTGGCGAACAATAGGATTTCCCCCAATTCGTTCCGTCGCGAGCCCGCCATGCAGCCGTCGATTCCCGCCGATGCCCTCCGGATCTGTGAGGCTGCGGCCCGCGCGGGAGGCCGCGTGCTCCTCGACTGGATCGGCCGGTTTGGCGTGTCGAACAAGGGGCCACGCGACCTCGTCACCGAGGCCGATGTCGCCTCGCAGCGGGAGATCCGCCGGATCGTGCTGGGGGCGTTTCCCGATCATGGCTTCATCGGCGAGGAGTCGCTGCCGGAGCATGCGGCCGACGGCCAGCCCGGAAGCCACCATGCCGCAGGCGGGCCGCCGCTGCGGTGGATGGTCGATCCGCTCGATGGCACGAGCAACTATGTGCACGGCTTTCCGGCCTGGTGCGTCTCCATTGCCCTCGCGCGGGGCGATGAGATCCTCGTGGGAACGGTCTACGATCCGGTGCGGGACGAGTGCTTCACGGCACAGTTTGGCGTCGGCGCCTGGCTCAATGGGAAACCCATTCGTGTGAGTGGCTGCGAGCTTTTGTCAGACGCGCTCGTCGCACTGAGCTTTCCGCCGCATGTGAGCACCGAATCGGTGGCGGTCGCCGACTTCCTCGCCGTCGTGCCGCACGTGCATTCCGCCCGTCGCACTGGCTCAACGGCGCTCAACCTCGCCTGGCTCGCCTGCGGTCGGCTCGATGCCTTCTGGGTGAGGAAGATCGCCTGCTGGGACGTGGCAGCGGGGCTGCTCATCTTCCGCGAGGCGGGGGGCTGCCTCAGTGGGTTTGCGGAGGGGCCCGCGGCGCTTGAGTGGGTGTCGCTCGATCAGCCGTCGTTCGTCGCCGCCTGCACGCCGGAGGTTCTGGCGGAGTTGCGGACGCGGTTGGGGTGAAGGGCCGGACGGATTCCCTTGCTTGCGCTGCGGGCTTGGATGAGGAGGACGGGCGAGCGCGGTTCATTCCCATACAAGCCCGAAGCGAAAGCGAGAGGAAACCTCGATCCATATCGGTGAGGCCGGACGGATTCCCTTGCTTGCGCAGCGGGCTTGGATGGGGAGGGCGGGCGAGCGCGGTTCATTCCCATGTAAGCCCGAAGCGCAAGCGAGAGGAAACCGCATTCCGAGCGATCACGGGTCGTGATTGTGCTGAACGGGCCGGTTATGCGGCCTTCCGGCGGCAAATCCGCGACGAAATCGGCCGCCGGCGGGTAGGCTGCAAGGTAGGGTAGAGGAGGCCGTGCGCGCTTGCGCAATCGGTACTTCTTGCCAGCAACAGGCCCGCCATCAGCCCGTGCCTGCTGCCGTAGCCTTGCCGCGTACTCGTAATGAGCTGATCCCGGAGCACTCCGGCCTTGATGCCGCGACGACGTTTTTTTCACCGTGACGAATCGGTGTTGCGGGCAGTTCTGCTCGTGGCAGCGGTCGCGTTGTCGGCCGCCTTGGCAACTGGAGCCGATACCGCCGTCCCGCCGGCGGTGCGGGAGTCTGCGCCCGAGATCTACTACATGCAGGACGACGCGGGCCGGCTCGTGCCCGTGCCCGGCTTCCGCTACCGCGACTTCGTCGATCTCTTGCGAATCAAGGAGGGGCTGCCCGGGCTGCCGGAGCCTCCGGCGGCCGTGCTTGAAAACGTCGTGCTGCGGGCGGCGGTTCCTTCTGCCGGTGCCGCCGATGGCACCGAGGCCAACGCGGCGAGGCCGACAACCTGCGCGGTTACGGTTGAACTCACGGTGCGTCAGTCCCGCAGCGGATGGGTGAGCCTGCCGCTGGCACTCGACGGACTCCTGCTCACGGCGGCTCCTCGCCACGAGGGGCCTGGTCGGATGCTGCTCGCGGCCGACGCTTCGACTGATGCCGGGGCCAGTATGGCGGCCCGGCCCCAGTCGGGTGGCTATCGGCTCTGGATGACCGGCCCAGCGGAGGGCACGGGCGAGGACCTGCGGCACTCCGTCATCCTCACGGGCAATATCGCGATCGAGGCGTCGCCCACCCATGAATCGATCACGCTCGACATGCCACGGGCCACGGCATCGCTCGTGGAACTGAAGACACCGCGCATCGAACCGGAGGTGTCGGTCCGCCCGCCCTCGTTGCCGCCGCAGGTCGAGCCCCAGGCTGGCGGCGCCGGGAGCACGGTGACGCTCGTCGGGCTGGCAGGGACGGCAAGGATCCGGATCGGTGCTGGGCGGAACGAGGCCGGCAGCGAGGTGATCGGCACCGACATGAACAGGGCCGCCGTACCGCAGGCGATGGTGGAAAGCCTGGTGAGGATCGATGGCCGCGTCGCCATCACGGAGGCCAGCATCCGCCTCGACAACCTCCCCCCCGAGGCCGCGACAATCCGAGTGGCCCTCCCGCCGCGGGTCACGCTGCGGAGCATCCGCAGCCCCTCGGCGCTCGTGGCGCTCGAAGGCACGGAGGCGCAGCCCGAGGCGGTGATTCGCATCGACCGCGGCGCCGATGGCCGTGGTCTTGTCGAACTGGAATGCGAACGGCCCATTGATCCTTCCGGCCGCGAGACGTTCGAACCGCTGGGGTTTGCCGTGGAAAAGATTCCAACCTGGCGACAGTGGGGACGGGCGAGCATCGTCGTGGAAGGGGATTGGCAGGTAGAGTGGGAAAACGCCGAAGGGAAGCGACGGATCGACCCGCCGCTGGCTGCACGTCGGCCGGGCTTCGTCGCCGCCTTCGCCTACGACGCCCAGCCCGCACGGATGCCGCTTCGCGTGCTGCCCCGTGGCAGCCGCGTGGTGATCGAACCCGAATACCGCTACGACGTCTCTGCGACCCGCGTGGCCCTCGACGCGCGGCTGCGGATCTCCGTCCGCGGAGCACCGGTGTCGCGGATCGTGGTGGGTCTCGACGGCTGGGACGTCGATGAGGTGGGCCCCGCCAGCGTGGTTGACTCCGCAGCGGTCTCGTCGGAGGGCGGGCGACTGGTGATCCCCTTCGTGCAGTCGCTGTCCGGCGACGCCGTCGTGGAAATCCGCTGCGGAAGGTCGCTCGACCACGACAGCAGCCGCGTCGGCTGGCGGATTCCGGCGCCGCAGGCCGATCTCGTCGGCCCCGCCTCGATCATCATCACCTCGCAGAGCGACATCGAACTCCTGCCCGACGCCGGTGGCATCCGCGGGCTCGTGCGTCAGCTGACGCCGACCACCATGCGGTCCGATGCCGAAAGGGTGGCGCTGGCCTACCGGCTCGACGGCACGGACGGCATCTTCGATGCAACGCGACGGTTCCTGCCCCGACGGGTCGATGCCTCCGTCGCAGCTCAGGCCGACATCGACGAGTCGGACACGATCGTGCGGGAGACGATCCGCTTCGACGTCGCGCACGTGCCGCTGGAGTTCGTCACGCTGGCCGTGCCCGAGGCCGTGATGCGGACCGGCACGCTCGAGGTGCGGCAGAACGGACTGCTGCTCAATCCCAACGAGGATGGCGATGGCCGATCGCGTGACGGACGGGATGACGACGAGTCTGGTGACGCGGCCGCGACGTCGGCCGCCGCCGGCCAGCCGTCGCCGCCGATGGTGCAGCTGCGGGCCATGCTGGCCATGCCACTGCTGGGGGCGGGGGACGTGACCGTGGAGTACGAACTGCCGACGCCCACCGTCGCGCCGGAGTCCACCGTGGCCGAGGACCTGCCGCTGGTGTTGCCTGCCGCCACGAGGATCGGCCGACAGTCGATCGCGCTGACCGTGCCGGAGACCTTGTCGATCGACGTTCGCGGCGACGCCTGGAAACGAGACGTCGCCTCGCTGGGGTCGATCGCCAGTCGCACCTGGACGACCGCCCGGTCGCAGGAGATCGTGCCGCTAGCGATCTCGGCCCGCAAGCGTTCACCTCAGGGCGACACGGTGGTCGATGCGGCCTGGCTGCAGACGAGGCTGTTCGGTGACCGACGGGAAGACATCTATCGGTATGCCGTGATCAGTTCGGCTGAACTGATCACGCTCTCGTTGCCGACCGGATTCAGGACTGCTGCGGACGATGCTACGCCCGTGGACTCCGTCAGCGATGCCGACAATTCAAGGCCTGCCCCGGCCGTCGAGGTGCTGCTGAATGGGCAGCCGGTCGCGGGGGCTGCTCGCGCCGATGGCACGGTCGTCATCGAACTGCCACGTCGCGCCGGCAATACCGCATGGCTGGTGGAATTGGTCGCCCGACGGAAGCGGAGTGCGGCGTCGAGCCTGCTCGCAGGAACGACGGGCATGCCGACGGTCGTTTCCCTGCACGCGCCGCTGTTTCCCGCGGGCACGCTCCAACGACGTTTTTACTGGGAACTCTTGCTTGAGCCGCACGATCACGCCATTGGTCATCCTGGCGGGTGGACCTCGCAGCAGCGGTGGGGATGGGGGCCGCTGGGCCTCCACCGGACTCCGGTCGTGTCGCGGGACGTGCTGGCAGCATGGCTGAACTCCAGCTGCGGCGCAGCGCAGCTGGTGTCCGCCCCGGGAGGCAATCTCGGCAATACGCCTTCGTCGCCGCGGCTGGCCGTGGATGTGCCCGGCGCGGGTTCGCGTGCCGTCTTCTCAGGTGTGGGTCCGCCCGGCGCGGGCCGCATCTGGGTGGTGCCGACATGGCTCCTCGTGCTGGCGGCATCGGGCCCGGTGCTTGCGCTGGGATTGCTGGGCGTGTATCTGCCGTGGCTGCGGACGGTGCCCGTGGTGCTCGGCCTGGCGGTAGTCGCGATCCTTGCGGCGGCGGCCTTTCCGGAATTGGCTCCGCTCGTGGTGCAGGCGGCCGTGCCCGGGGCAGCCTTGGCGGTCATGGCTGCCGCCCTGCGGTTTGTGCTCGACGAGCGATCCCCCACGCCGCTGCCGACGCCGACGCGGGGTCCGGCAGCGGTCGTCTCGGCAAGTTCGCTGACGCAGGTCGCACCGCAGCCGTCCCTCATCATCAAGCCACTGTCGCATTCCCAGGCCGAAGGGCCGACCGCCGCCGGCCGGGACCTGCCATGAACGCCTCCCCAGCCTCGGCCGTGTTGCCGGCCTCGCCAGACAGGCTCGTCGTTCCGCCACGACGAGAGCCTCCGCAGATTCGTCGGCGGCGCGTGGTCGCAGCGTTGATCGCGTGTCTGGGCATCACGGTGGCGACGACGCTCGCAGAGGAACCGCTCGCTCCTCCGCCGGCAGATCGCGATGCTGAGCACGCACCGATCGAGTTCACGCGGGTGCATGTGCCCGTCGGCAGGCTGTCGGACATCCAACTGGGAACGTCGCGGTATGTGCCGATGTCGGCCCGGGAGTTCGAGGAAGGGATCGCCAGACTCTCGGCCGGCGGGCAGAGCGGGCGGCGTGGGACCGTCGAGCCGGCCCTGCAGCCGCTGGCCGACGCCGCACGCTATCGGATGTCGCGGGCCGAGGATGGCAGCCTCGTGGGCACCGTGTCGTTTGATGTCGGCGGGTTCGCCGAAGCGTCGGGCGGAAATCGGTTCCCACAATTCGGCGTTGCCCGGGAGATGCCGCTGGGCAGCCTCGAGGTGCGGTCGGGATCGATGCGGACGGGGGCGGGCATGGGCGAGGCCGTTGTCTTCGGCCGCCGCGACGGCACGCTTGCCATGGCCACGCCTGACGCCGGCACCTACACCTGCGACTTCCGCTGCGCTGCCGTGCCCGGAGCGGATGACACGCCGCGGTTTTCGCTCGCGCTGGTGCCGGCACTGTCGTCGTCGATCACGCTGCTCCTCCCTCCGGGCGTTCAGCCCATCCTTGGCGGCGATCTGCGGGCCCGGCAGGTGGGCTTCGGGCCGGAGGCGGCGTCGAGGGAAGCGGCCGTCCGGCAGGAACCGGTGGCGGTTGCCTGGCAGATCGAGACCGGACCGCGTCAGACGCTGGAACTGTCGCTCGTCGCGGACGATGCTCCGCCCCCCATGTTTTCACTCTGGACGGCCGTTGGCATTCACGGACGGCAGGCATCGTTGCACGTGCATGTGCGGCCGATGACACCATGGACGCACGGAACGATTCGGATTGAAAAAGATGCCGCGGTGCTGGTGACGCAGGTGACTGCCGATGGCCCGCAGGACACAGAGGACGAGACATCGTGGACGGTCGTCGATGGGGGCACTGCGGTTGTCGTCAATTTACCTCCCCGACGCATCGGCGGCCTCGCATCCCTCCTGATCAAAGCCTTGGCGCCGGTCGCCGGCGTGAAGGCCCCGCTGCCGCTGCTGCGGGCGCCTGCCGAGGCCTGGGCCGGCGGTGGCATTGCCGTGCAGATCGCACCGTCGCTGACGCTCTCGTCCATCGACCTCGAGCAGTGCCTCGTCGTGCCTCCCGAGGTGGCCTCGCGGTGGCCGCTGCCCGATCCTGCGATCGCTGGCAACGGAAGAGTGGGCAACGGGATCGCAGGCAACGGGGCCGACGAGTCGCTGCCCGCTCGTCAAGACGTGGCCGGGCACGAGATTGTCAGGCAAGAGCATGCCGGCCTCGAGCAGGGCGGCCGCGATGATGGAAGCGGAACGCCCGGTGTCTGGCCGTCGCGGCTGTTCATCGAGGAGCAGACAGCGGGTGCAACGGTGACGCTCTCGTTGCTGCCGCGGATTGCGGACCTCGATGTCATGCGGGTCACCACGATCGACCTCTCGCCGGTGGTGGTGGTGGGCCGCGCGGCATGTGATGTGCGGGTGCGCCGCGGAGAGGCTTTCGACCTGACGGCCCGCATCACGCCCGGTTGGTTCATCGATTCGGTCGAGGCCATCACGCTCTCCACGCCGGCTGAATTGGCCGATGCGCCGCGGCGTCGCAATGCGGATGAGCCTGCTGCGGCGTTGGATTGGAAGGTGCTGCGCGACACCCGCGGCGATGTGCTGCGCATCGGCCTGATTGCCGCCGTCACTCCCGCCCGCGGCCTCGGCCTGCGGATCACGGGGCATCGGGGCGGCATCGCGCTGGGGGAGGATTTTTCGACGGCGGAGCTCGACATGGTGCGTCTCGACGGCGAGTCCGATCGATCGGCACTCCTCGACCTGCGGACCAGTCCGGAGACGACTGTGGAATTCACGCACGAACTCGCATCCCCCCAGGACCGGCCCCCGGCGGTCGATCCCACGCAGGCCGATTTCCACGCCGTGGGGCCGGACGGACGGCTGGCGGTACTGATGGAAGAGGGGGCCGCACGAGCGCGGATGTGGGCCGGCTTTCGCGCGGGATCGCGGGTCGCGAGACTGGTGCGCCGTCGGCCACCCCTCGATGCGCGAACCCAGGTCCGGCTGACAGTCCGCGACGATCGCCTCACCGAGGCGGTGACATTTGAGTGCCATCCTGCGGCCTCCGATCTCGATTCGATCGTGGTGCAGTTCTCCGAGCCGGTGGATGATCCACTGGAGTGGTCGCTGCTGCCGCCCGCGGTCGGCACCGTCTCGGCGCGGCGGCTCGAGACATCCGACCGGCGAATCGGTCCCGGAGGCGGTGCCGCGGGGAGTGGCGAACGATGGCTCGTCGAATTGAATCCTCCAGCCCGCGAGACGGTGACGATTCGGGCCTCTCGCACGATTCCGTTTACGCGGGCCACCCCGGTGCTGCTGGCCTGGGTGGATGGCGCCACGTCGTCTCTGGGGCACTGCATCGTGCGAAACGTCGGCCGCATTCCGCCTCGGCTGCTCAATCGGCGACTCAGCGAAGTGCCTCCCGAATCCGGGACGGCCGACGCTGGTCCGGTCACGGTGGCGGAGTTTTCCTTCGAACCGGCGTCTGCCTTCGACCCCGCTGAGGGAGCTGCAGCGGAGCTGACGCCGGGTGGCCTCGAAGGACGGGCGTGGGTGTGGCGAGAGGTCACGACGTCGTGGTGCCACGCCTCCGGCGCGACCGAATACGAAACGCTCTTCGACATCGACAATCGGGGCCGAACTAGCCTGTCGCTCAGTCTTCCTGCCGGCCGTCGCGTGCAGGGGATCCTCCTTGATGGCGTGCGGTTACCGCTTGGAGAAAGGGCGGCCGCGGGAGGGCAGGTGCCGATCGAACTGCCGGCCGGCAGGCCGCTGGTAACGCTGCTGGTGCGAACGATCGCCGACGGCGCGGGCGTCGGCAGCCGTCTGGGCGGCGGGCGGTGGTCTGCCTGGCGGGTCGATGACGGCGCGGCAAAACTCGATATTCCGGTACTGCAACGGGAGTGGCAGTTGCTCGTGCCGCCGGAGTTGGAGATCGCCTCGGTGGGGGCCTCGAACCGCATCGTCGGGGAGGCGGGGAGGCGCGATTGGGCCGCGAGGTTGTTCGCTGTCCGCGGCAAATACCAGCCACCCGCTGCCATCACGCAGTCCACCAGCGAAGACGCCCAGGGCTTCCGTCGTTTCCTGCTCGTGCCGACCGGCGATGCCAGCTCCGATGCCGGTGTCGTGCTGGTGCATGGCCGCGTCCTGTCGGCGGCCACCGTGCTCGCCGGTCTGGCGGCAGGCTTCGGCACTCTGCTGGTGGCACGTGCCAGTCTACGACGGGCCGTGCTCATCTGCCTGCTCGCCGGCGTGGCCGCGGTCTGGGTCGTCGCACCGTTCGACGGCATCGCCAGGGCGGCATGGTGGGCGGCGTTGGCTGCGGCGGGGGCGGCCGCGTCGGGGTGGCTCCCGAGTCTGCGCCGTGGCAGCACCGCTGCAGAGGCCGCGTGGGGGCAAGGCTCCGTGGCCGTGCTGCTCGTTGGCTTGAGCCTGGCGGCCACACCGAGCTTGGCCGCGGAAGACGGCGGTGCGGCCACCGGTGAACCATCCTCCGCCAGAACTGCCACCAGCCCGCCGCTGCAGGTTTTCATCACGCCGATCGACGGGGGCAAGGAGACTGCCCGCCAGGGTGAGGCCACGGTGCTCGTGCCCGAAGACCTGTTTCGCACACTCGTGCGCGGCGAGGACGGCGGTGCCGCGGCGGCAACGCGGGTGTTGGCGGTGCGTGCGATCGCGACGGTGTCGCCGGGGGGCGATGGTCCGTGGACAGCGTGGAGATTGGAGGTCGATGTAGACGCAGACGCCGGGGCCATTCTGGTGCTCGATCAGTCCACCAGCGGCGGGCGATTCCGCCCGGGCACCCTGCGGGTCGATGACGCGATCGCCACGGCGAGGCTCGAGGGCGAGGACAGCGTGCTTCGCGTTGTCATCCCGGATGCGGGCCGGCACGCGTTCAGCGTGGATGTCGAGGCGGCCGGCCGGCGGAGCGGCGAGGTGGAAACGGCGACGATCGCGTTGCCACTGGCGCCGGTGGCAACGCTCCAGGTGCTGCCGTCGGCGGCTGCGGTTGGCGTGGTCTGCGAACGGGCGGCCATGCCAGGCTCTTTCACGGCGGCATCGCGGCGGGTGGACGACTCCTCCGCCGCCATCTTTGATGTGTCGCGTTCCACCGAGGTGCGGCTGGCACGGTCTGCGGCGACAGAGGTGTCGCTTGCCGCACTGCCGCCAACAGCCGTGAGCCGCAACGACATTTTCTGGAACCTCGACGAGTGCCGGCTGACTGGCGTCTACGAGATCGAGGCCGGCGACACGATCGTGAGGTCCTGCGTGGTGAGGGCGGATGCCGGGCTCGAGTGGATCGCGCCTTCCGGGCAGCGGGGGGAGCCGTTGCCCGGAGATGGTGACTCCGCCGATGGCGTGGCGATCCGACCGCTGGGCGGCCGCCGATATCTCGTCGAGCGGCGACGGCCGGAGCGAGGCCCGTTTCGGTTCGAAGTGCCCTTTCGGATGCCGCTGGCCGATGCGGTCGGCGTCTTTGAGGTTCCGGAGGCGTGGGTTGAGGATGCACTCGTGGAGACGCGGAGCGTACGGTTTGTGGCGAGCCCCAGCCTCGCCGTGCGGATCGACCTGCCTCCCGGACTCACGCACACGGCCACGCCGGACGGCGAAGCATCGTTCGACACGAGATTCTGGCAGGGTGAGGTAACGCGGGCCATGACCGTCGATGCCGCGGCCGGCCCGGTCGCCCCCTCCGCACCGCGGCCACGGCTGACGTCCGAGCGGCGTCGTCTGGAGATTCGCGGCTCGCAGCGCGAGGCGGTCGTGTTTGGCGGGGAACAGGTGCGGATCCACCTCAATGCCCGGCTCGATGCCAGTTCAACCGCACTCGTCACCATCCCTTTGGATGTACCGGCTGGATGTGTCGTCGATAGCGTCGAACTGTTCGAGGACGATGTTCTCCATCCCGAAACGGCGGAACGCGGTGCCATCGACCTGCGCTGGACTCGCGTCACGGACACGAGCGTAGCAGTGGTCGTCCAACGGCCGAGGGCCGGCCGTTATCGTCTGGAGGTCGATGCCCGCATTCCGGGGCGTCCGGCTCCCCGCGGCCCCGTGCCCAGTCTGCAGGTTGAACTGGCCGACGGCTCGCGGTCGCTCGTCGAATGGCGGGCCGAGGATGGTCTGCTGGCGACACTCGAACCGGCGTCGGACGAGCGTGCAGGGGCCAACGCCGCGGCGATCACGTCCCAGGCCGGGCAGTTCGAACGTGTCAGCGGGGACCCGCCTCCCAGGTACACCCTGCAGGCGTCTCCCGAAGCGCCGCCGCAGACCGAGGCCGAATCAGCAGCCGCCGCGACGCCGGCCGAACTGGCCACCGTCGGTGCAGGCCGGGTTGAACTGGCAGACATCCGACTGACGGTAGATGAGCGGGGGCGGGCGTGGGGGCTCGCCTGCTTTGAACTGGTGTCAACCGAGCAGGTGGTGCGCGTACAACTGCCCCGATCGTGGCGGCTCTTCGATGCGGTCGTTGATGGTCGCTCAGCAGAATGCGTCGTGCCGACGACGGCCGTCTCCGACAACGTCTGGGAGATGCGACTGCTGGATGTGAACCGGCCACGCTCCATCGTGGCGTTGTTTGCGGGAGACCTGTTTGCCGGCGATGCGGGCCGGCGGCTGCTCGATGGTGAACCCCTCGCGCTTGCTCCTCCGACGATCGTCGGCCTGCCCTGTCGGCAGGTGATCTGGACGGTGCAGGTGCCCGCAGACATATCACTGCGAGTGGCGGCGCCGGCGAGGATCGTCGCGGCTGACGCCCTGCAGGCGGAGCGGCAGGCGGCCCAGCAGCGACTCGAGGCCGAGTTTCAGCAGGCCATCGAGATGAGCAGCGGGTGGGAGCAGGATCGCGTGCGAACATTCCTCACATCGCGTCGTGCCGGTGCGATGCCCATTGCGGATCAGGCCTTGGCACGGGCGTTGACGACGCTGGGTGATCCATTGCCGTCGCCGCTGTTCCTGGTGGCGGCGGACGGGGTGGATGGGGCCGTTGCCGGTCGGCTCACCTTCCGAGCGGTGCGGCAGCGAGACCCCACGACCCGGGGCCGCGGCCTCGCGACGCTGTCGTTGCTAGCATGTGGCGGCCTGGCGTGGATCGCCGCGCGGAGACACTGGTCGTGGCGGCTGCCGATGGTGCCCGGCCTGGCACCGCTGCTCGCCTTGGCCACAGGGCTTGCGTGGACTGCGCTGCTCGTACCCGCGTGGCCCGGCCTCCTGCTCGCGGCGGGGGCCGCAGCGGCGGCGGTCCGCACATGGCTCTTGTCGCGGCAGACTGCTGCTGCACCGCCGGCTGCACTGGACGTCGCCGAGGCAACGACGATCTATCGGCCACAGCGGTAGCACACGCCAGTCAGGCTCCCCGCCCTCTGCCGTTCCATCCAAGCCCGAAGCGCAAGCGAGAGGAATACGGGCCTGATTTCTGTGTGATGGATCGCGTTTTCCCTTGCTTGCGCTGCGGGCTTGGATGAGGAGGAGTCTCCATCCAAGCCCGAAGCGCTTTCGGGGAGCCCGCCAGGTGGGCTCACGGCAAACCGGGCAATGCAGGGAAGCGAAAAAACGGTCTGGCTCCCGGGGGTCGGCCGCCGCTAGTGTCCGCCTCGCTCGTGGGCCGCGATGGCCCGTTCGCACGGCATTCCGGGGGGAATCTGCCGGGCATGAGCCGAAACCGCCGGGAACGAACCCGCCGGAGGCGAGACGATTTTCACGGAGGCTGATGGGCATGCAGGTCGGACGCAGGATCGGTGGACGGACCCCGGGCCGTCGGTTTTCAACGAGCATGGTGCTGGTGGTTCTCTGCGGTGCGTGGCATGCCACGGCCGTGGTGGCCGCGGGCTATCGCACCGCCAACTTCGTGGTGGACGCCCCGACCGAAGCGCTCGCCAGGAAGATTGGCGACGCCGCCGAACAGTATCGTCAGGATCTGGCGATCGAGTGGACCGGCAGTCCCCTGCCGCGGTGGAGCCGCCCCTGTCCGATCCAGGCGCAGGTCGCCCCCAATCTGGGTGCCGGCGGTGCGACGAGCTTCGTCTTCGACAACGGCGAGGTGTTCAACTGGACGATGGCGATCCAAGGCAGCGAACAGCGCATCCTCGACTCCGTGCTGCCGCACGAGATCACCCACACCGTCTTCGCCAGCCACTTCCGCCGGCCGCTGCCGCGGTGGGCCGACGAGGGGGCCTGCACGACGGTGGAACATCCCGTGGAGCGGGCCCGGCAGCATCGGCTGCTGATCGAATTTCTCACGACAGGCCGCGGCATCGCGTTTCCGCAGATGTTCGCCATGCGGGAGTATCCGGCCGACGTGCTGCCGCTCTACTCGCAGGGCTACTCGCTGGCCAGATACCTCATCGAACGGGGCGGCCGACACAAATATGTGGCGTTCGTCGGCGACGGCCTTACTACCGACGACTGGTCAGGATCCCTCACCAAGCATTACGGCGTGGGGAGCGTGCCGCAGCTGCAGCATCAATGGCTGGAGTGGGTGAAGCTGGGCTGCCCGGCGCCGCCGGCCGCGGTGGCGGTCGCCGTCACGCAGGTCCAGCCGAATGACTGGTCGCGGACGCCGCGAGGCCAGAGCCCCGACCCTGTTCCGGCAGCGCCGGTGGCGGCGACCCCCGCGGCACTGGCAACCACCGCGGGCCGCCGCTCGATCTACGCCTCGCAGGCCCGCCGCATCGCCGAACCCGGCAGCAGCCAGCCGGTGCGGTGAGCGGCGACAGCTGAGCATTCAAGCCGCCGGGACGGCAGAAGTCTCCTTCGCGGGGACTTTCGCCGTAGGGCATGGTGGCAGTTCTGACCTCGAGAGGGCGAAATTCCAACGCTCGTCGAGCTTCCGCCGATCCCGGCTCCTCGAATCAGCTGGGAAGTTGCTCCGCTGAAGCGAGGAGCGAGTTACAGCCGCGCGCCCGTCACCAGCAGCGTGATGTGATAGAAGACCGGCGCGGCGAAACAGATCGAATCGATGCGGTCGAGCACGCCGCCATGGCCCACCACGAGTGTGCCGTAGTCCTTCACGCCGCGGTCCCGCTTGATCGCCGACATCGTCATGCCGCCGGCGAAGCCCATGGTCGCCACCACCAGGCCAGCAAGCGCCGCCTGCCAGGGCTGGAAAGGGGGCGCCGCCCACCAGAGTGCCGCGGCGAGCAGCGCCGTGCTGGTGGCGCTGCCGAGCAGACCCTCCCAGGTGCGGTTGGAACTGACGTGTGCGGCTACCAGTCGCCGGCCGAGCATCCGGCTCCAGACATACTGCATGCAGTCGGCGAACTGCACGAGCAGGATGAGGAAGAAGAGCAGGCGGAAGTTCTCGCTGCGGCCGCCGCCGGCTGTACCCTCGATCGGAATCTGCAGGAGTGCGGGGGCAAACGACAGGCAGTAGACGCAGACAACGAGGCCGGCCTGGATCTTCGCCGTCCGTTCCAGAAACCTCTTGTAGTCGCCGGCGAAGGCGACGCGGGCCAGCACGAACAGGGTCGCGTAGACCGGCAGGAAGACGCTGAAAATGTCGTAGCGGTTGAGGCCCACGAGCAGGTAGTGGAGCGGCGTGAAGGCGAAGAACACCCAGAACAGGGCGCGATGGTCGCCCTTCCGCGTGGGCGTGAGCGTGATGAATTCCCGCAACGCCCAGAATGAGACGAGCCCGAAGAGCACGACAGTGGCGGTGGTGCCCAGCCAGAAGGCGGCGGCCAGCACCGTGCAGAGCACCCACCAGCCGCGGATCCGCAGGTTGAACGTGCGGACGGCCGCAGGGTCGAGGCCGCGGTCGGGGTGTCGTTTGAGGAACTGCCCCACGCCCGTGACGGCGGTGAGCAGAGCGAGCACGCCGGTGATCAGGGCGATGGTGCGGATGTCGTTCATGGACGCGGCTGGTTCCTGGCTATTCCTCGAGGCGGGTCCTCGAGCTTATTCTCCTCGAGGCGGGTCCTCGAGCTTATTCCTTCAGCGACAAGACGGCCCGCCGGGCACGGGCCAGAAAGTCGAGCTTGGCCTCGCCGCGTTCCAGCCACAACGGCGGGCCGAAACTGATGCAGGAGAGCATGGGCACCGGCAGGAATTCGCCGCGCGGCAGCACGCGGTTCAGGTTGTCGATGTGCACCGGGATCAATTCGATGTCGGGACGCTTCTTGGCGAGGTAGTAGAGCCCGCTCTTGAACTCATCGACCTCGCCGGTGACGCTGCGGCTGCCCTCCGGAAACACGATCAGCGAATGGGTGGTGCCGGCCTCCCGAAGCATGAGATCGACCGGGCTCTGGTGCACCTTGATCGCGGTGCGATCGATCAGGATCGCGTCGAAGACCTCCTGCGCGAGCCAGCGGCGGACGATGCCACGCGACCAGTAGTCCTTGGCGGCAACGGGCCGCGTCACCTCCCGCACCGGCTGCGGCAGCGAGGCCCAGATGACCAGCGCGTCCAGGTGGCTAGTGTGGTTGGCGAAATAGATCCGCTGGCAGGTGTCGGGCTGGCTGGCGATCCAGCGGACGCTGGCACCGGCAAGGAGGCGGGCCAGCGCCGCAAGCGACAGCCCGGCAGCCCGGCAGAAGGCGGAACGGCCGGCCTTCTGCCCGGACGCCGACTCGAGCGGCACCCTGGAGGCAACATATTCCGTGAGGTCGGCTGGCGAGAGCATGCTCTCATCTTCCACGGGCGGCAGGTATCCAGTCAATGATCAGCGGTTCACGTCGGCGTCGCCGCTTCGCCCGGTGGCATCGGCCACAAAGGGGTTGTGCCGCCGCTCATGACCGATGGTCGTCGTGTCGCCGTGGCCTGGAAACACGACGGTGTCGTCGGGAAGCGTGTAAAGGCCGCCGCGAATGCCGGCTGCCAGGGCTGCGAAATCGCCGTCAGGGAAGTCGGTGCGTCCGATGCCTTCCAGAAACAGCACGTCTCCCCCAAACACCAGCCGCGGGCTCGTGTCGTCGGTGCGGAAGACGACGTGCCCCCGCGAGTGGCCCGGGATGGCCACAACGGTGAAGGCGAAGCCAGCGAGTTCGAGGGATTCGCCGTCGTCGAGGAGGCGATCCGCCGGAGGGCTGCGCAAGGCCAGCCCGAACGCGCCGGAGAGATTGCCGGCCGGATCGGTCAGTTTCGAGGCGTCGTCGCGGCCGATCAGGATCGGCAGGGCGGGCCAGCGCTCCCGGAGGCTCGCGTTGCCGGCGATGTGGTCGGAGTGGCCATGGGTGAGCAGGATCGCGACGGGGGTGAGGCCATGATCCTCGATCCATTCGATGATAGCGCCTGGCTCGAAGCCAGGGTCGAGGACCAGGCATTCCGTGCCGCCGCGGCGACTGAGCACGTAGGTGTTTTCACCGAACGGCGCCGACTCGATGCGGGCGATCACGATGTCGGAATGGGTGGGCAGCAGTGCAGCGATGGCCATGGAGATCGGCAAAGACCGCTCGACTCGGAACGGACCGCAGGCAGGGGGCAGGAGCCACCCGATCGCGACCCCGGGGCAGGGTGCCTTGGACTGTCAGGCTGCTGTCAGGATGGTTTTCCCCGGTCGCCGGGGCAAGGGAGTGGTCTGAGTCGGCCAAAAACCGGGCGGAAATGGCATGGTGGCGGCCGCAGCAGGCCGCTAAACTCCCCGCACGTTCCCGGGATTTCATGTCGCTTCGGCAGTGGCGTGCGGATGCCGGGAGACGCCGGCTACGCGTTGGTTCATGCACGCAGGTTCATGGAGGTCGAGATGGTCGGATTCGTTCAAACGCTTTCGGGCACCGGGTCGCGGAGTCGCTGCAGCGTCGGGCCAATAGCCGCGCGCGGTCGTGCCGCATCGGTGGCTCTGGCCCTCATTCTCGCCATCGTTCACGGTGCCCCCGGCCGCGGTCAGCAGCCTGCCCCGGCCCAGCCTGCCGCTGGCGATGCCGGTCTGACCGGACCGGGCCTCGTGCCCAACGGCGGACTGCCGATGAGCAACGCCAACGCCGGCGTGGCGCAGGCGGCCACCGGCATGCATCCGCTCCAGCCGGCACTCGATCTCGCCCAGCAGGGGCTCGCCAAGATCAACGCCAACATCCGCGACTATTCTTGCACGATCGTGAAGCGGGAGCGGATCGACGGCAAACTGGGCGAGCATGAATACATGTTCGCCAAGATTCGCTCGCAGCCGTTCAGCGTCTATCTCTACTTCCTCGGACCCGACAGCGTGAAGGGGCAGGAAGTGATCTACGTCGCCGGTCATAATGACGGCAACATGCTGGCCCATGCCGGCAGCGGAGTGCGGGCCATGGTGGGCACCGTGTCGCTCAAGCCGCAGAGCATGCTGGCGATGACGGGAAATCGCTACCCCATCACTGAAATCGGCGTCGAGAACCTCGCCAAGCGACTGGTCGAAGTGGCGGAGCACGACAAGCAGTTCGGCGAATGCGATGTCAACTTCTATCCGAACGCGAAGGTGAACGGCCGCATCTGCACCTGCGTGCAGGTCTCGCACCCGGTACCCCGCCGCAACTTTCGCTTTCATCTCGCCCGCGTGTTCATCGATGACGAGTTGACGGTCCCGATCCGCTATGAGGCTTACGACTGGCCCCAGGAAGCGGGCGGTCAGCCAGTGCTCCTCGAGGAGTACACCTACATGAACGTGAAGACCAACAACGGCTTCACCGACGCCGACTTCGACCCGAAGAACACGGCCTATAAGTTCGGCGCGAAGTAAGACGCGGGCCAGGTGGTAGTCCGTGCCGACCCTTGCTGGCGGTGCGGGCTTGGATGGCGGGGGCACGCTGCGGGCTTGGATGGAGGCGTGGTCGCGTCTCGCCGCTCCCATGCAAGCCCGAAGCGCAAGCGAGAGGAATCCGCCCGGCAATTTCGCAACGTTCCCCGTATTCCCTTGCTTGCGCTGCGGGCTTGGATGGAGGGGGGCACGCTGCGGGCTTGGATGGAAGCGTGGTCGCGTCTCGCCGCTCCCATGCAAGCCCGAAGCGCAAGCGAGAGGAATCCGCCCGGCGTCCGTGAGGCCCTCACTCCGCAGGCATCAGCTTCGGCCAGGCCATTTCAAGCCTCGCACGCGGCGGGATCTCAAGCCGCGTGCCCGGGGTCAGCGAGACCCGAGGATCGATCACGCGGTTCCAGGCGAAGAGCGCCCGGTAGAGTCGGCCGTCGCCGTAGGCCCGCTCCGCGAGATCCCACCAGGAATCGCCGGGATTGGCCACATAGGCGGCTACGGACGGCACCGGCAACGATTCGGCCGGCGGGATGGCCTCGTTGACCGGCGGCTGCATACCAGATGGCTGCATACCAGGTGGCTGCGTGATCGGCATCTGAAGCCCGGCCGGAGCCACGAACGGATCGTGCCGCAGCGGTACGGCTGGACTGGCCGGCAATGGCAGGGGCTGATCGTCGCTGCGTGCAGCGGCCTGCGGCATCGTCGCCGGCGGCGCGGCAGCCGGGGCGTCGAGCGGCATCGGGGGCGGCAGCAGATCGCCTGAGTCGGTGTTCAAAGGGCCCTCGGCGTCGCGGCCGGGTGCCTGGGGATTGGCAGCCGCAAACCTAGAATCCGCAGCCGCAGGGCCGGGAGAAGGGGGCGAAAGCGAGGGCGGATCGACCAGTTCGTGCGGTTCAGCACTCGCACCATCGATGTGCACGTCGGGCCCCGCGCCCACCGGTGGCCTGGGCACCAGCAACTTCATCGAGAGCGCGCCGAGAAACACGCCGGCCAGCGTGGCAAGCAGGGCCAGCAGAATCTTTGTTTCACGTCCCATGAATCGTTCGTTGGCCTGCGGACAAGAGGGCGGCGAAGTGTCGTGAATCGGCGTCGGAGACGCCAGATCGATCGGCCGGGTCTGCGACCAGATCTGCGGGCCCCGGAGCTCAGCTGTCGCTGGCTGGTGGGGCAAGCTGGGCAGCCCGGAGTTTTGCCGAGCGGCTGCGGGGATTCCGCAGCAGTTCCTCCTCGGAGGCCTCCACGGGCGACCGCGTCAGGCAGTCCCAGATCTGCGGGCTGCGAAAGGCCTGCTTCACAAGCCGATCTTCGAGAGAGTGAAACGAGATCACAGCCAGTCGTCCGCCGGGGGCCAACCGCGTGGGAATCCGTTCCAGCGCGATTCGGAGGCTCTTGAGTTCCTGATTGACGGCGATCCGCAGGGCCTGGAAGGTGCGCGTGGCCGGATGGATGCGTGGCGGTGGCGTTTGCCGTGGGATCGCCGACCGCACGACCGCGGCAAACTCGCGTGCCGAACGGATCAGCTGCTTCTCGCGCACCGCCGCGATCCGCCTCGCGATCCGGCGGCTGTACCGCTCCTCGCCGTATTCATAAATGATGTCGGCGAGGTTGTCGGGCTTCATGCGGTTGACCAGCTTCCACGCGGGCTCCCCTTCGGTCGGATCGAACCGCAGATCGAGCGGTCCCTCCGAGTCGAAGGAAAACCCGCGAGTCTCATCGGCCAGCTGGTCGCTCGAGAGGCCGACGTCGAGCAGTACACCGTTGACCGTGTCGATGGCGAGCGCGTCGAGCACCTCGGGGATGTCGCAGTAGTTGGCCTGGGCGAATCGGACGGGCATGCCCGCCAGTTCGCGGGCGCCACGTTCAATGGCCTCCGGATCACGGTCGATAGCGATGACCAGACCGGTGGGACCGACCGCCTCGGCCAGGAGCCGCGTGTGGCCGCCGCCGCCGAGGGTGCCGTCGATCACCCGCATACCGGGCTTTACGGCAAGGAACGACATCACTTCGGCGGGCAGAACGCTGGTATGGATGCTGGACGACATGCTCGCGAGTCTACCAGTGGCGTGGACCCGGTGCTGGTTGGGTGTGTCGCCGGGCGGGACGGGTTCGCCCTGCTCTCATACAAGCCCGAAGCGCAAGCGAGAGGAATCCGCGCGGCATTTTCGCAACGCTCCCCGTATTCCCTCGCTTACGCTGCGGGTTTGGCTGGAGGGCGGGCTTGGACGCCATGTTTTTCGTGAAGCCGGCTACGATACCCATATGGCCGACGCCGATCTTTACGACTACGAATTGCCGCCGGAGCGAATTGCGCAGGAGCCGCTGGCTGATCGCGCGGCGGCGCGATTGCTCGTGGTCAACCGCGCGACCGGCGGACTGCGGCACTGGCTGGTTCGCGATCTGCCGCAGATCCTCCGGCCGGGCGATCTGGTCGTCGTCAACGACACGCGGGTCGTGCCCGCTCGGCTGATCGGCCGCCGCGTGAAAACGGGGGGCCGTTGGGAGGGTCTCTTTCTCCGTGTGGATGCGGCGAGCGGGGCATGGGAGCTGCTTGCCAGCACCCGTGGACGACCGGAGATCGGCGAGCGGGTGATGCTCATCGGCCTGGATGATGCTGATGCCCTGATGCTCACCCTCGTCGGCCGGTCTGGCGGCGGCGCATGGCTCGCCATGCCGGATGGCGTAGAACGGGCGGCAACCCCTGAAGCGATTCTCAACCGCGTCGGCCGGGTGCCGCTGCCGGGCTACATCCGCGGCGGTGTCGAGCAGCCTGGCGATCGGGCGCGGTATCAGACCGTCTTCGCTCGCGAGGCCGGTTCGGCCGCTGCCCCCACGGCCGGACTCCACTTCACCGAGCCGCTGCTCGCGGAACTGGCCGCCCGTGGCATCAGCCGCGCGAGCGTCACGCTGCACGTGGGCCTCGACACCTTCAGGCCGATCTCAGTGGAGCGGCTCGAAGATCACCCGATGCACACGGAGTGGTGTGAATGTCCGCCGGAGACGGTTGCGGCCATCATCGCGGCGCGAGCCGCCGGAGGTCGCGTTGTGGCCATCGGCACGACCGCCGCCCGCACGCTCGAAACGGCCGCCCGGGGCGGCACGCTCGCGGCCTGGTCCGGGCCCACTGATCTCTTCATCAGGCCCGGCTTCGAGTTTCGCGCCGTTGACTGCCTGCTGACGAATTTCCACATGCCGCGGACGACGCTGATGGTGCTTGTGAGCACGTTCGCATCCCGGGGGCTCATCGCGACGGCCTACGAGGAGGCGATCCGGGAGCAGTATCGATTCCTGAGCTACGGCGACACGATGCTGATCGAGTAGGGCAGCTTGTCGAATCCGCGAAACGCATTCCTCTCGCTTGCGCTTCGGGCTTGCATGGGAACCGCCTTGAACCAAGTCCGAAGCGCACGCGAGGGAATCCGCGAGACATTCCCGGAAATGCCACGCAGCTTTTCGATTTCTGCGGTTGGCTCTACAACAGCGGCTCCCACATCACCCACGGAGAGCCCTCATGAGCCCGATTCCTCAGGAAGATGTTCTCGTCGTGCCGCGGTCGCTCCTCGAGCGGGCCGGGATCTTTCAGGGCTTCTGTGGCGACACCGCCAGCTACCTGCCGCTGCTACTCGATCCGCGGCACACGTCGTGGCGGCCGCGGGCGAGCGTTGAGGAAGACCCGTCGTTCAAGCAGCTCATCCCCTACTGCGTGCTCTCGTGGCGGGCAGAGGATGGCTCGCCCCGCTACTTCGCCTACACCCGCGGCGGCGGCCAGAGCGAGGCGCGGCTGCGGGCCAAGCGGTCGGTCGGCATCGGCGGCCATATCGCCAGCACCGACGGCGAGCATGGCGACGATGTCTCGTATGAGTCGGGCATGAAGCGGGAGCTCGCCGAAGAGGTGGCTATCGGGGGCACGTGGACGTCGCGGTGCGTGGGGCTCATCAACGACGACGCCACGCCGGTGGGGAGCGTTCATCTGGGCATCGTGCACATCATGGAACTGGAGCGGCCCGAGGTCGCTTCCCGCGAAAGCGAACTGGTGGAGTGTGGGTTCGACACGCTCGACGCGTTGCTGGCCGACCGCGAGCGGTTCGAGACCTGGTCGCAGATCGCCCTCGACGCGATCGCCGCCGGTGCGGTGGCGTAAAAATGGGGACGTAAAATGGGGACGGGAGCGACTTTCCCTCGAGCCCGCCGGATTCGCGTGGTGTTGTGATGACCGGAAAATCGCTCCCGTCCCCATTTTAG
>CANHCU010000054.1 GCA_947459185.1 Planctomycetaceae bacterium | reverse complement strand
CATGCATCTCACCGCGATCGAACACTACTCGACTCTCGCCGAGCATCTTGATCGCTGGGGCTATTCACAACTCGGCGAGAAGTACCGAGCCGATGCTGAGGAAGAACGTGGTCATTTCAAGAAATGCGTAGAGCGCCTTGAATTTTACGACGTGGCCCCTGTTCTGACGCACCCTGCACCGTCGTGGCCGAGGCACGATTTCGCGGGTATCTTGGTCGCCAACATGCAGTTGGAACAGAAGACCGCTATCGCCGAGCGGGCCAATATTCTCGCGTCACGTGCCGTTGGCGACGAATTGTCGGCTCTGGCGTTCGCGGAATTGCTGGAAGGTAGCGAGGAGTCCATCAAAGACATTCAGGCGGTTCAGTCGATGATCAAGCAGATCGGACTGGACAACTACCTCGCCGACAAGATTTAGTGACGCGTGCTTTTGAGCGTCGAATTCCATCTTGAATGGGCGTAATTCGCCTGCCTGAGGGACCGCTGGCGTCTGACCTCTGAAAACTACACCGCCTCCATCATCCCGACCCACCCATGGTAGCCCAGCTTGTCTTCGGGGAGCTGCGGGGGAGCGTGGAGAAGACCAGCCGGTACGACATAACGCTACTGGCCGGGTGCGACGAGATCGCCCGACAGCCGCTGCTGATCGGCCCGGCGGATGCGCTTCGGGCGGAGCCGTAACCCGTTTCCTTGCAATCGTTACAGGTCGACCAACGCGGTCGAGGTGCTGCTTTTTCCGCGTCTAGCGCCCCCCCCCATATGTCGTCTTCCAGTGGTTCGACGCAATCGCCGAACTACCATTGAGATAAATGAGGAGACGACATGATCAAAGCCAATAAAGACTCGAAGAAGATCGAAGAAATCATCAGGATGTGCCAAGCAGCCATCGCGAAGCAAGTGGAGCAGAACCACAAAGGCGGTTTCGGTATGGATGATTACACGGATGGCCGAACCGTTGGCGGCGCAAGCTTGGCCCGAAACATACTCCGACTGATCGGCAGCGCGTACTAAAACGTCTCTCACCGGGTCCAAGAAATACCCCGCCTCGCCGTTTTGCGGCGAGGCGGGGCAACAGCTATTGCGGCCTTAGGCTTGCCCGCTCGTGGGGCATGACGTCGGCCTTGAATCCCTGCGGCCGGGCACCTCGGACCTTGCCTGCCAGTCGGCCCCCTCCCAGCTACCGGACGATCACCGTGGGCTATTCAGTCGGACCCGACAGCCGCGTCCAGATCGAAAGACTCGAGGGGATTACGGCAAGCCGGTTCCGCTGGAACGTGACCTACCGCCAGGTTGGCGCCGACCGCAGGCTCTTTGGCACGTTCACCGTACGGCAGCCGATCCTTGGCAGGTCGGCCACCGCGACGATGACCGCGGCCGCCGTGCCGTCCTGGGTTGGCACCAAGCAACTTGGGGGCGGTGAATCAACCGACCTTCGGCAACGCTGTAGGGACCGATAGCAGCGGCAATGTTTGCGTCGCAGGCTCTACCAATGCCGGGCTTGATGATAATGCCCAGGCAGGGATTTACGATTTGTTTGTAGCCACATTCAGTCCCGAAGGGGACAGACAGTAAGCGAGAAAGCAATTGTGTGACGCTGCCCCCAACTTGCTACCAACCGGGCTGTGAGCCATGCAGGGCCGGTAGATGGGCGTGCCCACTTCCAGGCACTGGCGGAGGACGCGGCGGCCGCGGGCCAATCCATCATCACGTCCACGACTGCGGACTGATCGGCGACCTTCTGGATGGCGTGTGTGATCCGTTGCGACAGGTCGCGTAGAGAAAATACGCCGCTTCTTCGGGCCGTCTGCTGCTCGCCTCGCGCTCGGTCGTCACCGTACGATCGCTGAATCCCTCCTGCTCGAGCAGCGAAGCCAGTTCCTCACTCGTGAAATGATGGGTCGCATAGAGGATCCTACCCTCGGCGTCCCGCGAGTAGTAGGTGTGCCTTTCGCCGGTCTGGGGAAAGTCCGCAGCATACAACCGGGCATACCCAGGGTTGATCGCATCAGACACGCCAGAGGCCGACAGGTAGAGCCATCCACCCGGCACGAGGTTGCTCCGCGCATGCCGCATCAGGTTACGCCGATGTCCTTCCTCTCCGATGATCGACAGCACGAGCTGACAGACGACGACATCGAATGGAGCAGACTCGAGCCGGGGCGGATCGTCGGCAGCCATGTCGGCCACGTGGAACCGGAGCGGGCGATCCGTCTCATCGATGGTGGCAGCCAACGCCTGGGCGGCACGCACAGCGGCAGGGCTCACGTCGACCCCGGTGACGGCGAAGCCTCGGTCATGGAGCCGCTTTGTCAACCGGCCATCACCACATCCGATGTCGAGCAGGGCGAGAGGTGGCCGGCCCGCGGCCGTCGCAGCCACATCTGCCAGAAACCGGTCGAGATGAGGCGTCGACTCTTTACTGGGAATCGCTGTGGCGTCGAATCGTCGCCAGTCTTCTCGTGCGTCGCGATGCGTCACATTTTTCATCCTGAATGCACCGTCGCTAGGCCGGTCTAGGCACAGCATACGTCACCACGGCCGCCAGCCAACTCTGACCTGCCCCGCGAGGCCGGGCCGGGAATGAGGGTTTGTCCAACCGCTCCTGCAACGCCGCTCGCGGCGATCCAGGCAGGCAGCCATGTCCGCGCGGTGGCCTGGTTCCTCGGACCGTGGCACCTGCCCGCGCACCTGCTCTGGATGTTCTGCTGCCGGCTCAGGCACCAAGGAATCAAGCGGCTTCGATTGCCCCTGCGTGGCTCTGTCCTCGCCATTCATAGGTAGGAGCGGAAGTGGCGGCATTCGACTGGCATCGACAAGGATCCGGGGCACGGCGATGGAACGGGATGACGGGCAGATCGCATCGGTATTACGAGAACTGGCCGATCTTAGCCTTCGGATGGGCGAGCGAGCGGGCGAATTGGCCAGACTGACGGCGGAGAGGCGACCCGCCCGCAGAAGCCGATCGTCAGAGTCACGGACTCCGGAAAAGGCTTCGACGAATCCACGCAAGCAAACCTCACCCACGCCCAGATCCAGCCGCCGCCAACCTGCATTGCAAGCAGCAGTGCAAGCTGCGGTAAAGGAGGGCCGGGGCATCCGTTTGAGGCCGCCCGTCGGGCAGCGTTTCTTGCCGAAGCGACGGCTGGACGGTCGTCGTCGCCTACTCCACGTTGGACCTGGGCTCACAAGCTTCGGCGTGCACCTGATCGCGCTGCTGGGACTCGCCATGATGTATGTGAAGGTCAAGGCAGAGCCCGCGCGGGTGGCAATCACGCTCGGCGAGGCCGTCGAGCTGGGAGAGCCAGCAGAAAACGTCGCCGACGAGATCACACTGGTTGCTTTTGACGGTCCGCAGCAGCCGGACGATTCGATGGAATCGCTCGCGGTGGCGGAGGCGATCGCGGTGGAGCCTTTGCCCGACGCCGTGTCCTCATCCGAGGAACTGTTTGCCGATGTGCAGTCTGCCGACGCCGCGGGAGCGACAGACGCGGCGCTGTTTGACTCGGGTGACATGCTTGCCGAGATCGCTGGAGACGGCCAGCGTGGTGAAGGGCAGGGCGGAGGCGGGCAGCGTGGTGGCGGTGAAGGGGCGGGCGGGGCGGCCGACCGAAACGCCCCGACTTTTTTTGGACGTACCGGACAGGGGCGGAGCGTCTGCTTTATTTGCGACAACTCTAACAGCTACCGCGACGGCAGCTTCCACGCGGTCCTTGACGAGCTGTCGCGGGCCGTGGACTTGCTCCGACCGGATCAGTCGTTTTTCGTGATCTTTTCGAGTGATGCCGCCTATCCACTCTTTCATCCGGCCGGTGCGGATGCCCTCCAGCCGGCCACGGTGGAAAACAAGCAGAAACTGCGGGCGTGGCTGGGCACGGTGGAGATGTGCAGCGGCGGCCAGGGCATCCACGATGCCGTCAGGCTAGCCGGTGCCCTCGGGGCCGACTGTGTCTATCTGCTCTCTGATGGCGAGATTGGGGCGAACGTTGTAGGCCGTCTTGAAGCGGCTGACTTCGGCGGCGCTGTCGTCCACACCTTTGGTGTGCAGCTGAGCGTGATCGGCCAGCGAACCGGTCAGGTCGATCCAGACCGGCTGCGCGAGCAACAGGGCCGCAACCAGAACCTGATCACCGTTGCTACGGCCCACGGCGGCACGTTCACGGCGGTGGCCGTGCCGGCCGCTGTCGCAGCACTTGAGCGGCTGCGACCGATCCCCCGCAATCGCTCGCGGGGGGCCGTGTGGGGCGTGAAACTGTGAGGGCTTCGAAGCGGGCAGACCAGACCTGCCGACGGCCTGCTCTCCTTTACTTCCTTACTTCACCTCGCCGCAGTCGGTGATCACCACCTTGGCGCTCGTCTTGCCGCTGCCAGAACCGACGTTCTCGATCGCCTTGACGACATCCATGCCCTCGACCACATTCCCAAACACGACATGCTTGCCGTCGAGCCACGGGGTGGGAACGGTGCAGAGAAAGAACTGCGAGCCGTTGGTGTTGGGGCCGGCATTGGCCATGCTCAGCACGCCAGCACCGGTGTGCTTCAGTTGGAAGTTCTCGTCGGCGAACTTCGCTCCATAGATCGATTTCCCGCCGGTGCCGTTGTGGTTGGTGAAGTCACCACCCTGGCACATGAACTCGGTGATCACGCGGTGGAACGACGAGCCCTTGTAGCCAAACCCCTTCTCGCCGGTGCACAGAGCGCGAAAGTTTTCGGCAGTCTTCGGCACCACGTCGGCCCGGAGTTCGATGACCACGCGGCCGGCCGGCTTGTCGCCGATGCTGATGTCCATGTAGCAACGCGGGTTCTTGTTGTCGGCAGCAGTCACGTTTGATCCTCCAAATCCAAGGGTTGTCAGGGCAAGAGCGGCAACGGCCATCGACAGGATGGTCCGTCTGGTGAGCAGGTGGGTGCGGTGGTGCATGTCAGAACAGTTCCGGAGGTGTGTTGCAGAACGCATGTCGGCGGTCGCTGGGCAGGAAGCACTGGCCCCTTCCGCGCAAGCCAATCGCTAATGGAGGATTATGAGCGAATCACCCACCAGCGAAAAGTGGTGCCGCTTTCCTGGGTGCCTTTTGGCGATCGGAGGTCAGAGCGTGACCGGCTCCGATCCGCCAATCACGTCCTCCAGTCGGGCCGGGCTGTCGCCCTGCACGTTCAGCGTGGCGAGCACCTCACGATACCGGTCGAGGTGATCCTTCAACTCCGAGACCATCATCGGCTCGGACGCCGTCGCTCTTCCGAATTGGCACCAAAGAGAGGTTTCGAATCTCCTCGCCCGCAGCCGCCCACGCGGCACGGGTCGATTCGTCGAACGCACCACGAGCCTCGCGGTTCTGGACTGGAATCCGCGAATAGATGCCGCCGCATGGGTGTCGGACCGCGACGAGACGGTTAGCATGGTGGGGCGGACTCAATTCTGCGCCGTCTCGGCGGCCTCGATGTCGGCTCACTGCCATGGAACACCAATCCAGAGCCGAAGACAAAATCCTGGATGCCATCATCGTGGGAGGCGGACTCGGGGGCGTCTTCATGCTCGCGGAAGCCGTTCGGCAGCAATGCACCAGAATCCTGCTGCTCGAACGTGACGAGTCACTCGGTGGACTGTGGACGCGTGTTCCCGCATGGCAGACCGTCCAGAACCATCCGCTCGATTTCTGCCTCCAGGGATTTACGACACGCAAGAACGTGTGGCGGGCCAGTGATGTGCTGCACTACGTCACCGAGTATGTGAGAGTGCAAAACCTGCAGCCCTTCATTCGCTGCTCCCACGACGTGGTCAATTGTGCCTGGTCAGATCACGAAGGGTGCTGGGTGGTTCAGGTCCACTCCGGTGTCGGCACGCACGAGGAACTACGCTGCCGCAAACTGGTGCTCTGCACGGGAAGGCATGCCAGGCCCATTATGCCCTCGATCGACACGGACGGCAGTGTGCCGATGGTCCACTCGAGCCAAATCCACCAATGGGAGGAGACCAGAGGACGGAAGGTGGTCGTCGTTGGTGGTGGAGCCTCGGCCCTGGACCTCTGCGTGAACGTCCTTCGGTCGCAGGAAAGCAATGACACACAGGGGCAGTTGCATTGGGTGGTCCGGTCGCCCAAGTTCTTTTCTGGATCCGAGTTTTGTCGTCTGTGGCCCATCACGATTCTTCAGTTGCTGCTCGGCGCGACCGCAAGCACGCTCATGCTCAATGCCGCGATCAATGCTCACGCCATAGCCACGTTCTGGCGGTGGGGGCTTCTCTCGTGGCTGCCACCAGAGCGGTTCGATCTTCGCGACGCCCAGTATGTTCCTGGTCGTAGCGATCTGCTGAGGAATGCGAAGAGAGTCCGCCGGCACGCGGGCGTTGGGATCCGAAATATCCGAGGCCGAACGGTGTTGCTGACCGACGGAACCGCCATTCACAACACCGACCTCATTCTGCTGGGAACCGGCTACGCACGTCCTGCACACCCGGTCGCGGTGGGGAATCTCGACGGTCTCTATCTGAAGACCTGTGCCGCCGGTGAGCATCTGGGGCGTCTCTTTCTTGTCGGCGAAGAGTTGCTCGATACGACCGGAACCGCCCCAGCGGTCTATCACGTCTTCAGTCGCGTGTTTTGGACGCTCATCCGCGATGAGCAGTGTCTTCAGCAGTTGCCGCTTCTCGATGCGGCGTTGAGTCGCCCGCACACGCATCTCAATAACTTGGACGTCGTCAACCATGTCGTCGCACTCAGCGCCACCAACAGGGTGTTGCGAACGGCCATCCGTCGCATCTTCCCGGTGTTCACGTGGAGAATCAGACTCTGCTGCACCTTGATGTGCTACGCGTTGCTGTACCGAACCACGGTGCTGTTTTCAGATCGCGTGCTGGGGCACAACCTGTGCCTCGATCGACCGCACAACTAGCCAAAGAGACGCGACATGCCGACGACGTCGATCCGGAGCAGGGGGAAAAGCCCCGGCCATGGGGCAGCTCACCCGCCTCGGGGTGGCAGCAGTCCTGCGGCATCCGCTACAGGCACTTGAGGAACTCGAGCACAGCGAGCCGTTGTTCTTCCGAGAGATCGTCGCCAAAGGTGTGGCCCGTGTTAAGCATGCCGGTGTAGAGTTCGGGCTTCGTGGGGTCGACCTTCACGTTCTGCACGTTCGCGAGCGCCTGCTTGAGCGACTCCCACTGCTCCGGCGACCGCCAGTCGGGGTCGAAAACACGCACATATGGCTCCTGCTCCATCTGCTCCAGGATCTGCTGGTGGCTCTTCGCTGATTCATCGATGAACTTCCAGCCGATCCGGGCCTGGTCGTAGTTGTTGGGATCGGTGCTGCTGGGACGCATGGAGTATTTCCGCGGCCTGGTCGACGACTTGAGCAGGTTGTAGACCGTGGGCACCGAGGCATTGTGGAGATACGGACCGCGGGCCCAGATCCCGACCAGCGGCGGTGCGACGTACTTGTGAGTCACGGTCACCTTGCCACTCAGGAATCGCTTCTTCTCCTCGGCATCCATGTCGAACACGCCGGTAATCCGCAGCGGATCAGTGCCGAGTTCGTCCTGGTCCACGAGCGTGTTGGGGAAGCTCACAAGGTCGTAGGTCTTCGCTCCGGTCTTCTTGAAGTCGCCATGGCAGCGGGCACAGGTCTCCATGAAGACCGCGTGGCCGGCGTCGGCCTTCTCCTGGGCGACGTCGGCGATGAACGGATACCGCGGCGTGGTGAGTGACTTGAAATACTCGGGCACGCACTGCCTGAACACCTCGCGGGCATCGGCATAATCGGCGCCGAGGTGGTCGCGGCTGATGGCCATGGCATACGTCACGTCGGCGACGTTGCCGGCAAAGCCGCCATCGACGTAGAGGCCGTGGCCCTCCGTACCGGCGGTTTTGTATTTGTAGTTTGTCCAGGGCTGAGGTTTGAGAAAGGGGATCAGTGGCACCTTCCCCTCAATCTTCTTCGTGAAGCTGCTGCCGTGGTCGGCCACGAAGAATTTGTCGTAGCGGAGCAGGCTCGGCTTGATGCCGTCGGGGCGAACCACGGGCACGAGGATTCCAAAGAAGTCGGCGGAGTCAACGAAGAAACGGGGAAGATTCTTCGCGAAGAGGAAGCCCGGGCTCGTCCCGCCGCTCGTCGCGACATTCTGATGAAACCGCTCGAAGTCGAGGAAGGCGTTTGGGATGCCCTCCGCGAACCGCGGCTCGGGATTGCGGGGATCGGGATTCGTGAACAGCATCGTTGAATGGCAGAGCCGGCAGCTGGAGACGATGCCGGGCGAGCTTCCGCCAACGACGTTCGCCTGCGTGCGGAGGATCCCGAGCGTCACAGTGAAATCCTGGTGGCTCTCCGGCACCGGCGGGTGCATGCCGTAGCGAAATTCCATCTCCCGCCACCAGGCGGGGCTGAATTCCCGTACCCGATTGAGACGGGCCCGCTCCGCTTCGTCAGTCGCTTCTTCAGCCCAGGCCTCGTTGAGTGTCTCCAGGCCGTCGTAGCTCCACATCGCTCTGGCCAGATGGAAGCGGCTCTCGATCTCCAGTTTGCCCGCATCGATGGCCCTGCCCGCGGCGACGAGTGCCTTCGTGCGTTCCGACTGGTGATCGGCGGGAGGAGTAGATGGGGCGTCGGTGGGAGCGGTCGCCTGCCGGTCCGCCGGAGGCTGCGGCCGGAATCGCGCCGGCATACGGACTTCGGGGTTGGCCCGGAGCGTCGCTGCGGCCTGGTCGGAGAGCGTCTCGAGTCCCATGAGATAGACGGTGCCCTTGTGGCGGGCCAGCGCCTCGGCCGCGGTGTCGGAGAGCGTGGTGATGCCATGCAGCCCCAGCGGGCCCTTGTGCTGCGCCAGGGCGGTGGCGACTTCCTCGGAGATTGTCTGCAGACCGTCCATTCGAATGAATTGATCGTGCGGGGCCAGTGCCGCGGCCACCTCGGGCGAGAGCGTCTTGAGGCCGTTGAGCCCGAGCAGCCCTTCGTGCCGTCCAAGTGCGGTGGCCGCCCGAGTGGAGAGCTGTTTCAGGCCCGAGAGTCCGAGGTATCCCCGGTGGGCAGCGAGCAGTTCGATCTGGCGGTCGGTGACGATTTCCAGGGCCGACAGCCGCAGATAGCCGCTGTTCTTCCCCATCAGCTCCGCGACCTCGTCGTTGATGGCCGTGAGACCTCGGAGCGAGAGGGCACGCGGACTGGTGGGAGTGATAAGAGCGAGGGCGGTGTCGAGTGGCAGTTCGGTAAGGCCGTTGAGCTCGAGAAAGGCGTCCGGCTGCGACAGCGCGGCAGCCGACTCGGGGGAGAGCGACGTCAGGCCGTTCAGTTCCACAGTGCCGTTGGAACGAGCGAGCAGTTCGGCAACCTGCGGTGAGAGCGTGCGAAGATGACTGAGGCCGCGTGTGACGGCTCCAAACACCGCGTTAAATCCCCGGAAGAGCCAGCCGCAGGTGAATCCCAGAGCTCGATCGACGATGTCGGGAGACGCATCCTTCGGCTTCAGGAGAATCGCCGCCAGCGCCGGGCTGAGCGTCAGCGAATTGACCGCCGAGAGCAGCGTCGACACGGCGATCGTGAGGGCGAATTGCCGAAAAAACTGGCCGACGATGCCGGCGATGAAGCTGCAGGGAACGAACACGGCACAGAGCACGAGCGCCACGCCAATCACCGGGCCGGTCACCTCCTCCATCGCCTTGAACGACGCTTCCCGCGGTGACAGCCCGTGCTCAATCCAACGTTCCACGTTTTCGACCACCACGATGGCGTCGTCGACGACGATGCCGATCGACAGCACCAGGCCGAAGAGCGAGAGGTTGTTGAGGCTGAAGCCCAGCCCCGCCATGAACGCGAAGGTGCCGACGATGGCGACGGGCACGGCCACCAGGGGAATGAGCGTGGCTCGCCAGTTCTGCAGGAAGAGGAGCACGACGAGCGCCACGAGAATGATCGCGTCGCGGAGCGTTTTGAGCACCTCAGCCTTCGACTCCTCGATGAAGGGGGTGGTGTCGTAGACGACCTGCGCGTGGAGTCCCTTGGGAAACCGCTCGCCCAGCGCCGCGAGCTTCGCCCGCACGGCGGCGGCGGTGCGGATCGCGTTGGAGCCGGGGAGTTGGTAGACGTTCATGCCCACACTCGGCTCCCCGTCGAGCCGGCAGAGCTGGTCATATTGCTGCGCGCCAAGTTCGACCCGGGCGACGTCCCGTAGCCGCACGATCACGCTTGCCACGTCGGCCGTCTCGGCAGGGGTCTCCTTGACGATCACGTCGCCGAACTCAGCGGCGGTGATCAGGCGACCAACGGCCGAGAGCGGGATCTGAAACGCCTGATGCACCGGGGCGGGCTGCTGGCCGATGCTGCCGGCGGCCACCTGGAAGTTCTGATTTTCTAGCGACTTTCGGATGTCGTCGGGCGAGAGGGCGACCGTGGCCATCTTTTCCGGGTCGAGCCACACCCGCATGCTGTAGTCGCGCTGCCCGATAAAGTCGATGTCACCGACCCCCTCCACCCGGAGCAGTTCGTCGCGGATCTGGATCGTGGCATAGTTGGAGAGGAACGTCGCGTCGTAGAGCGGCGCGCCGGCGGCATCCTTTTCTGAAGTGAAGTTCACAATCATCATCGCCGCGGGCGACTTCTTCAGCACCGCCACCCCCTCGCGTTGTACGAGCTCCGGGAGGATCGGCATGGCCAGCGTCACGCGGACCTGCGTGAGAACCTGTGCCATGTTGAGGTCGGTGCCCGGGGCAAAGGTCACCGTCAGCCGGTAGCGACCGTCGTTGGTGCACTGCGAGCTCATCGACAGCGCGTTCTCGACGCCACTCACCTGCTGCTCGATCGGAGCAGCGATCGTGTCGCGGACGAGTTCGGCATTCGCCCCGGGATAGATCGTGGAGACTTCGATCGTGGGGGGCGTGATGTCGGGATACTGCGTGGTGGGCAGCGTGAAGTAGGCAACAGCCCCGCAGAGCACGAGCACGATCGAGATCACCGACGCAAAGATCGGGCGTTGGATGAAGAAGCGGGCGATCATGCCGTCAGGTCTGCCTTTCCTCAGGCGGCTTCCGCAGGCCGTCGCCGAGCCGTTCGAGCACGTAGTAAAACACCGGCGTCAGAAAGACACCAAACAGCGTGACGCCGATCATGCCGGCGAATACGGTGATGCCCAGCGACCAGCGGAGTTCAGCGCCCGCGCCCCGTGCCACGACGAGCGGGAAGACACCGAGAATGAAGGCCAGCGAGGTCATCAGGATCGGCCGCAGCCGCAGCCGGCTGGCCGTGAGGGTGGCCGACCGGGCGTCGTGCCCGGCGGCGCGGAGCTGGCGGGCGAACTCCACGATCAGGATCGCGTTTTTGCTGGCCAAGCCGACAAGCACCACGAGCCCCACCTGCGCGAGGATGTCGATCGGCAGCTTCGCCACCACGAGCCCGCCGATCGCCGCCAGCAGCGAGAGCGGCACGACGAGAATCACCGCCAGCGGCTGCGACCAGCTCTCGTAGAGCGCCGCGAGCACCAGGAACACGAGCATCACGCCGAGCCCCAGCAGGATGGCCGCCGTGTAGCCCGCCGCGATCTGGAGCAGAAATACCTCCGACCACTCATATGAGAAGGTGTCCGGGAGTTGCGCCGCCGCACCGGCCACCCGATCGATCAGCACGGAGCTGCTCTCGAATGGATTGGGGATCCCGGTGACGGGGGCTGCAGGGTAGAGGTTGTAGCGCATCATCATCGCCGGCCCCATTGCGGGACGGACGTTGAGCACGGTGGCCAGCGGCACCATGCCGCCCGCGCCCGTGGGCACCTGGAGCCTGCGGAGATCCTCCGCGGTGCTGCGGAATCCGGCGTCGGCCATGACCTTCACCTGCCACGAGCGGCCAAACCGGCTGAAGTTGTTGACGTAGTAGGAGCCAACGTCCATCTGCAGCGTGCTGAAGACCGTAGCGATCGGGATGCCGAGCGCTCGGATCTTGTCGCGGTCGATGTCGAGAAAATACTGCGGCGAATCGGCCCGGTAGTCGGCGACCACCAGCGGGAGCTTCCACTGCTCCATGGTGTGGGCCAGTGCGGCGGTCGATTCCTGCAGCACACGCGGCCCTTGGCTACCGCGGTCCTGCACGTAGAACTTGAAGCCGCCGGCGGTGCCGAGACCCTTGACCGAGGGCGCCGGATAGACGCCGACCACGGCGTCGGGCACCTCCGCCTGGCACCGCTGCCGCATCGCCTTGATGATTCCCAGCATGGAGGTTTCCTTGGTGCTGCGGTGCTTGTATTCGTCGAGGACGAGAAACATCGAGCCCCAGTGGGGAGCGTTGGCCGTGTAGAGCAACGACATGCCCGCGATCGTGAGCGTATCGGTCACCCCGGGCACCTTGCGGGCGATGGCGTCGATGCGGTCGAGCACCTCCCCGGTCCGCTGCACGCTCGCACCGTCGGGGAGTTGGACCGTGACGATGAGATACCGCTGATCCTGCAGCGGCACGAACCCCCGTGGATACTTCGCCAACGTCCAGCCGGTCAGCAACAGCAGGGCCAGGTAGACGAGCATCACCGGGCGGCTGCGGCGCAACAGGAAGCCGACACCACGAAAATACCCGCCGATGACGCCCTCGAAGAACCGGTTGAAGAGCCGGAAGAACGGTCCCAGCAGACGGTCGATCAGCCGTTCGAGCGGATCGGGGGCGGCCCCGTGCGGACGCAGCAGCATCGCCGCCAGCGCCGGGCTGAGCGTCAGCGAATTCACCGCAGACAGAATGGTCGACACGGCGATCGTCAGGGCGAACTGCCGGAAGAAGAGGCCGGTGACGCCGCCGATGAAGCCACAGGGCACGAACACTGCGGAGAGCACGGCGGCCACGCCGATCACCGGACCGGTGACCTCGTCCATCGCCTTTCCGGCCGCCTCGCGCGGGGAGAGTCCCTCTGCGATCCACCGTTCGACGTTCTCTACCACCACGATCGCATCGTCGACCACGATGCCGATCGCGAGCACGAGGCCAAACAGCGAGAGCGTGTTGAGGCTGAAGCCCATGGCGGCCATGGCGGCGAAGGTGCCGACGATCGCCACCGGCACCGCGATCAGCGGAATGAGCGTGGCCCGCCAGTTCTGCAGAAACAGGAGCACGACCAGGGCGACCAACAGAATCGCCTCCCGCAGCGTCTTCACCACTTCGAAGATCGACTCCGTGATGAACGGCGTGGTGTCGTAGCCGATGACGTATTCAAGGCCGGTGGGAAACCGTGTGGAGAGCTCCTTCATCTTCTCCTGAATCGCCTGGGAGCATTGCAGCGCATTCGTGTCGGGCAGCTGGAAGATAGCCAGCGCCACCACTGGCCGACCGTTGTAGCGGCAGGCCTGGTCGTAGCTGGAGGCGCCCAGTTCGACGCGGGCGACATCCCGCAGCCGCGTCAGCGGCGTACCCTGCACGGTCGCATCGGCATCGAGCACGATGTCGCCGAATTGCTCGGGCGTGGCCAGCAGGCCCGTGGCCGCGACGGCCAGTTCCAACTGCTGATCGGCAGCGGCCGGCGACTGGCCGCTCACGCCGCCGATCACCTGCACGTTCTGCTCGGCGATCGCGTCGCGAACATTCTGCGGCGTGAGCCCCCGCGTGGTGAGCTGCTCGGGGTCGAGCCAGATCCGCAGCGCATAGTCGCGTTGACCGAGCAGCAGGATGTCGCCGACGCCCGGACACCGCAGCAGCTCGTCGCGGAGGTGAATCGTGGCATAGTTGCTCATGAACACGTCGTCGAAGCGGCCGTCCGGTGAGACGAGGTCGACGGTCATGAGGATGTCGGGGGACCGCTTCTTGATGCTCACGCCCTGCTTCTGGACGACGGGCGGCAAGAGAGGCATCGCCAACTGCACACGGTTCTGGGTCTGCACGAGCGCCAGGTTCGCGTCGGCGCCGACCTCGAAGGTGAGCGTGAGCACGTAGGAGCCGTCGTTGGCCGCCTGCGACTGCATGTAGAGCAGGCGGTCGACGCCGGTGACCTTCTGCTCGATCGGGGACGCGATGGTGTCGGTCACGACCGCCGCATTGGCGCCGGGATAGAAGCAGGACACCTGCACGATCGGCGGCGAGACCGGGGGAAACAGCGAGATCGGCAGCGAGAAGACGCTCACCACCCCCGCCAGCGTGATCACGATCGAGATCACCGCCGCGAAGATCGGCCGCTGAATGAAGAATCGCGAGATCACGGCGCCGCCTCGCCTGGCGCCGGCAGGGGCTCGGCGGCTGCGGGACGGGCCGCATCGGGCGGGGGTGGCGGTGGCGTGGAGGCGGATGGTGTCGGAATGTGATCGGGAACGGTGGGCTGTTCACGAGGCGGGGCGGGGGCCAAGAGCCCGGCTCGATCGAGCTCTTCCTCCGCCGCGGTCACGGGCCTGACCGGCTTGCCCTCACGGCACCGCTGCAGGCCACGGATCACGACGCGGTCGGTGGCCGTGAGCGGCCTGGTCGGATCGACCGCCGACACGGCCACCCAAGTGCCGAGCTTCTGGCCGACCTGTAACTCGCGGGTGGCGGCCACGTCATCCGGCCCGACGACCCAGAGGATCTTTCGATCCTGATTGCTGCCGACGGCGGGCTCCGGCACGAAGAGCCGCTCGACGGCATCACCGAGCGGGAGCCGGACGCGGGCGAACATACCGGGGCGAAACAGCGGCGGCCGCGACTCGGCCGGATCACTGGAATGCGGATTGTCGAGCCGCCCACGCATCGTGATCGTGGCCGTCTTGGTGTCGACCTGATTGTTGAGAAAGTCGATCCGGCTGCGATGGGGATACTTCCGCTCCGTATCGTCAACGAGACCGACGTCGATGAAGGTCTCGTTCCTTCGGAGGCTGATTCCGCTGGCCGATTCGCGGGCTTTGGTCATCACGCGGACGAGCGTCGGCTCATCGACATTGAACTAGACGAAGATCGGGTCGATCGACACGATCGTGGTCAACGAGGTCTGATCCTGATTGATGAGGTTGCCGACCTGGAACTGTGTGCGACTGATCTGGCCGGTGATGGGAGCCGTGATCGAGCAGAATTCGACGTTCAGGCGGGCAACCTCCTGCTGCGCCCGGGCCGCGGCGAGACCGCCGGTGTTTTCCTCGAGCTTGGCTTTGTAGCTGTCAAACTCCTGCTGGCTCGCCGCCCCCTTGGCCACGAGCTTTCCGTAGCGATCGACCTGCACCTCGAGAAACCGCCGCTCGCCGACGAGTTGCTCGATCGTGCCGACAGCCGCGGCGAGCTGTGCGGCATACGGTCGTACGTCGATCTCGTAGAGCAAGTCCCCTTTCTTCACGAATTGGCCGTCACGAAAGGCGACCTTGGTGAGATAGCCGGTGATTCGGCTGCGGATGTCGACGAGGAGCTCCGCGTCGATCCGGCCCGTCACCTCGAGATACTCAGGCACCCGAACCGGCTGCGGCAAGGTGACCGTCACCTCGGCCGCCGTCGGCGGCGGAGCTGCCGGCGGCGCAGGCCGACTGCAGCCCGTGCAGATAAGGGCGTGGGCGGCCGCGAGCATCGCCGCCACCAGCGACAGGCAAATAGCGGTGGAATGGCGTGGGGAGTGCAGCATGGTTGCCGTTGATGGGAGACGGCCCGTGCAGGGACGCCTTGGATCAATCACCGGCAGTCTAGCCGCCGGTGGTGCAAAGCGTCACGTGGGCGGCGATGCGGTGGTTGGCGAATTCCCAGTATCATCCGGTTCGCCAACACGGGAGAGATCGTCATGCCACGCAGCGTTGTCCTCGCCGGTGCCGCCCGCTGCCCGCGCTGCTGTCTGCAGCCGCGGTGGTGCGTCTGCGATGCGATTCCCACGGTGGCCACCGGCATTCAGGTGCACGTGTTGATCCATCACCAGGAGCAGCACAAGCCCTCGAGCACCGGCAGGCTGATTGCACGCGCCGTGGAGGGAGCCCGCTGCCATCGCTACCAGCGAGGGAATCACTTCTTCACCAGTGCAGGCCTGTCATCAGCCGACCTGCTCCCGGACCGGGAGACGTGGATCCTTCATCCACAAGGTGAACCCATCCCAATGGCCGCCGGCACCGACGGCCGCCTGCAGCCGCAGGTCGTCCTGCTCGACGGCACGTGGCGGCAGGCGGCAGAGATGCAGCGGGCTGTCGACGGGCTGGGCCGGTGCGTGCGGCTGCCAGAAGTGGGGCCGGGGCGTTACTGGCTCCGCGACTACGACGCGCCCACGCATGTCTCCACGGCGGAGGCGTTGCTGGGCGTGTTTCGCATCGTCGGCGATGCGGAGGCGGAACGTCGCTTTCGGCTGCACTTCGAACTGCATGTCTACGCCACGCTCCTCTCGCGTGGGCGACGCGAGCTGGCCGATCGATATCTCGCCAGTTCGCCGGTGCGGGAGGCAATTCCTGAATTTCTGGAACAGCTCGTCGGACGGCGGCCGCCCCCGGGCCTGCCTTCGGCGGGCGATTCACGGAGATAGGATGGAAGGGCCGTTCCCGCTGGAGCCGTGACGTGGCCTCGCTCACACGCAAGCGATTGTCGATCTCTGGAGTCGTGCAAGGAGTCGGCTTCAGGCCGTTCGTCTGGCGACGCGCGAGTAGCTTCGGCCTCACGGGCTGGGTGGAAAATGATTCGGCCGGCGTGACGGCGGAGGTGCAGGGGCCGGTCGATCGCGTGGAGGCGTTTCTCGACGGCTTTGCCGCCGCGGCGCCGCCGCTGGCCGTGGTCGAGCGGGTGACTGTTCTCGATGGAGCCATCGTCGAGGCGGACGTCGAGGCGGCGGTGCCACCGCGGTTCATCATTCTCGAGAGCATCGCTCGCCCGGGACCGACCACGTCGCTGCCCGCCGACATCGCCACCTGCGAGGACTGCCTCGCGGAGATTCGCGACCCAGGTAACCGTCGGTTCCGGTATCCGTTCACCAACTGCACGAACTGCGGTCCACGGTTCACGGTGATCACGGGCCTGCCCTACGACCGTCCGCAGACCACGATGCGCGGCTTCGCGATGTGTTCGCAGTGTGCCGCGGAGTATGACGATCCCGCCGACCGCCGCTTCCACGCGCAGCCGAATGCCTGCCCCGCCTGCGGGCCGTCGGTCTGGCTCGTCGGCCGCGATGCAGACCGCATCGCCGAGGGAGATGCGGCGGTCGTGGCCGTGAAACTCCTGCTCCGGGCCGGAAGCATCGTCGCCATCAAGGGAGTGGGTGGATTTCACCTCGTCTGCGCTGCGATGAGCGACGCGGCCGTCGGTCTCCTGCGGAGCCGCAAGCAGCGTGTCGGCAAGCCGCTGGCGGTGATGGTGGAGGATCTCGCGGCGGCGCGGGCAATAGCCCAAGTCGACGAGCAGGAACGACGGCTGCTCGAGGGCCGCGAACGGCCGATCGTGCTGTTGCGGAAGCGGTCGGTCGATGTCGGACTGTCGGCGGAGGTGTCGCCCGGCAACGACTTCCTCGGCGTCATGCTGCCGTATGCGCCGCTGCACCATCTCCTCTGCGAGGGCATGCCGCCGCTCGTGATGACGTCGGGCAACCTCTCCGAAGAGCCGATCGTGCACGAGAACGACGCCGCCCTGAAAACGCTCGGGCCGCTCGTCGATGCCTTTCTGATGCACGATCGGCCGATCCACGTCGCCTGCGACGACTCCGTCGTGCGGTGTGCCGCGGGGGCCGCCATGCCGATCCGGCGGTCCCGCGGCTATGCGCCGATGCCGATCAGGCTTGCGAGCCAGGGGCCGGCCGTGCTGGCCGTGGGCGGCGAACTCAAGGCGGCCGTCTGTGTCGCCCACACCGACCTGGCGATCATGAGCCAGCACATCGGCGATATGGGCAACCTCGAGACGCTCGAGTCGCTCGACCACACGGCGACCCACCTGCTGCGGTTATTCGACGTGAAGCCTGCGATCGTCGCGGCCGACCTGCACCCTGGTTATCTTTCGACCGGCTGGGCCCGTAGATTCGCGGCCGATCGTGGGATGCCGCTTGTGACGGTGCAGCACCATGAGGCCCACGTTGCCAGCCTGCTCGCCGAGCACGGTCGACCACTCGGCCGAACGATCGGCGTCTGCTTCGATGGCACCGGCTACGGTCACGACGGCACGATCTGGGGCGGCGAATTTTTTGCGGTGTCAGACGGCACATTTCGCCGCGCCGCGCACCTCGCGACCTTTCCGCTGCCGGGGGGCGACGCGAGCATTCGGCATCCGTGGCGAACGGCCCTGGCGTTGCTGCATGCGGTGGGCGGTGAATGGGACGGCCGCCTGGCCCCCGTACGGGCAGCCACCGACGCGGAGCGACGCGTGCTCGGCCACCAGCTCGCTAAGAACATCAACTGCGTCGCCACGAGCAGCATGGGCCGGCTGTTCGACGCCGTGGCCGCGCTGGCCGGCGTGAAGCAGTCGATCACGTATGAGGCCGAGGCGGCGATGCATCTCGAGGCATTGGCGGCGGGAGCGATGGACGATGGCGGTGCGTATGCGTTCGCGATCGACGATGCCGAGCCGTGGCGGGTAGGGTGGCAGCCTGTGGTGCAGTCTGTTGCTGCCGATGCGCTTGCGGGTGTGCCGCCGTACGCAATAGCGTGGCGGTTTCACGTGGCGGTTGCGCGGATGATCGCAGAGGTCTGCACGCAACTGCGGGCTTCCGGGGCCGGCGAGACCGTCGGGCTGACCGGCGGCGTGTTTCAGAACGCGGTGCTCGTGCAGATGGCGATCGACGAACTGCACCATGCGGGCTTCGAGGTGCTCGTGCATCAACGGGTTCCGGCAAACGACGGTGGCCTGGCGCTCGGGCAGGCCGTGCTCGCGAGGGGCGGGTAGGGAGTGGCCGGTCCCATGCAAGCCCGAAGCGTGAGCGAGGGAGACCGCGATGGGCGGCCCGTGGTGTGCGGCTACCCGCAAGCCCTTGCTTGCGCTGCGGGCTTGGATGGGATTCACGCGGTCCGCGCCTCTAACGCCCGACGCTTCTCGGCGAGGTAGTCGAACCACTCGTCGATGCCCGCGCCGGTCTTCACCGAGGTCTCGATGATGCGCATGCCGGGCCGGACCGCTTCGATGTTGGCCCGCGCGAGTTCACGGTTGAACTCGCAGGCGGCCGCCAGGTCGGTCTTCGTGATCGCGGCGATGTCGGCGGTGTTGAAGAGCCCCGGATATTTGAGCGGCTTGTCCTCCCCCTCCGTCACTGACAGCAGGGCGAGCCGGACCGATTCGCCGAGATCCCAGCTCGTCGGGCAGACGAGGTTGCCGACGTTCTCGATGAAGAGATAGTGGAGGTCGGCAAGATTCCAGCCGGCGAGGTGCGACTGCACCATGTCGGCCTCGAGGTGGCAGAGACCGTGGGTCATGATCTGGCGGACCGGAGCGCCGCTCTCCGCGAGCCGGCGAGCGTCGTTGTCGGTCTCGAGGTCACCTACGACGGCGGCCACGGGAATGCCACGGGCCCGCAGGCGTGAGAGTGTCTCCCTGAGGAACGAGGTTTTGCCGGTGCCGGGGCTCGATACCATGTTGACGACGAGCAGGCCGAGCGACTCGAACTCGCGACGCATCGCGCGGGCCAGTTCGTCGTTCTTCTTGAGGATCTTCGTCCGCACCTCGAGGATCCGTGGCTCGATCATGATGGCTCCGGCTGCTTTGCTTCGGGGGTGTCGGCTGCGATCTGATCTGGTGCGATCTGAATCGATTCGAGGTCGAGTTCTCGGCCGGCACGGATGTCGCCGCTCAAGTGTCCACATGCCGGGCAGGCAAATCGTTGGATGCCTGGCAGTTCGAACTCCGCGTTACAGGGACCGCACCAGATCCGCACGGGCACTTCGATCACGGCCAGTGAGGCGCCAGCCAGCGGCGTGCCCTCCGTGACCAGATCGAAACTAGAGCGGAGCGCGTCTTCGTGGACGCAGGAAAGGCGGCCAATCCGCAACGTCACACCGGTGACCCGACCGCCGCCCTGCTGTCGGGCTTGTTCCCAGGCGATGTCAACGATGCTGGTAGCGATCGACAGTTCGTGCATATCAGGCCTGCGTTCGCTTCCACTCTCGATGGTTCGCTGATTCTAGGATCGTCACCGCTTCCCTGTCGGGCCATCCGGCCGATAGAGTTGCCGGTCGCAAGGGGGCGGCGGAGGAGACCGCGTCATGAATCCGTCTTCTGAAGCACTCATTCTCAGCCTCACGGCGGCGTCGATTGGCGTAGTCCATACGCTGCTCGGCCCCGACCACTTCATTCCGTTTGTCGCCATGTCGCGGGCCGGCGACTGGTCGGCCCGCAAGACACTTTGGGTTACCACGGGCTGCGGTCTCTGCCACGTGGCCGGATCGGTGCTGATCGGGCTTCTCGGCCTCACGGTGGGCGTCGTCGTCATGAAGCTCGAAGCGTTTGAGTCGCTGCGCGGCGACATGGCCGCCTGGATGCTGATCGCGTTTGGGCTCGCCTATCTGACATGGGGCATCATGCAGGCAGTTCGGAAGATGCCCGCGGCTCATGTTCACGTCCACGTGCATGGCGCTGGAGCAGGCGACGCCGCATCAGGGACGGCCACTGCCTCCGTCTGGTCGCCGTGGCTACTCCTTCTCGTGTTCGTGTTCGGGCCGTGCGAGCCGCTCATTCCGCTGCTGATGTATCCAGCCGCGAAGGCGAGCCCGTGGGCGGTGGCTGCGGTCGTGGCCGCCTTCATGTTCGCGACCGTGGCGACGATGACCCTGACGGTGATGGTGATGCGATTCGGCATGTCGTTCCTGCATCTGCCGCAGTTCAGCCGGTTCAGTCATGCCTTCGCGGGCCTGGCGATCCTGGTCTGCGGGATGCTCGTCAAACTCGGGCTCTAGGGAGGAAGCACATGTGGGAACCCTCGTAATCGGCTGCGGCAACCTGCTGCGCGGCGATGATGCCGCCGGTCCGGTGCTGATTCGCCGGATGTCGGATCGCGGCCTACCCGAGGGAGTGCGGTGCGTTGATGGCGGCACCGCCGGCATGGACGTGGCCTTCCAGATGCGGGGCTTCGAACATGTGATCGTCGTTGACGCCTGTACTTCGGGCAGCGAGCCGGGCGCCGTCTTCGAGGTGCGCGGGAGCGAGGTGGAGAATCTGCCGCCGCTGACGGGCATCACGATGCACTCCTTTCGCTGGGATCACGCGATCGCCCTCGGGCGGCGGCTGCTCAAGGACGAGTATCCCGCGAATGTGACGGCCTATCTCATCGAGGGGGAGACGTTCGAGGTTGGCGAGGGGCTTTCCCCCGCGGTCGATCGGGCGGTCGATCAGCTTGTTGATCGATTGTTCGAGCGGCTTGGCGCACGGCCGGCGGAGGCGGGCTCATGACGCGAGTCACGCCGGAACGCTGCGAGTTCGAGATCAAGGGCGACGCGGCACGTGGAGGTGATTGATGTGTCTTGCCGTACCCGGACAGGTTGAGTCGATCCACGACGAGCATGGCATGCGGATGGGCCGCGTGAATTTCGGCGGTGTGGTCAAGGAAATCTGCCTCGCCTACCTGCCCGAGATTGCAGTTGGCGACTACGCGATCGTGCACGTGGGGTTTGCGATCAGCAGGATCGACGAGGCTTCGGCACAGGCAACGCTCCGTACGTTTGCCGAACTCGGACTCTTGGATGAGGGGCTTCAGGAGGAGGGGCTTGAGGAGCTCCGCGCGGGCGACGGGGCGGGCGACTCAGAACTCCCTGACCCGACGTCCGGTTGATCCGACATGAAGCACCTCACCGAATATCGTGACGCGGAGCAGGCTCGGCGGCTCGTGGCCGAGATCGCTCGCGTGGTCGCGCGGCCGTGGGCGATCATGGAGGTCTGCGGTGGCCAGACGCACTCGATCATCCGCAACGGCATCGATCAGGTGCTGCCGCCGGAGGTGGAGCTGATCCACGGCCCCGGCTGCCCGGTCTGCGTGACGCCGCTGGAGGTGATCGACCGGGCGCTGGCGATCGCCGCCAATCCGCGGGTGATCTTCTGCTCATTCGGCGACATGCTCCGCGTGCCAGGATCCCGCGAGAATCTCTTCGCGGTCAAGGGCCGTGGCGGCGACGTCCGCGTCGTCTACTCGCCGCTCGACGCCGTGAAGCTCGCCCGGCAGCATCCCGATCGCGAAGTGGTGTTTCTGGCGATCGGGTTCGAGACCACCGCCCCGGCCAACGCGATGGCTGTAAAGCTCGCCAAGCAGGAGGGGCTCCGCAACTTTTCGATGCTCGTGTCACACGTGCTCGTGCCGCCGGCCATAGAAGCGATCATGCGGTCTCCAGGCAACCGGGTGCAGGCCTTCCTTGCGGCTGGCCACGTCTGCAGCGTGATGGGAACCTGGCAGTATCCACCGCTCGCCGAACAGTTCCGTGTGCCGATCGTGATCACGGGATTCGAACCGCTCGACCTGCTCGATGGCATCCGCCGCACGGTGCTCCAATTGGAGCAGGGGCGGCATGAGGTGGAAAACGCCTATGCGCGGGTCGTGAGCGAGCGGGGCAACGAGGCGGCGCAGGCCGTGATCGCCGAGGTGTTCACGCCACACGACCGCGCATGGCGCGGCATCGGCACGATCCCCGACAGCGGCTGGTCGCTCTCCGCCGCCTACCGGGGCTTCGACGCCGAGGAACGCTTTGCGGTGACCGGCATCACGACGACGGAGTCGCCGCTATGCCAAAGCGGCGAGGTGCTCAAGGGCACGCTCAAGCCGAACCAGTGCCCCGCCTTCGGGAAGGAGTGCACGCCACGCAGGCCGCTCGGCGCCACGATGGTGTCGGGAGAGGGCGCCTGCGCGGCCTATTACAATGCGGGACGGTTTCTGCAAATCTCGCAAGGCTCAGGAACGGCATGAGTTCCCGACATGAATACGCAGTCCTTCAATCCCGATTTCTCACACTTCACATGCCCGGCGCCGTTGCGGGATTATCCGCATGTGATCCTCGGGCATGGAGGCGGTGGGACGCTGTCACACGAACTCATCGAGGGGATCTTTCTGCCCGCCTTCTCGAATCCGCTGCTCGATCGGCTCGGTGATTCGGCCGTGCTCGACGTGGCCGGGGAACTCGCCGGGGGCGGACGCCTCGCGATCTCGACTGATTCCTACGTCGTGCGGCCACTCTTTTTTCCGGGCGGCTCGATCGGCGATCTCGCCGTCAACGGCACGGTGAATGATCTGGCGATGAGTGGGGCCAAGCCGCTCTGCCTGACCGCTGGATTCATCATCGAGGAGGGGTTTCCGGTGGCCGAACTGGGGGCCGTCGTCGATGCGATGGCGAAGGCGGCCCGCGTGGCGGGCGTGCGGATCGTGACGGGCGACACGAAGGTGGTGGAACGCGGCCACGGCGACGGCGTCTACATCAACACCGCCGGGCTCGGCGTCGTGCCGCCGGGCGTGGCGGTTGGGGCCGCGCCGATCCGCGCCGGCGATGTCGTGCTCCTGAGCGGCATGATCGGCGACCATGGCATGGCGATCATGAGCGTCCGTGAGGGGCTGGCATTTGAGTCTCGAATAGAGAGCGACACGGCGCCGCTGCACGGACTCGTCGCGGCGATGCTGGAGGTGTGCCCCGAGATCCGATTGCTCCGCGATCCCACCCGCGGCGGCGTGGCCACGAGCCTCAACGAGATCGCGGGCTTTGCGGCATGTGGTATCGAGATCGACGAGGCGGCCGTGCCGGTGCACGCCCAGGTGGCCGGCGCCTGCGAGATCCTCGGCCTCGATCCGCTGCTCGTGGCCAACGAGGGCAAACTGCTGGCTATCGTGCCGGCGGAGGCGGCCGAGCGGGTGCTGACCGCGATGCGGGCGCACGAATATGGCAGGCAGGCCGTCGCGCTCGGCAGGGTCGTGGAAAAGCATCCAAAGCTAGTGGTGATGCGGACCGCGGTCGGCGGCACTCGCGTGATCCCGATGCCGATCGGCGAACAGTTGCCCCGAATCTGCTAGCAGACAGATGGAAAACACGGCGCCCATCCGACGATCGTGTTTGGCGCATCGCTCACCGGAGCGATCCTTGCCAATCTGCTGGTCAGCCTCGGGCTGGCGCTCGTTGTCGGCGGCCTGCGGCATGGCGAGCAGCAGTTCGGCTCGCGGCGGCTGCGGGTCAGCGCGTCGATGCTGATGATCTGTGCGTTTGGCTTCATCGTGCCGGCCGTCTTCAATCTCGGCACGCCCGACGGCACCCGCGACCTCTCCTTGGAGATGTCCGTCGTGCTTGTGGCGCTCTACGGCATGAACGTGGCGGTGACGTTGTTTTCGCGCGGTGGTGGAACCGGGCTCACGGTTGACGAGGCATTCGACGATGAGCATCCAGACTCCCCGCTGTGGGGCAGCCTTGCGACGCTGGTCGTAGCGGCGGCATTTCTGGGCCTCATGAGCGAACTGCTTTCGGAGGCCCTCGAGCCCACCGCGAGGCATCTTGGGCTCTCGAACACGTTCAGTGGCCTCGTACTGCTCGGCGGCATCGGCAGCATCGGGGAGGTTCTTGCCAGCTGCCACTTTGCCCGGCAGGGGCGGCCGTCGCTCGTGCTGAGCGCGAAGGTCGGCTCGTCGATCCAACTGATGCTGCTCGTGGCTCCGTTGCTCGTCTTCGCGGGCCGTCTGCTCGGACAGCCGATGGATCTGGCGTTCACATCCTTCGAGGTGGTGGCGATCGTGCTCGCCACGATGATCACCCGCGAGTTGATCCAAGACGGCAAGGCAAACTGGTTCGAGGGAGTTCTCCTCCTGGCCGTCTATCTGATTCTCGGGATCGGCTTCTTTCACCTGCCGGACTGATAGTCTCGGGAGAGAAAAGGGAAACAGGTGCCAGGCACCTTTTTTCGCTGGCTCACCGCAGGACAGTCAGCACCGCATCGAACAGATCGTGCACTGCCCGCGCAATACGGGAGTCGGTGCCGAGTTCTTGTCCCAGGCGGACGAGCACCAGCGTCTGGATCATTCCGTTCCAGTTCAGGCTTTTCATGTCGCCCTCCATGACTCCATGACCTTCATGACCTTCATGACCCGCATGTCGTCCATGACCTGCATGACATGTATGACCATCATGACGACGTGTGGCTGCCCCGGAAAAAACACCGGGCGAATGCTACGGAATGCGTCGGCGACGGGGCAAAACCGTGCAGCGATCAGCGGGAATCCCGGCTGACCTGCGGGCGGACAGTTGGGTGCCGGCGACGTCAGTCCAGCCGGCTCAGAATGAGCGAGGCATTGTGGCCACCGAAGCCGAAGTTGTTTGACATCGTGGCCCGGAGCCGCGCCTCGCGGGCGACCTTGGGCGTGTAGTCGAGGTCGCAGGCTGGGTCGGGCGTGTCGAGGTTGATGGTGGGGGGGATCACGTCGCGTTCGAGGGCGAGCGCACACACCACCAATTCGATGCCACCGCTGGCGCCGAGCGTGTGCCCCAGTTGGCTCTTCGTGCTGGAGAGCGCGAGCCGCTTCGCATGAGGTCCGAAGACACGCTTCACGGCGGCCGTCTCGGCCGCATCGCCGAGCGGGGTGCTCGTGCCGTGGGCGTTGATGTAGTCGATGGCGGTGGTGTCGAGCCCGGCGTCTCGAAGGGCCATGGTCATCGCGCGCGATGCCCCCAGCCCTTCCTCGTCAGGCTGCGTGATGTGCCCCGCGTCGCCGCTGGCCCCGTAGCCCTTGAGTTCGCCATAGATGCGGGCCCCGCGCCGGCGGGCATGCTCCAGTTCCTCGAGCACGACCACCCCGGCACCTTCTGCGAGCACGAAACCGTCGCGATCGACGTCGAATGGCCGGCTCGCCTGCTGCGGGGCGTCGCTGCGAAACGAGAGGGCACGCATGTTTTGGAAGCCCGCCAACCCCATCGGGGTCAACGCGGCCTCGCTGCCGCCTGTCAGCATCACGTCGGCATCGCCGTATTGGATGGCTCGCAGGGCGCTGCCGATCGAGTTGGCAGCGCTGGCGCAGGCGGTCGCTGCGGCGATGTTCACCCCCTTGGCCCCGAACAATGTCGAGACATGCCCGCTGGCGGTGTTCAGCAGAAGTTTCGGGATGAAGAAGGGGGAGACCTTGTCGATGCCCTTGGTGTGAAGTCGCTCGTGCTGGGCCTCAAACTCGTTGAGCCCGCCGATCCCGGAGCCGATCGCCACGCCGCAGCGGTAAGGATCCTCTTTTGAGAACTCGAGCCCCGAATCGGCCACCGCATCGAGAGCCGAGGCAATGGCGAACTGTGCGAATCTGTCGATCCGCCGAAGGTCCTTGGGATTGGCGATGTTCTCCTGCTCCGGCTCCCACGTCACCTGACCGCCGAACTGGACTCGATAGCCAGACGT
>CANHCU010000053.1 GCA_947459185.1 Planctomycetaceae bacterium | reverse complement strand
GATCCGCGGTTTCTCCTGGGCGAGGAGTTTGTGGCGGGCCTGCGGCACCTCGCCCCACTCGGGCTCACCTACGACCTGCTGCTCTATCCCCCGCAGCTGCCGGCGGCTGTCGAACTGGTGGCAAGCCTGCCCGAGCAGCCGTTCGTGCTCGATCACCTGGCCAAGCCGCGGATCAAGACGTGGACGAAGCCCGCTGACAGGCACTCATGGCGGCACGACCTTGCGGCCCTGGCCCGACATGAAAACGTCTGTTGCAAGCTCTCGGGACTCGTGACAGAGGCGGCCTGGCGGCAGTGGCGACCGAACGACTTCGCGGCCTATCTCGACATCGCCCTGTCGGCGTTTGGTCCCGGGCGACTCATGTTTGGCAGCGACTGGCCGGTCTGCCTTCTCGCCGCCGACTACGCCGAAGTGGCGGGCATCGTCAGGGATGTTTGTGCCACGCTCTCAGCGGTCGAACAGGCAGCGATCTGGGGCGGCACCGCCACACGGTTCTACGGACTCGATACGAAGGAGTGAGGCAGATGCAGGCGTTGCTACTGGAAAAGCCCAAGGAGTTTCGGTTCATCGACACGCCGGAGCCGGGGGCACCGCAGGCCGGTGAGGCGGTCGTCCGCGTGCATGCCGTCGGGATCTGCGGCACCGACTACGGCGGCTACTTGGGCAAGATGCCCTTCTTCAGCTACCCGCGGATTCCGGGTCATGAACTGGGGGTCGAGGTGGTGGCCGTCGGCCCGGGCGTCACGAACGTCAAGCCAGGAGACCGCTGCTGCGTTGAGCCCTACATCAACTGCCAGGAGTGTTATTCCTGCCAGCGTGGGCTGACCAACTGCTGCGAACACCATCAGACGCTCGGCGTGCACTGCGACGGCGGCCTGCGGCCACTGTTCACGGTGCCGGCGCGAAAGCTCCATCCCTCACCGAAGCTCTCCCATGCAGAGAACGCGCTCGTCGAGACGCTCGCCATCGGCTGCCATGCGATCGACCGCGCTGATCCCAAGCCAGGGGAGAACGTGCTCATCATCGGCGCCGGGCCGATCGGCCTCTCGGCCCTCGAGTTTGCCAAGCTGTCGGGGGCACGGGTGATCGTGATGGACATGGTCGAGAGCCGACTGGCTTTTGTCCGCGAGAAAATGGGCGTGGCCGATACGCTCGTCGCCAAAGGGGATGCTTCCGACGAGCAGGCCATTGCGGGGCTCACCGACGGCAGGATGTGTGACGTCGTCGTCGATGCGACCGGCAGCGCCGTGAGTATGGCCAACAGCCTCAAGCTCTGCAGCTTCGGCGGGCGGCTCGTCTACGTCGGGATCACGCAGAGCGATCTCGTGTTTCCGCACGCACCTGTGATGCATCGCCGCGAACTCTCGCTCCTTGCCAGCCGCAACGCCCTCTCCCGCGATTTTGCCCGCATCATCGGACTGATCGAAGCAGGAACGATCGACACGGGGCCGTGGATCACCCACCGGGTGCCGTTTGTCGACACGATTCAGCAGTTTCCGAGGCTGCTCGAGACAACCAGCGGCGTGATCAAGGCGGTCATCGAGATTCCGGCGTGACGATCGTCACGTCGGTCACCTCGAGCTTGGCGAAGCAGTTGCTCGTGGTGCACCGCAGCGTGAACACGTCGCCAGAGCGAACCGGCTCGCCGCGGACAAGCTCGAAATAGTTTCCACGCTCCCGCGCGGCAGCCACGGCCTGCGGGAGGATCGGACCGATGATCTCCCATTCCTGATCGGGGAGCGGATCACCGGCAGAGACCGACGTGATCTCGGCGAAGGGTCGTGGCTCGCGGTGCAGCCCGGAGAGCGGCACGAACTCGGCCGTATAGGCCGTATCGACGAGATACCAGACGGGGGTACCGGCCGGCAGGGCGGCGAGGTCCTGTCGCGTCTGCTCGGGCAGGCTGTCGTCGTCGATGGGCGTCTGGGCCAGCATCAGATCGCAGGCCTCGCCCGTACGCAGCCGCATGCCCCGAGCCAGCGAGATCCGGCTGCTCGTGACACTGAAGAACGCCTCACCGGTCTGCGTGCCCTGGCCTATCAGGTCCTGTGACAGTTCGCGGGTCTGCAGCGTCCACCGCAGGCCCACGGTGGTGACGGCCCGGAGCGTGAGTTCGCACGGAGTGTTTTCGCCCGGCTCCAGGTCGACAAACTGCTCGCGTTCGCCGCCGGGACTCTCCGCCCGCACGAGCCACCGTCCCGGTGAGACCTTCGGAAATGTAAACCGGCCATCGGCATCGGTGCGGACGACTGCCGGCGTGGGAACGCCGTCATCCTCGGTGGCGGTGGTCCACCAGTCATCGATCCGGACAATCGCCGCGGCGACTGGCGAGCCGTCGGGCTTCTGCACGCGGCCGGTGAGCCTCGCCGCGTCGGTGTCGGCCAGCGGCCGCAGATCGTAGCGGCGGACCTGCACGGCGGTTCCCGGTGCGGACGGTTCGAAACGAACCGTATCGCTCACGAGCCGGCAGCCGGGGGCCGTGATCCGCACCGCCACCGCCGGTTCACCCGTGCGGTCGACGGGCACGAGCACGAGCCCGGAGGCAGGGATGCCGTATTCGCTGCACGACTCCGCCAGTTCGGGTGGCCGTCCGACGACCAGCGACTCGGCCAGCAGGTCGTCGTTTGTCTCTGCGTTGCCGAGACAGTCAACTCCGGCCAGAAAACGCACGTCGTCCGGCACCATGCCGTCCGGCAGGCTGACGCTCGCGATGAGATAGTTGGCCTGCCGTGAGTCGTCCGCGGCTGCCGGTGAGAGCAGGGCGAGGAGGGCGTCGGCATCGCCGGACTCGACCAGTTTCTCGGCCCGCTCGCCGTCCAGCGAAAACATCCGCGCCGCCACTTCCTTGAGCCCTGCCGTGAGGTCGATGCCGATCGCCCTCCGCGCATGCACGATCTCCCGCGCGAGAAGCTCAACGGTCTTCTCGCCCGTGACCCGATGGAGCACGCCGCCGGTGAACGGATTCACGAAGGCCAGCGTCGGACGTTCGTTCGTCCCGAGTTGTTCTTCGAGCGACGCATCGTTCTCCGCCCGCACCCAGACCATGTCGGCCAGTCCCTCGCGGATCAAAGGTGCGGTCAGGGCCTCCGTTTCCAGTCTGCGGCAGGGCTCGGAATCTGGCGCGGCGAGCAGCACGACCACGTGCTGGTGCTGCGCCTGCGCTTTGGCGACGGCCGCGGCATAGTCGGGCTGCCAGGGCAGCGGCTCCGCTTCCGGTGGCTGGGCCGCCAGCGTCAGGGAAAACAACGGCAGGGCTGCCAGCAGGATGCCGATGACGAGGTTCAGACAGCAGACGGAGGGGAGATCGCTGGGACGCATGAACCGACTATGGCTCGCTCGCGTCCGAAATGCCAGTGGTGGGATGGCCAAGAGTCACGGGATGGTGTCATCAAAATGCCGTTGATAGGGCTGTGCTTTTGCGGGGATGGGGCTTCTGGGGCAGTATTGTCAGGGAAAGCTTCTCAGGCGGAGCCGTCCTTTCCGGAAACTTTTGGCACGCATGCCACATCACCCGACACGGTTGCCCGCCCCGCCGACCGCCGACCGCCGCGCGTTTCCCTTCATCGACGCGATCCGTGGCGTGGCCTCGCTTGTCATTCTGGCCCACCACCTTCTCACCTACGTCCCGCGGACCGATGAAACGCTGGCGGCCTTGCCCGTGATTCACCACATCGTCTGGTGGTATGGCGGTCTGGCCACGCAGGTGTTCCTCGTGATCAGCGGCTTTGTCGGTGGTGTGTCGCTGGCCCGTGCGACGCCGGAGGCCGCCGATCTGGGGCGACTTCTGCTCGTCCGCTATCTTCGGCTGGCGTTGCCGGCGGTGGCGACGCTCCTGTTCGCGATCGTGCTCTACGCGATCGTGCCGCCGTCGTGGGCCGCGTTTCCGCTCTTCGACGAAATCTCTGCTCCGGGTGTGCTCGCGCACGTCGCCTTCCTGCAGGACGTGCTCGGCTATCCGAGTCTGCTGGCGGGCTTCTGGTACCTATCCATCGACTTGCAGTGCAACGCGGTATTGTCCCTGTTGATCATCGTGCAGGATGCGATCCTGCGGCAGATGTCAGGCCTGTCTCGTTCCGCCCCATCCCGTCTTGCTGAGGGGTTCGCAGCCGTTGGACTGCCAATGCTGGTGGCGGTCCTCTCGCTTTTCGTGTGGAACGGTGCGGTCGCGCATGAGATCTACGCGACCTACTTCTTCGGGATCGTGTTCCTCGGGACGCTCGCCGGACTCGCCGTCGCGGGCCGAATCCCGCCGGCGATCTTCTGGGCCTATGTGGCGTCGTTCGCCGTCGCCGCCGGCACAGCCGTCGTGCAGAGTCGTCCGCAGCTCGCCGTGGCACTCGTCGCCGGCGTCGCGATCTATCTCTTGGCGCGGCGGCAGCCCTCAGGCGCATCCCCTGCCGACTCCCTGCCCCTGCTGGGCTGGCTGGGACGCATCTCCTACTCCCTGTTCCTCGTCCACTATCCGACGATCTGGGCGGTGACGAGCGTGGCGCGGGGGATCGGCGGCGACACGGCAGCGGCCTCATGGCCGAGCCTCGTGGCGGCGGTCGCGGCCAGCCTCGTGGCGGCGGTGCTCCTGCACCGGTTGGTGGAGGTTCCCACGCTCGCGGTGGTGGGCCGGCTCAAGCCGCTGCAAGCCGGTGCCGTCTCACTCTCGCGGTAGCTCCTCGACCACGATGTCGTCCAACATGAGCGGGCCGAATGCGATGAAGTTGATCGACTCCTTGTCGCAGTCGGCGTGCTTGTGGGTCTGGGAGAGTGTTTTCTTGCCATCGATCCAGAGCGTCCATTCCGTGCCCACACTTTCGACCACGAACGTCGTCCATCGGCCGGGCTCGAGCGCCGCGTGTGCCTTGCAGTTGACGCCACGGATCTCGTAGGCCCCCAGAGGCTTGAAGATCTCGGCCGGTCCGCGGCTCTTTTTGGTGTTCCGCGGATCGTTTTCATCGCGGGTGAAATCCCGCTCGGAGATGTCGATGCACGCGTCGTTTGGATTCCGCGGCAGCCGGGTCGTGACGTCGGCGATGTGCCAGACCGGCAGGCCCGTTTTCACCGGCGGAAAGCCCGCGTTGATGATCATCACCATGCGGGCCGCCTCGCCGCCGAACTTGACGCGGTACGACACCCGCACGTCGCGGGCCTTAAACTTCGGGTCGATCGACTTGCCGTGGGCCTTCCCCGGATGCTGCTTGGGGTCATAGATGCATTCGAGGCCGCCGTTCTTGAGCTGCCACGTGTCCGGGACATCCCACGAGGTGTTGGAAAAGTTCTTCTTGTCGACGGTGCTGGAGCTGAAGTCTTCACTGATCAGCACGCGGCCCTTCGTGCCGCTTTGCGCGGCGGCCGTGCCGCTCACGCAGGCGATGAGGAGAAGCGTCGCACAGAACCAAGACTGACTCTGTGGAGCACGAGGAAGTGGAATGTTTTTCATGAATGTTTGAAGTGCTCCATCGAAGCCCGCAGCGCCAGCAAGGGAATGCGACCCATGACCCAGAAATCAGTCCAGGATTCCCTCGCTGGCGCGTCGGGCTTGGATGGAAAAGGCAAAGGATCGTTTCAGGTAAACAGGTCTTTGACGACCCCCGTGCTGTCGCCGTGCGACTCGGCTTTGACGCCTGCGCCGTTGAGGAGCGTGAGCCAGAGGTTCGCCAGCGGCGTCTTGTCGGGCACGACCACGTGCTCGCCGAGCCTGATGCCGGAGCCGCCGCCGGCGACGAGCGTGGGGCAGTTGTCGAGGTAGTGAATCGAGCGGATGTTGCTGCCGTAGACGAGCGTGGTGTTGTCCAAGAGGCTCGTGCCATCGGACTCTTTCACCGCGGCGAGCCTGTCGAGCAGGCCGGCGAGCAGTTCGCTCTGCGTGGCGTCACGCTTCTTCGAGGCGTCCATCCGCTCGCCGGGCTGGTAGTGGCTCATGTCGTGTGGGGCGACATTGATGCCCAGACCCTTGAGCAGCGTGCCGACTGGCTGCCGGTAGGTGATCACCCGCGTGGAGTCGGTCTGGAGCGCGGCGACCAGGATGTCGTACATCACCTTGATCTCGTCTTTGCCGGCGACGCCCTCTTTGGGGGCGCCGAGGCCGCCGGCCGGCGCGGGCTTGGGCACGGTCAGCCACTGTTTCTCCTTGGCGAGCCTCGTCTCGATGTCGCGAATCGACTGGAGGTATTCGTCGAGTTTGTCGGTGTCGGCCGCCGACAGACCCCGCCGCACCCGCGACGCATCGGCCCGGACGGCGTCGAGCACGCTCTGTTCGGCGGTCAGGGCCGCCTGCCGTTCCTCAAGCGACGTGCCTTCAGCGGAGAAGAGCCGGTGGAAGGCGAGCACTGGCGTGTCGAGGCCGGCCAGCGGGCGACCGCGGGAATCCCAGGCCAGCGACAGCCCCGGCCCGTGGCCCGAGTTTCCCGCGTCGAGCGTGCCGAACTGAAGCGAAGCGAAACGCGTCTGGTCGCCCCATGCCGCGGCAGCCACCTGGTCGGCGGATACGGAGTTCGAAAAGCTCTTGCCAGGCTCGCCGTAGCGGTTGGCACCGGTGAGCCAGAACGTGCTCCCCCAGTGGGCTTCGTTTGCGAACTTATTGGAGAGCCCCTGGATCACCGTGAACTGGTCGCGGTGCCGCTCGAGAGCTTTCAGTCCCTCTGGCAGCGTATAGTCCTTGCCCGTTTGTTTCCCGTCGGGAAACCAGGTCTCGTTGGTCACGCCCCAGCCGAAGCCGAGGAACACCATTCGCTTGGGCCGAGCGGCAGCGGGAGCTGCCGTGGCCCGACGGCCAAAGCCCAGCGAGTCGAAGAACGGCAGCGCGACGGCGGAGCCGGCAGCTTGCAAGACGGTGCGACGGCTCATGGATAGTGCGTGGTTCATTTCGTCTGAAACTCCTCGCTGGCGACCAGTCGTTGGACGATTGACTTGAGGCCGCCGTCGCGGGCAGCGGACTGGGACATGGCCTCGATCGCCTCGGCATCGGCGAAGCTGACCGGCCGACCGATCGCATACGCGAACAGGTTTTCGATGAGACCGCGGACGAAGGCATCGCCGTGGGCGGTGGCGATCTCATCGCGGAGTTCGTAGAAGTCGCGGAATGACGGGCCGTTGTGGAACGCCCCGGCCGGCTCGATCGGCCACGATTGCTGGACGACCTTCCCGGCGACCTTGTCCTTGACGACCCAGCCGCGGCCATAGAACTTTTCCTCGGTCCGCCAGCGGCCGGCGGCGTCGAAATTCTCGAGCCCCATGCCGATCGGGTCGATCGAGCGGTGGCACTGGGCACACTGCGGTTGTTCTTGGTGCATCCGGAGCCGCTCGCGGGTGGTGACCGGCTTCGATTCCAATCGGGCCAGCTGCGGGATGTTTGGCGGCGCCGGTGGCGGCGGATTGTTCAATAGCTTGCGGAGCACCCAGGCACCGCGCTCGACGGGGCTCGTCCGTTCGCCATTGCTCCCCATGGCAAGGATCGCCGCCATGCCGAGCAGGCCGCCCCGCGGACTCTTGGGGTCGAGTTTTACAACGCGAAACGCGTCGCCGGTCACGGGCGTGCCGGCGTCGTCGAGGCCGTAGTAGGTCGCCAGCAGCCCGTTGACGACGACGTCGTCGCTCTTGAGAAGCTGTCGTGCATCGCGGTTGTCCGCCAGCAGCCTATGAAAGGTCTCGTAGACCTCGCGTTTGGCCGCCTCGCGGGTGCTCTCGTCGAAGTCGGGATAGAGCTGGTGGTCAAACCGGAAGAAGTCGAGCCGGTCGAGGCCGAGCCACTGGTGGGTGAAGCCCGCGGCGAAGTCGTGTGACTTCTCGTCGGCGATCATCCGGTCGACCTCCGCAGCCAGCACCGCAGGCTTGCGGAGTTCGCCCGAGGCGGCAAGCGCCAGCAGCTTCGCGTCGGGCGGCGCAGCCCAGAGGAAGTAGGCCAGCCGCGTGGCGAGCTCGCGACTGGAGAGCCGCCGCGTGTTTTGGTCATCGTCATCGTCCCGGTTGTCATTCCTGCCGTCATTCCGGTCACCGTCTCGTTCGGTGTCTGGCTGTGCCGCGAGCGGATCGGCTAGGTAGAGGAATCCAGGCGACGCGAGCATCACCGCCATTGGCTCACGGATGGCCACGAGCGGTTCGTCGCCCGCCTTCCGCCGCGTTTCGTAGACGGTGACCAGCCGATCGAGAAAATCGTTCGCAGGCGTGGCACCGCGGAAGGCCAGCTTGCCGAACCGGCGGAGAATCGTGCGGACGATCTGCCCCTCCGGCCCCTTCTTCGCAAGGCCGCCAAACACCTGCTCGTAGACTACCGACGGCGTGCCGCTAGGCACCGGTCCGTCCCACTCGACCCAGTCGATCCAGAGGGCGAGGTCGCGACCGACGCCGTTTTTCGTTTTGTCGAGCGAGTTCTGGAAGTGGTCGGCGTGGCCGTCGTTGTAGCGCTTTTCGCGGAAGTACCAGGTGCGTGGTCCGGAAGCCGTCACCCGCACGGGTATCTCGAGGAGCTGCGGCTGATCGATCGTGCCCGTCACCTGAAAGGCCTCGATCGTCTCAAAATCGCTCCGCGGGTCGTCCTTACTCCCCTTGGTTCCCATCTCTAAAAACCGCCTCACCTGCGGCGCGTCGGCGGCGGCCGCCACCCGCAGTCGGAGCAGATAGTTGCCGGGTGGGGCGGCAGGCGGGATCGTGATCGCTTCGGTGTCGTGATGGTTGTTGGCGGCGTACATCAGCCAGGCACCCTTGTCCGAATGCGGAGCCGCCAGGAAGTGTTCGAGATAGGGGCCGTGGTTTTCGTACGCCTGGATGCGGAACTTCGCCTCATGCTTGTCGGGAAAGCCGAAGTCCTTCGTCTTGTCGGGATCGGCACCCGCCGCCTCCCATTCCTTCGCCTTGCGAAAGCCGCCGAGGAAGTAGCCATTGAGCAGGCCTTCGATCTGCTTGCGGGCCGCTGTCTCCACCTCCCGACGTTCGGTCTTCCGCTCAGGCTTGGTGTCGCCAGGCTTTGGCCAGTCGGAGGCCGCGGCCGCGATCGCCGTGCGGCCGATCGCGAGATACTGCTCGAGCTGGTCGCTCGACATGAAAAGCCCCGAGCCGATCGTGTCGAAGGAGCCAGTGCCTGTGTCGGCGGGCAGGCTCGATGTGTCGACCTCGACGCCGAGCAGGTCGCGGAGCGTGTGGCGATACTCGCGGCGGTTGAGCCGGCGGACGAGCGAGACCTGGCCCTGGTCACCGATCGCCTTGCGGGCGGCGGCGAGGGCCTGCGAGAGATCGGCGAGAAACTCAAGTTTGGCGTCGGGCTTGGGCTGCGGCTCTTCTGCGGGGGGCATCTCGCCGGCATTGAGGACGCCAAGCACCTTCTGCCACCGCTCGGCCGTCTCGATCGTGGTGATGGCAAGTGGCAAGTCGTCGAGCCGGATGCCGCCCTCTTGGGTCTTTTCAGAGTGGCACTTCATGCAGTGCGACGCGAAGAACGCTCGATGGCTCGAGTTCACTTCCGCTGTGGCTGCCGCTGCCACGGCGGTAGCCATGCCCCAGCCCATACCCCCGCCTGAAGGCCAGCCCAGACCCCAGACAAGTGCAGCGGTCACTAGGCACCGCGAGAGAGACCGCCGCAGCAGGGAGGGCCGGCGACGGTGTCTGCAGGAAAAGCCTGGGCAACGCTTCACGGCGGGGCAGCCTGCTTGAGGGGACCGCAGGTGGCGGTCGCACTGGGCCGGGTTGGCCACGAAGAAAACCCGCACGTCCCCGAAACATTACGCGGATTCAGACACGGAGCAGCCGCTCGACGGCGGCTAACGAAAAAAATTGCTTCGGTGGCGTAAGCTTTTCCGGATCAGGCGGTTTTCTTCCGCGGGGGTTTTCGCTCCGTCACGGTCTAGCTGACCGTTCGGTGTTGGAAAAGAGGGTTTTCATGGACTTTCTGAAGGTTCAGGGGCGTTCCGTTCCCTCGATAACCGTGGTCTCGATGGCCGGTCCAGCGATGAGGCGGACTCCGGCTTCGCGGCTTTGTCACTGGCTGGGCGGCTGCGCGGTGGTCGCGGCGGCGACGCTTGGCTGCGGCAGGCCAGCGGGGGTTTCGTTCGCTCCGGTGACGGGCCGAGTCGTTGTCAACGGCCAGCCGCTGGCGGCAGGCACGATTCACTTTTTTCCCGACGAGTCAAAGGGCACCAGTGGCCCGATGAGCACCGGCGTCTTGCAGAGCGACGGCAGCTATTCGCTGCGCGGGCCCGGGCAAAACGTGGGTGCAATGGTGGGCAACCATCGGGTGTACCTGACGTTGCCCCTTCAGGATCAGACGCCTACCCCCGTCCCCGTCGTCGTCAATGGCGAGGTGGTCGTGCAAGCTCCGCAGCGCGAGCCCGCAGCGGGCACTGTGCCGCAGATTCCGAAAAAGTTCCTGCAAGCGGAAACCTCCGCATGGACCGCCACCGTCGCGGAGGGCAAGGCCAACGTGTTGGATTTTGAGATCACAAAGTAACGATCGCTGATCTGCATTTCTTCAAGCTGTTTTTCTTTATTTCTTTCATCTTTTCGCACGTCATCATTTCGTGAATTCAGGAGCTCTTTTCATGGCACAACACAAGCAGACTGCCGCCACAACGTCAGCATCGCGGCCGGCACGCCTGGCAAAGGCATTTACGCTCGTCGAACTTCTGGTCGTGATCGCCATCATCGGCACGCTTGTCGGCCTGCTCCTGCCAGCGGTGCAGTCGGCCCGCGAAGCCGCGCGGCTTTCGACCTGTCAGTCGAAGATCAAGCAGCAGGCACTCGCGTGCCAGAACTATGAGTCGGCAAAACGGACCTTTCCGCCGGGACAGAAGCATCAGCTTTCGCGGGTCAACCCAACACAGTACTTCAGTTGTGGCGACGGTCAGGCACCAACGGGTTACGACGCGTTTGCGTCAGACGCTCGGTCGTGGATCATCGAGATTATGCCGTACATTGAGCAGTCAGCCGAGTATGCAAAGCTCGACTTTACCAAATCCGCGACCGCTTCGCCCAACGCGGCCGTTCTCCGCACGCCAGCGGTGTTTAGCTTCGCTGCGTGCCCGACGAATCCAGTGCAGAATATCACAGGCAACTGGGGCAGCATTATTCACTACGGCGGCTCTGGCGGGCTCTCGAATATCCCTTGCTGGCGACCGCCCACGACCTCTGCGAATGGCATATTCTACGGCGTCGATGCGAATGAGAATCCTGGGGGGTGTAAGGGGAAGGACGTGTCCGATGGACTGTCGAAGACGGTGATGATCTGTGAAAAACTCGGATATAACCCGGTGAGCTACACCCCCGGTACATCAGGCTTTCGTCAGTGCAGAACGAACGCGCCCGCTGTAACAGACCCTAACAATTCTTGGTACTGGAACTTCAAGGGCGTTAACTACGGCCCACTCACCCGAATGGAGAACGGCCCGAACACGGTTCTCGCCTCGAACGACTGGTCACAATCCTCCCCCTATTCCTTCCACATCGGCGGGCTGTCGCTGGCTTTTGGTGACGGCTCGACGCAGTTCATCAGCGAATCGATCTCGATCACGGTCTGGAATGCGATCGCAAACAGGGCAGATGGTTCCACCCTCAGTCCGTGACCAATGCCCTCGCTCGACAGCAATGAATTCGTGGCTCTGCTCACTGCCTCGCAGCGGCGGCTCTATGCGTTCATCTGCACGCTCGTGATCGACCGGACCGATGCCGACGAGGTGCTTCAGGAGACGAACCTTGCGCTGTGGGAGCAGGCGGAGCGATTCGAGGCGGGCACCGACTTCGTGGCCTGGGCCTGCCGGGTGGCCTATTACAAGGTGCTGAAATTCCGCGACGCGTCCAAGCGGTACCGGGTCAAACTCGACGCGGCCGTGCTCGAACTCCTGGCCACGGAGACGATCGAAAAGGAGCGGGCCGCCGGCCGGCGGGCTGCGGAAGAATTTGAGCAGCACAGGCTCTTGCTCGTGTCGTGCGTGGACGACCTTTCGCCGCGGCACCGCGACGTGCTCGCCCAGCGGTACGAATCTGGCCGTTCGCTCACCGACATCGGCATGGCGCTCGGCCGCAATGCCAACGCCATGGCCCAGCTGTTCCATCGCATCCGCGAACTGCTGCGGGAATGCGTGGAACGCAAACTCGTCGAACCTACCGTCTGACCAATCACGACAGGCCCGAATGTGATGACCACGCCTTCGAACCACAACACGCAGCCAGCCGCGGCAGCGCAGAACCGCGCCGAGGTTCTGCGACTGGCCTCCGCGCTCGTGGACGGTGTGCTCTCTGCCGATGGACAGGCCGACCTTGAGCGGCTGCTCCTTGCTGATCCAGCGGCCCGCGATGCCTTCCGTGGCTTCATGCGGGCCGAGTCGATCCTCGCCTGGGAGTTGGTCGCTGGCGACACAAGCTCGGTGCAGATCCAGCCAGAGCCAGAGCCGGTGCGGGCCGGCCGGTCTGCGCTGCCGATGCCGATAAAACTGGCTGCCGGGCTGCTTGCGGCACTGATGATCGTGGCCCTCCCCGCGTGGCTGTCGAGCCAGCGCGAGCCGGCGCGGCAGGTCATTCGCGTCGTCATGCCGGCTGGCGAGCAGGTGGCCACGCTCACCGACGACGACCACGCCCGTTGGGAAGGGGAGCCGTTCGACGCCCAGGGCAACCATGTCGCCAGCGGCCCGCTCCGGCTGGCGGAAGGATCGGCCCAGATCACGTTTGCCTCGGGCGCGATCGTCGCGGTCCATGCCCCGACCGAGATCGAGATCCTCTCAGCTGACCGCGTCTTTTTGAGAAGTGGCCAGATTACGCCGTATGTGCCACCGTCGGCCCATGGCTTCACCGTGGTCTCGCCATCGGGTGAAATCGTCGACCTCGGCACCGAGTTCACCGTGGGCGTCGATGCCACCGGCCGGACCGATGTGTTCGTGATCGATGGCGAGGTCGATGTCGCCAGCGGCCACACGCGGGCCCATCACGATGCTCCGCTGCGGATGACGCAGGGGTTTGGCTCGCGGCTCATGGCAGCCGAACCCACGCCCGTGCCGACGCAGGAGCCGCTTGTCATCGATCATTTTGGCGGCGGTGAGTCGAAGCCGCTGCGACGGATCGACCATGACGAAGGCTATGCCAGTATCGTCCGCGACGGGGCGGTCTGGATCCCGATCGCTGCGCCGCCAAAACGCACGGAACCGTTTGTACGGTCGGTTCTCGACCACGATTGGTCAGCGCTCGCCGGCCGGCGGTCCACGATCTCCTTCAAGGTGACGCTGCCGGAGGAGGGCACCAATGAATCACAGCGCTGGCTGGCACTGGTGGTCGACGACGGCACCGGTGAACTGCCACGTGCGTTTGACTCAATCGCGTCGTGCGCGGTGCTCATCTCGCCCGATTGGCAGGTCGGGTTCCGGGTTGACGGTGAGCCGGCCAACCAGGGCTACGTGTTTGCCCGGGGCGAGCCGGCGGTCGGCCCCTTCCAGGTGGTGGTCACGATCGACGACACGCCGCAGGGCCATGCTCTGCATGGCGGCACCGTCTGCACGGTGATGGTCAACGGCAAGGAGATCGCGACCGCGCGGCGGTTCGAGCTTGGGCCGCGGCCGCGACTGCAGCTGCAGACCTTTGCGGAGCCACACGAGGGCACACAGGCCTTTGCCGTCGTCGACGACTTCAGCGTGAGCGTGTCGACGGATCGAACCGAGGCTCCGTAATCCAGCCGCTGATTCTCTCCCCGTTCATCGCCACCGGTTGCACGGTCGGCTGGGTGCGGGTCGAATACGGCTCCGCAGGCCAATGCCGGCGGGCGGCCGCTTGAGATTCCCGACACCCCCGATATACCCAGCCACACCCAGCCACACCCGACTAGGAGCATTCCCACCATGGCCAAGAAATCCGTCGCCAGCATCGATCCCCAGGGTAAGACCATCCTCGTCCGCGTCGACTTCAACGTCCCGCAGGACGACGCCGGGGCGATCACCGACGACCGACGGATCCGCATGGCCCTGCCGACGATCAAGTCGATCCTCGACCGCGGCGGCCGGGCAATTCTCATGTCGCACCTCGGCCGGCCCGCCGGCAAGGGCTTCGAGGCGGAGTTTTCCCTCGCCCCCGTCGCCAAGCGGCTCGGCGAACTCTTGGGCAAGCCGGTGGCGCTTGCCAGTGATACCGGCGGCCCCGACTCGCACTCGAAGGCCAAGGCTCTACCAGCCGGCGGCGTGCTCGTGCTCGAAAACGTGCGGTTTCACAAGGGGGAGAAGAAGGGGGACGACAAGGCCTACGTCGATGGCCTTGCCGGTCTGGCCGATGCCTACGTCAACGACGCCTTTGGCACCTGCCACCGCACCGAGGCGAGCATGCACGCGGTGCCCGTGGCGATGAAGGCCCTGGGCAAGTCGGCCGTGGTCGGGTTTCTGGTCGAAAAGGAGATCCAATATCTCGCCGATGCAATTCGCCGGCCGAAGCGGCCGTTCGTGGCGATCCTGGGCGGCAAGAAGGTCTCAGACAAGATCGCGGTGATCACGAACCTGCTCTCGATCTGCGACCACGTGCTCATCGGTGGTGCGATGGCCTACACCTTCTCGCTGGCCCAGGGGGGCAAGACTGGAAAGTCGCTCGTCGAGAAAGACAAGCTCGACCTGGCGAAGGAACTGATCGTCACGGGCGGCTCGAAGCTCGTGCTGCCGGTCGACACGCACTGTGCCGACGATTTCTCCTCCGGGGCCAACAAGCTGATCGTGAAGGCGGGCGAGATTCCGGACGGTTTCGAGGGGCTCGACATTGGGCCGGAGACGGCGAAGCACTATGCAGAGATTGTCCGCTCGGCCGGCACTGTCGTCTGGAACGGGCCGATGGGCGTGTTTGAGATGCCCCCCTTCGACGCGGGCACCAAGGCCGTGGCCGATGCCGTGGCGGCGGCAACTGCGGCGGGCGGGATCACGATCATCGGCGGCGGCGACTCAGCCGCGGCGGTCGAGCAATTGGGCTACGCCGACCGGGTGAGCCATGTCTCGACCGGCGGCGGGGCGTCGCTCGAGATGCTCGAAGGCAAGGCCTTCGAGACCGTGGCGGTGCTCGACGAGGTGTAAGGGAGCAAGTTACCCGCGTAGCGAGATCCCGTCGCTCGCGCTGCGGGCTTGTATTGGGAATGATCCCGTCGCTCGCGCTCAGGGCTTGTATGGGAGCGGTTTCCCATACAAGCCCCGGGCGCGAGCCGGGGGATCGCGGGAGAACTTTCGGGTGGCAGGCTACAGTCCCGCCGTGGTGGACGGGGCGGGGTTGGTGCCCTGCTGCTGGGCCGCCAGCCGGCCGCCGACTTCCGAGACGTAATCGCGATCTGCTGCTGAGAGCGACTCCGTCCACACGGTCGTATGGCGGCCGTTGACCTTCAAGATCCGCACCCGGTCGGTCCGCATTTCAACGAGCCAGCCCTGCGCGTGATGGGTGCCGCTGTCGTCGGACCAGTGCCGCATCGGCTCGTTCGGAACCGTCCACGCCGCTGCGGCGGGATCGACCTCCGCCTGCTCGGGCTCGGCTTCAGGCGCCGTGTCTGGCTCTTCGGCCGAAGCGGCCGGTTCCGTAGTCTCGCTCTCGCCGTCGGCGGCCTCGGCGTCCGTGGCATCGGCGTCGTCTTCGGTCATCTCCGGCTCGTCAGTCGCGGTCGCCTCGGCCGCGGAATCCTCGGCAGTCTCTGCCGCACCGGCGTCGGCAGCCTCTGGCGGGCTGGCGGCGGGAGCCTCCGCAGCGGGGGCGTCTTCATCACCCTCGTCGCCGTAGAGATCAAACAGATTCGGCTCTTTAGGCTCTTGTCTCGGGGGTTTCACATTCGGCCCCCCAGCCAGATTCTCTGCGGCCGCCGCTGGTTCGAGCATGAGTTGCTCGTTCGACGCCGGAGCCACCTGTGACTGGGGCGTGGCAGGCTTGAGATCGGGGATCGGCTCCTGGGCAGGCGTCGGCGTCGGCAGCACGGCGGGGCTTGCCGATGCAACGGGCATCGGCTGGGCAGCCGCCGGGCTCGGCGGCTCGGCGGCCGCAGCTGCCATGACCGACGTGGGCTGTGGAACGGCAGCAGCGGGCTGCGCTTGTGAAGCATCGACCACGATCGTCGGACCATGAACGACCACGCTCTCGGCGCGATCGGCACTTTCGACCGTGGCGTGCGCCACCTCACTTTGCTCGACCGTGCCCTGCTCCACCCCGGCCTGCTCCAGCACCGCCTCTTCGTCCACGTGGTGCTCGATCACCTGCCCGAAGGCCTGATGATCAATCACCGCAGACTCTGCCTGTGCCTCGCCGCAGTGGCAGTCGCTCTGGTCGTCCCGAAGGTCGTCCCCAAAGATCACCTCGTGGTCATGGTGCTCCACCGTGACGACCGTGCATGGCACTGACGATGCGGGAGGGCAGGCTGCGGGCCGGCAGACATGGCTTCGGCCACGGTGCTGCCGCAGCCACCAGCATGCCTTGGCCGAGTCCACAAACAGGGTCAGGCACAGCAGTGCCACGATCAGGGAGTGCATCGACCGGCGCACGCATCACCTCACACGCAGGAGCAGAAAGAGACTGGGACCGCTGCCACCGTGGCGGCAATCCTGGGAGATATGCTAATTGCGTGCGGGGGCCCGGGCAAACGGCTGCCTGCAGGGCCGCAATCGGCGTCGAGGCGACGGGAAAAAGCGGAAGGCCGCGGCAGATCTCTCTGCCACGGCCTTCCGGTGTATCGAACCTGTTGTCCGCCTGCGAACGGGGTAGGAAATTGCGAAACTGATGCGGATCGGCCGCACTCCGGTGGCATTGCTGCCGGCGGGTACGTGCTTTTCGAGGATCCGGACCAACGCGTTGGGTTTGGCACCTCCGACGGGACGCGGAAACAGGTCGAATGTCAGTGCTATTTGATTCGTCCGGAAGGGGCGGTGTCCTTCAGACGAATTCCTGCACCGTCATCCAGCCGTTACCACCGGCCCGACTCGACGCGCCAACAATTCCTCATGAACACCCCATGCTGTTGCCGCAGTTGTGACACAGGTAGCAGTTGCCGTTGCGGACCGTGATCGACCCGCAGTTGTCGCAGGCCGGGGCGTCGATCTGAAACTTGGCAAACTGGCTCTGCCGGTCGGCCGGACTGGCGGCCGGATCGACCGCCATCTTGAGGCCTGCCCGCTCAAGGAGCGCCGCATTCTTGTCAGCCAGCCTGTCTGCCACGGCGGCCGGCTTCACGGCCGCCGTCGCCGCCGCCGTCGCGTGCCCGTTGGTACCGGATGGGTGCTTGCCCCGGCTGCTGGTCGCTTCGCCATTGGTGCGGGCCTTTCCTTGCCCATCAGCCAGCCCGCGCGCCGTCGTGGCGGCGGGCTTGCGCTCTGTTTCCGTATCGTCGCCCGAGGAGGCTTCCTCGCCGCCGGCAGCGGTGTACCCTCCGCCCGGCCGGTTGGCCTCTCGATAGCCGGCGATGAACTCCGTGCCCATCCAGCGGAACAGATAGTCGACCAGACTCTTGGCCACCGGGATATCGGGGTTCTTCGTGTAGCCCCAAGGCTCGAAGCGGGTGTGCGAGAACTTCTTCACATACACCTCAAGCGGCACGCCGTACTGCAGGCTCATCGAAACCGCGGTGCCGAAGGCGTCCATCAGGCCGCCGATCGTGCTGCCCTCCTTGGCCATCGTGATGAAGAGTTCACCCGGTCGGCCGTCGTCATAGAGGCCGACGGTGATGTAGCCCTCGTGGCCGCCCACGTTGAACTTGTGGGTGACGCTCCGCCGCGTATCGGGCAGCCGCTCCCGGCGTGGCGAGGGAGTCGCCTTCGCGGCGTTCTTGTCGGCCGCTTTGTCGGACTCCGAGCTCGTGTTGAGTGGCTGGCTCTCCTTGGACCCGTCGCGGTAGATCGCCAGGGCCTTGAGGCCCTGCCGCCAGCCTTCCATGTAGGCGCCGGCGATGTCGGCCGGCGTCGTTTCGCGGGGCATGTTCACCGTCTTGGAGATGGCACCCGAGATGAAGGGCTGTGCTGCCGCCATCATCTTTACATGCGCCTCCCAGGCGATGCTGCGAACACCCAGCCGCGGCTTGAACGCACAGTCAAACACCGACAGGTGCTGCTCCTTGAGACCCGGTGCACCCTCAATCGTGTCGTTCTTGTCCACGAAAGACAGGATGGCCTCGACTGCCGGACCGTCGTAGCCGAGCGTGCGGAGTGCCAGCGGCACTGTTTGATTGACGATCTTGAGCATGCCGCCGCCGGCCAGTTGCTTGTATTTCACAAGCGCGATGTCGGGCTCGACACCGGTGGTGTCGCAGTCCATCAGGAACGAGATCGTGCCGGTCGGGGCCAGCACGGTCGCCTGGGCGTTGCGGTAGCCGTGGCTCCGCCCGCCGGCCAGCACCTCGTCCCAGATCTTCCGGGCGGCATCGCGGAGATACTGCGGGCAGGAGACGTCGATGGCGTCGACGGCCGTGCGGTGCATCTGCATCACGTTGAGCATCGGCTCGCGGTTGGCGGCGAAGCCCTCGAAGGGTCCGACCGCGGCGGCGAGTTCGGCGCTCGTGCGGTTGGCCGATCCGTGCAGGATTGCCGTGATCGCCCCGCAGAGTCCGCGACCGGCATCGCTGTCGTAGGCCAGGCCATCGGCCATCAGCAGACTTCCGATGTTTGAGTAGCCGAGGCCCAGCGGCCGGAACATGTGGCTGTTCCGGGCGATCCGAGCGGTCGGGTAGCTGGCATGGTCGACCAGAATCTCCTGGGCAACGAGGAAGATCCGGCAGGCGGCGGTAAACCGTTCGACGTCGAAGACGCCGTCGGGCTTGCGGAACTTCATCAGATTGATGCTGGCCAGGTTGCAGGCCGTGTCGTCCAAGAACATGTATTCGGAGCACGGGTTGCTGGCGTTGATCCGGCCCGAGTTGGGGCAGGTGTGCCAGCGGTTGATCGTCGTGTCGTACTGCACGCCGGGGTCGCCGCACTGCCAGGCGCACTCGCTCATCCGCTTCATCACGTCGCGGGCCTTGAAGCTCGGGCCGGCCTTCGACGGGTCGGTCACCCAGCGGGTGGTCCAGGTGTCGTCGCGATCGGCCGCCTCCATGAAGTCGTCGGTGAGCCGCACGGAGAGGTTGGCGTTCTGGAAGAGGATCGAGCTGTAGGCTTCGCCGTTGAAGTTGGAGTCGTAGCCGCCCTTCTCGATGAGCACGCGGGCCTTGTTCTCTTCCTTCGACTTGCACTCGATGAATTCCATAATGTCGGGATGCGTCACCTTCAGCGACTGCATCTTGGCGGCCCGACGGGTCTTGCCGCCGCTCTTCACCACCGCGGCCACCTGGTCGTAGACCCGCATGAAGGAGAGCGGGCCGGAGGGCTTGCCACCGCCGGCGAGCTTTTCCCGCTGGCTGCGGAGCGTGGAGAGGTCGGTGCCGGTGCCGGATCCAAACTTGAACAGCATGGCCTCGCTCCGCGCGAGCTCCATGATGTCTTCCATGTTGTCCTTGACGCTCTGGATGAAGCAGGCGCTCCCCTGGGGATATTCGTAGGGGTTGTCGGGCACGACCACGTCGCGTTTGGCCTCGTCCCACCGCCAGTTGCAGGGTGCGCCCTTCACCCCGTATTGATGGAACAGACCGACGTTGAACCAGACGGGCGAATTGAAGGCACCGTGCTGGTGAACGCAGAGCCAGGAGAGGTCGCGGTAGAAGTTCTCGCCGTCCTGCTTGGTCTTGAAGTAGCCGTCGGCGATGCCCCAGTCGGCGATCGTGCGGGCCACGCGGTGCACGAGCTGCTTCACCGAGTGCTCGCGTTCGGGCGTATGGATTTCGCCGTAAAAATACTTGCTGACCACCACGTTGGTCGCCAACTGGCTCCAGGCGGCGGGAATCTCACAGGCCGGCTGCTCGAAGAGCACCTTGCCGTCCTCCCCCTTGATGGCGGCCGTGCGGAGCTCCCACTCGGTGGTGTCGAACGGGCTCTCGGCGTCGATAGGGCAAAAGGTGGGCCGCATCTCCAGGGGCGTTCGATCCTCTCGCCGCCCGTCGGCATGACCTGCATGCGATGGGTCGGACCGAAGCTGTCCGGTGGCGGTGGCGGAACCGGCGAGCGTGGCGGAGGTGTCGAATGAGGCCATAGAGAGGGAACTCCTGACGGGAAAAGGGGACAGGTGTCTAAAGTATACTTCCGTATAGATAAAGTGCCAGCCAGTATCGGCCGGCGGCGGGGCAAATCTGAACCGATCAACCTGCTGGCAGGCCCCGGCTGGCCGGGTAAAGATCGCGACGACGAGAAAGCAGGTCCTTCTGCATGCTATCGCAAGATGTAGTGGTAGAGCCGGTGGTGACCACTTCCTGTGGGCCGGGGCGTGAATATAGTGTGAGCGTTTTGGGCGTCAAGCGACTTTTTTTGGGGAGTGGTATTGGCCCTAGAAATGGTGCTTTCGCGCCCGCGGCGACCCCGCCAGACAAAATAGCGAGAACCACCCACCGTGGGGGTGTTCGTCTGGCTGCGGGACGGGACACCTTCGGCCCGCGACAATGCCGGTGGGCAGGCAGGGAGGCGACTGCCGCGGACGCCTCAGGCTGAGGACTCCGCTAGACTTCGCCCGCACGGCATCCCGCCACCGTTTCCGCCCACCCGAAAAAGAGGAGAGCCCCATCATGCATCCCCACAATGTGGCCCCACGGTCGCTCGAAGGCGGCCGCATTCTCGTGCTCGTTGGCGACGAATACGAGGATTTGGAGCTCTGGTATCCGAAACTCCGCCTGGAGGAGGCTGGCAGCCATGTCACCGTGGCCGGCGCGGTGCAGGGCCATACTTTTTCGGGAAAACATGGCTATCCGTGCACGAGCGACGCGGCGATCAGCGACATGGAGGCGAGCGACTTCCAGGGGATCGTGCTCCCCGGCGGCTGGATGCCCGACAAGCTCCGTCGCGACGAGAAGGTGCTCGATCTCGTGCGGGAGTTTGCCGCCCACGGCAAGCTCGTGGCGGCGATCTGCCACGGCGGCTGGATTCCCATTTCGGCGGGTGTGTATCGCGGCGTGCGGGTGACGGGCAGCCCCGGCATCAAGGACGACCTGATGAATGCCGGCGCGATCTGGGAAGACGCACCGGTGGTGGTTGACCGGCACTTTGTCTCCAGCCGCAAGCCCGCAGACCTGCCCGCCTTCATGGCGGCGATCGTGGAGCACCTGGCGGCCGCAACCGTGGTGTAGCCGCGTGGGCGGGGTAGACTAAGTCTGTGAGCAAGTCCGAAACTGGAACGATCGACGCCCTGAAAAAACTCGTCCGCGGGGTCGGGCTGCGGTGCACCGCAGCGCGGCTGGCGGTCTTGGAGCAGATGCTCAACGCCTCCGGGCCCCAGACGCACGCGGACGTGTCGGCGGCGCTCGACCATCGCGGCTTCGACCGGGCGACGATCTACCGCAATCTCACCGAACTCACCGAGGCGAAGCTCGTCACGCGGGTCGATCTGGGCGACCATGTCTGGCGGTTCGAGGCCAAGCGACACGGAGGAGGCGATGGGCACGGCCACGGCGGGGATCATCCGCACTTCGTCTGCACGAGCTGTGGCGAGGTATCGTGCCTCGATGATGTGACGGTCGCGATCACCCAGCGGGCTGTTGGAGACACGCCGGCAACAGCGACTGGTGGCACGGCAGCCCCGAAGGCTGTGAAAAAGTCGGCGCCGACTGCTGGCAGGCGTCGGGGGATTCCCGCGGTGACCGAGGTGCTCCTCAAGGGCACCTGTGGGAACTGCGAGTGACCGCGGTCCTTGCGAAGCAGGTCGTCGGGGGCGAAGATGCGCGGACCGCTCGCCAGCCTTCCCATCCTTTTGTGACGTGCCCGCCCATGCCCCCCTCCTCCGCGGCCAAGTCGCAGACCACCACCGGCACGCTGCAGATCGGTGACCAGTGGAATGCGATCAACATCATCGCGCATTCGCAGACCCATCCGCTGAAGGCGATCTGCGAACTGACCGAAAACGCGATCGATGCCGGTGCCACGCATGTCCATATCCTCCGCCGTCGCCACAAGGGGGACGTCTATCTCGAGGTTGTGGATAACGGCCGGGGCGTCGCTTCAGACGAGGATGGCAACCCCGACTTCCTCCGGATTGCGACCCACCTGTGCGACTCGATGAAGCGGCATCTCGACGCCCAGCACCGGCAGGGAGTGCATGGTGAATTCGGCATCGGCCTGCTCAGCTTCTGGAGCCTCGGCAACGAACTCCGGATGATCGCCGGCGGTCCGACGGGCGTGCTCCATGAACTGGAGCTGACGCGGGGCGGCCGCACCTACACGATCCGTCCGGTCCGTGGCCAGTTGCCCACCGGCGGCACGCGGGTGATCGTCGGCCCGCTGCTTGAAGCCACGAAGAAGCTCGTGACCGGCGAGAAGGTGGCCCGCTATCTCTCGGCCGAACTTCGCGACCGGATCCGCAACACCGGCGTGAAGATCGAGGTGGTCGATCGCGTCTCGCGGAGCGAGCAGGTGGTGACGCCGCGAGAGTTCGACGGCGAACGGCTGGAGATTCCGCGGCGGTGCAAGACCCCGCTTGGCGACGTGCACGTGGAACTCTACATGCGGTGCGAGTCGAGCCAGCCCGATGCGGCGATCGCGCTGTGCAAGGACGGCACACGGGTGCTCAGGGATATCTGCGAGCTGCTCCCCTTCCAGCATGCGCCCTGGAACGACGGCCGGCTCGAGGGCCTGCTCGACTTCGATCCGCTCTTGCTCGCCCCCGGCACCCGTTCAGGGATCATCGCCGACGAGGCGTTCGACGCGTTTGTCGCGGCTGCCACGTTGCTTGAGCCCGAGATTCTCGCGGCGCTCGAGCAGCGGGAGCAGGCGGAGACCGACCGAGCCAGCCGGCAGATTCTCAAGCAGGTGCACAAGGCGTTTGTGAGTGCGCTCTCCGACCTGCCCTCGGCCGACTACATCTTTTTTGACATCCCCGCTGCAAGCCCGGCCCTGGGCAGTCGTCCCGGCAGCCACGGTGAGTCGTTGCCTGGCGATCCGGCCGACTCCATCCGGGTGGCCGGCGAAGCCACTTCGGCCGCCCAGCCGCTCCTGCCGCTCGATCCCGGACCGCTGCACAGCGTGCGGATTGCGCCCCGGCATCGGCGGCGGTCGCCGGGGGGCATGTGTCGGTTGACGGCGACTGCCCGCGACGCGCTCGGCATGGCGATCACCGATGGAGTGCAGTATGCGTGGCGTGTCGTCGAGGGAGAGGGCCGGCTCGAGGATGCAGACCAGCTTGAGGGTGCAGGCCAGTTTGGGAGCGCAGGCGGGGCGAGCTGTCGGGTCGCAGCCGATGCGATCGGCGTGGTGATAGTCGAGGTGGTCGCGCGGGAGGCTGGTGGTGTGCAGACTGCCGGAGCCCGTGCCGCTGCTGCTGCCTGGGGGGCCGTCTCTGGCGATGCCTCAGCATCGGAACAGATTCAGGCTCAGGAAATCTCGGACCGGGTGACCGTGAAATTCCTCGACGATGAGGCGGCCGATGGCACCGGGCCGGGAAGCCGCGGCCTGCCGTCCTATCGCCTGGAGCCGGAGCACGGGCAGCCGTGGCGGTCGCGGTATGACGCCCAGGCCAACGAGATCATCATCAATTCGGCGCACCGCGATTTCCTGGCCAGCAAGTCCTCGGTCGGCAAGCACCGGCGGTATATCGGCAAGCTCTATGCCAAGGAAGTGGTGCTCAGCAACTTCCCGCACGAATCCCCCGCGCAGGCACTCGAGCGGCTGATCGAAGTCACACTGCGGACCGAAGACGCGCTGTAGACCGGCAGCTAGTCCCGCGCGAGCCAGCCGGATGCGGCAAGCCAGCGGGACGCTGCGAACCCAGCCGCCAGTCCAATCCCGCCGCCGACGAGATCGCAGACCCAGTCGCTCACATCGGCCAACCGACCGAAGAGTGGCTGCGTCAACTCGTCCACGAAGCCCCAGACGGCGAGCAGGACAAACAGCGCGATCGCAGCGGACAAAGTGGCCCGCCACCGGCCGCCATAGGCCAGTGCCGCGAGCAGGCCGAGCACGCCGTAGGCCGCCATGTGCAGGAGCTTGTCGGGATCGAGCAGGCCATAGTCGGCGGCCCGCACGATGAACTGCACGTCGTCGGCGGGCGCATGCGTGGCGATCATGAGGAAGAGCCCATACGCCCAGAAGCAGACGGCAAAGACCGTGCGGACGTGGCGAGGGAGAGGCATGACGCGAGTTGGCGGTGGCAGAGGGATCAGAGGGATCAGTATCGCGGCACGCTCGTGTCGACGTCGGTGCTCCAGGCCTCGATGCCGCCCTGCATGCTCGAGACGTTGGGAAAACCGCGTTCGCGGAGCCAGTGCGTGACTCTGAGACTGCGGACACCATGGTGGCAATGGACGATGATCGGCTTCGTCTTCCAGGCATCGAGTTCACCGATGCGTTCGGGCAGCTCCTGCATCGGCACGAGCAGCGCCCCGGCGATCTTCGCCGTTGCATGCTCGTCGGGTGTGCGGCAGTCGAGCAGGAGCATCTCGCCCGGGTGCGCCTCCCAGAGGAGTCGTTTGGCCTCGGCGGCGGAGAGTTCGAGCGGTGTGTCTGACATAGGGTGGTTCCAGTACGACGAGTGCGGGGCTTCAGGGGAAGTCAGGGGGCGAGTCGTTCGATGACCCAACTGCGGGGTTCTTCGCGACGGAAGCGGAGTCGGTCGTGCAGCCGGCTCGGACGGCCCTGCCAGAACTCGATCCGTTCGGGGATGAGTCGGAAGCCGCCCCAGTGGTCCGGCCTCGGGATCGCCGCGTCGTCGGGATGCTCCGCGCGGAAGCGGGCAAAGAGCTGTTCGAGGGCGTCGCGGTCAGGGATGACCTGGCTTTGAGGCGAGCCCCAGGCCCCGATTCGCGAGGTGCTTGGCCGACTGTGAAAATAGGCGTCGCTCTCGGCCGCGGTCGTCCGCTCCACGCGTCCCTCGATCCGCACCTGTCGCTCAAGCACCGTCCAGTGGAAGGTCAGCGCGGCGTGGGGATTGTCGGTCAGTTCCCTGCCCTTGCGGCTCTCGTAGTTTGTGTAGAAGCAGAAGCCGCGGTCGTCGAAGCCCCGCAAGAGCACGATGCGGGCCGAGGGGCGTCCGTCGGGCGTGGCGGTGGAGAGCGTCATCGCCTCGGGCTCTGGCACCCCGGCGGCCACGGCTGCGTCGTACCAGATCGCGAACTGCCTGATCGGGTTAGGGTCGCAGGTCGACTCGTCGAGCGCACCCTGCTCGTATTCCTTGCGGGCGTGGGTCGCCCGGGACTCTCTGTTGGGTTCCATGTTGGACTCCATCTCGTTCGATTCTCTGTCGGCCACACGGTATCCATGTTCGCGGCGTTCATCATCGCGGCATCCATCATGACTATATATGGCACGGCCGAGAATGGGCGCGGGTCGAGGGGGCGAAAAGGGGACGCAGCTCTTTTCGGCGTGTCGCTAGTACCAGATGCCCGCGCGAACCAGGAAGGTGTCGCTGGGGCGGTAGTCGGCGGTGTCGGTGATGTAATACTCGACGAGGCGGCCGAACACCCAGCCGGTTTCCAATCGCCAACTGACGCCGAGATCGGCCGGCCGCCGCTCCCAGCCCGCCAGCATGCGGTAGTCGTGGTAGACGACCACGTCGTCCGCGCCGCTATCGCGGCGGACGGCCCACTGGTTGCCGCCGAACTCGCCAGCCAGATAGACCCATTGTGCCGCACGGTCACTCTCGGCAACCCGCCACGCCAGCCGCGGCCGTGGGAAGATCAGCTCGAACCGCTTGTCGTCGGCGGGGGTCCAGAGCAGGCCGCCCGCGGGCAGGATGTTGACGTCGTAGCGGTCGAGATAGATCACGCCCGCAACGATCCGGAGGTTTTTGGAGTATTCCCACGCCCCGAAGCCATGCCCCGTGACGCGCAGTGCCTGCGGGGTGTCGTTCGCGAAGTCGCTGTACCAGCCTGGTGCCACGGCCAGATCGACGCCGAACCGCTCGCCGATCTTCCGCAGCCAGCGGGCCTGCAGCCACGATTCGTAGAGCTGCGACGGCAGCCCCGGATCGGTCGGCCCGGTCGCCTCGTCGACGAACGTTGTGCCGAAGCCTGGGGTGACGAGAAGCGGGGAGTCAACCGTCGGTGCCGGAAGGCCGATCGTGAGGCTCGTGTCGAGGGTGGTGAGGCCGAGGCCGTCGGAGCCGAGCCTGGGTAGTTCTGTGGCCGTGAAGATCACCTGTTGCAACGCTCCCGGCTTGGCCCCGGGAGGCAGCTTTCGGCCCGCTGGCGGCTCGAACTCCTGCCGCGGCTGGCCCGGCGGCGCCACGTCGTCG
>CANHCU010000052.1 GCA_947459185.1 Planctomycetaceae bacterium | reverse complement strand
GCCACCAAGCCCGCTCCTCATCCAAGCCCGCAGCGCAAGCAAGGGAATACGGGCAACTTCACCCCACGGACTGCGCAACGCGGATTCCTCTCGCTGGCGCTTCGGGCTTGCATGGGATTGGGCCGCCACCAATCCCTCCCCCTACCGCAGGTCCTCCGGCTTGACGCCCTTCTGGTACCGGTTGTTGCCAAACGGCGTCGGCTCGAACGTGCCCACGAGATCGACGTTGGACACAACTGGAATCTGGCTCTCGAGCCCCAGCGTCCAGTAGCAGCCGTTCACGAGCATCCGCCGCGTGCCAGCCGCAGCCAGATCGGTCGCCGCGCCCATCGTGGTCGTGAACACGCGACCTGTCGGTCCGCCGTCCACGCTGTAGCTCTTGGTCCACGCCACCGGCATCATCGGCTCATTCTTCCTAGCATCCTCCCCCTCGACCACCGGAGAGTCGGGCGTCATGCCCTCGAGCACCTGCCCGAGCACGAGCGGCTTCGAGTCGCCTGGCAGCGGCAGGCGGACGCCATAGACATCGGTGTCGCCCCAGATGTCGCCGTCCTTGATGCCCCGAAGGATCGGATGGTCCTTCGACTCGGGGGCGATCAGCCCTCGCGTGCTCTCCTTGCCGTGGTGTCCGTGATGGTTGATCCACGTCTCGCCGAGCACCTGCCGGCCGAAGCCCTGCGGCATTTTTTCGTCGGTCTGATTGTAGCCGTAGTGCGCGTAGGGACTGTTCTTGGGGATGTTAAAGGCGTGGGTCGCGGTCCGCATGCCGATCACCGGCTTGCCCGTCTTGAGGTAGTCGTCGATCTCCTTCATCTGCTCGTCGGGCAGGTTGCGGAAGCGAGTGGCAATCACCATCAGGTCGGCCTTCCGCAGGGCCTCGAGGCCGGGGATATTGGTGGTGGTGTTGGGGCTGATCTCACCCGTCGCCGGATCGATGGCGTAGAGCACGGTGCAGGTGAAGCCGTGGTGCTTCGCCAGAATCTTTGCCAGCTGCGTGAGGCCCTCCTCGCTCCGGTATTCCTCGTCGCCGCTGATGAGCACGACCTGCTTTCCCTTCCCCGGGCCCTCGGCACCTTCGAGCGTCAACCACGGATCTGCGGCCACCGCGATCGTGGCTGAGCAACCAACAAACAGAGCGAGCAGAAACGGACGAAGGCTGATCATGACGCAGCTCCTGGAAAGGTAACCTCTTGATACGAATAGGCTATGAACTGCCATGCTGGCGGTCAAATCTCGCTGCCACTACACCCGTCGTTCGGCCTGTGTACTCCGCAGGTGGATCGTCTTGCGGTCCAGATCGTGGTGGGCCTCGATGAACCGCACGGTGCCGCTCCGTGCCCGCATGATCACCGAGTGGGTCGTGGCGACCGAACCGCGGACGCGGACGCCGTCGAGGAGCGGGCTCGTGCTGATGCCCGTCGCCGCGAAGACGATGTTGTCGCCGCTGGCCAGATCCCGTGACATGAACTGCGTGTCGAGCCGGTCGCCCCAGCCAATCGCGACCAGGCTCTGCCGCTCGGCCTCGTCGCGCGGCCAGATCTTGGCCCGCATGCCACCGCCCAGGCACCGCAGCCCTGCGGCGGCGAGCACCGCTTCGGGCGCACCGCCGATGCCGACATAGAGATCGATGTCGCTGGTCCTCGTCGCGGGAGCGAGTGCCGCGGCGATGTCGCCATCCTGGATCATCCGCAGGGCGGCCCCCTTGCGACGAATATCCTCGACGAAGGGTTCGTTCCGCGGCCGATCGAGCACGCAGACCATCACGTCGCGAACCTCCTTTCCGAGGATCCGTGCCGTGGCGTCGATCACCTCGCCGACAGGAGCGTCGACGTCGATCGGCAGCGACGGGTCGGCGACCCACGCCTTCCGCACCTCCAGCGGATAGGCGAGCTTCTTCATATAGAAGGCGGGGATGTCGAGCAGCGCCGAGCCGCTCTCGTCGCCAACCTGCGCGGCCGCGATGCAGCTGAGCGAATTGGGCATTCCCTTGGCGACATTCGTCGTGCCGTCGACGGGATCAAGCGCGATCTGAAACCGTGGCGCGTTGTCTCGCCACGTGCCCACACGCTCTCCCTTGAAGAGTCCGGGGGCCTCATCCTTGATCCCTTCGCCGATCGCCACCTCGCCCCGCATGTCGGTGAGGTCGAACATGCCGCGGATGGCATCGCAGGCGGCGCCATCCGCCAGTTCCTTCTGGCCCTTCCCGAGCCACTGCAGCGTGTTGAGCGCGGCGATCTCGGTCGCCCGTAGGAAATCGAATTCGATCTGCCGTTCGATGTCTGTGTGGTGCTGCATAATTGGCTCAAGATAAACTCCCTGCCACGCCAGCACGAACACCATTCCGGCCTGTCCCGGCTGGCGTTTGTCGCCACAGACACGCTCGTTTTCCGCCAGGCTACTTAGTCCCCAGGCCGCGGAAATGGGCTTTGAACGCGTGGTTCGACAACGCCCGCGGCCGAGGGTATCACAGTCTGGTACTGTCCTCCTGTTTTCCCGCACGCTCAGGCAGCAGTCCCCATGCCCGAATTCCCGCGTCTCCCCCGCGAATCGCGTTCCCCAGGCCTGCCGACCGGCGGCCTTCCCCTCAAGTGGCTGGTGGCCGCGGCTGCCCTGTTCCTCTTGTTCTCGGGCCTGGCCCGGGGGGTCTATACCGTCGGCCCCGAGAGCGTGGGCGTCATCCAGCGGTTTGGAAAGTTCATCGGCACGGTCGGTCCGGGGCTGCGATTTAAGCTCCCTTTCGGTATCGACACGGTCACGATCCTGCCGGTGAAGCGGCAGCTCAAGATGGAGTTCGGGTTCAGCTCGGCAGGTGCCAGCAATCCCGATCAGGCCGCCTCCGCGGCCGATCAGAAGCGGGAGAGCGACATGGTGACAGGCGACTTGAACGCCGCCCACGTCGAGTGGGTCGTGCAGTACGAGATCAGCGATCCCGAACAGTTTCTCTTCAATCACCGGGAGCCGGGCCCGACGCTTCGCGATCTCGCCGAGTGCGTGATGCGCGAGGTGGTGGGCGACCGCACGGTGGATGAGGTGCTGACCGTCGGTCGGCAGGGGATCGAAAACGATGCGATCGCGAAGCTGACGGAGCTCGTGCAGGAACTCGGCATGGGGCTCCGCGTGCAGCAGGTGCAGCTCAAGAACGTGCATCCGCCCGAGGCGGTGCAGCGGTCGTTCGACGAGGTCAACCGCGCCCAGCAGGAGCGGGAGCAGATGATCAACCAGGCCAACGGCGAATACAACAAGGTCGTGCCGCGGGCCAGCGGCGAGGCCGAGAAGAAGCTCCGTGAGGCCGAAGGGTTCGCGCTCAAGCGGGTGAACGAGGCCGAGGGCGACGTGGCCCGCTTCAAGAGCCTGCTCGAACAGTATGAGAAAGCGCCCGACGTCACCCGCCAGCGGCTCTACCTGGAAACAATCTCCGAGGTGCTGCCACAACTCGGCGGCAAGGTGATCCTCGACGCCGACGCAAAGCAGTTCCTGCCGCTGATGAACCTCCGGCAGTTGGATGCCACCAAACCGTAACCGCCGCACACCGCCCCCACGCCCGCCACCGAGACCATGAACAACCTCCCCATCAACCACCCGCTCCTGCAACTGGCCCGGCAGTTCGCCGACACCCTCTTTTCACCGGTGGGCGGACTGCTCGCCGCGCTCGCCGCGGTGTTTCTGTTCGGCTGCGCCTACTCGATCGATCAGGCTGAGCAGGTCGTGCTCACGCAGTTTGGCCGACCGGTCGGGCAGCCGATCAACGCGGCCACACCGGGCGCCGGACTCCACTTCAAGCTCCCGTTCGTGCAGACGGCCAATCGGTTCGACAAGCGAATCCTCGAGTGGGACGGGCCACCGAACGAGATGACCACCCGCGACAAGCTCTACGTCGTCGTTGACACCTTCGCACGCTGGCGAATCGCCGACCCGCTGAAATACTTCGAGAGCCTGCGGGACGAACGCAGCGCCCTGTCGCGGCTCGACGACATCATCGGCAGCGAGACGCGCAACGTCGTCGCAAGGCATGACCTGATCGAGGTGGTGCGTTCCGATAAGAACCGGAAGCCGGAGCAGGATGCGGCACTGGCCGATACGGAGACCACAGTGGGCACGCTGCCGCCGATCGAGTTTGGACGCCAGGAACTGGAGCGGGAGATCCTGGCGGCCGCGCGGCCCAAGGTCGGCCTCTGGGGCATCGAACTGCTCGATGTCCGTATCAAACGGCTCAACTACAAGGCCGGCGTGATCGAGAAGATCTACGACCGCATGATGTCCGAGCGGCTGCAGATCGCGGAGCGGTTCCGCTCCGAGGGCGCGGGCGAAGCCGCCAAAATCGAAGGCCGCAAGGACAAGGACCTGCAGCGAATCCAATCGGAGGCCTACCGCAAGGTGCAGGAGATCAAGGGCACGGCCGATGCGAAGGCCTCGGAGATCTACGCGACCGCCTACACGGCCAGCCCCAAGGCGGCCGATTTCTACGCGTTCGTCAAGACACTCGACACCTACAAGGCCACGCTCGGTCGCGACAGCACGCTGATTCTCACGACCGACAGCGATCTCTTCCGACTTCTCAAGCGGGTAGACGGCCGCGGCACTCCGCCCGCCGCCCCCCTGCAGCCTGCCCCAACTGGAGAACCCGTTCGATGAGACGCATGGATGCGTGTCTGACGTCCGCACTGATCGCTTGCCTCACAATCATGGTCGCCCCCGTGGCGGTTGCCCAAAGTTCGGTGACCAAGCCCGGTGGTGCCGCCAAGCCGACCGTAAAGAAGGTCAATCCGCTGGAAGTGAAGCGGCTCGATGCCCGTCTCGACGAAGTCCGCGAGTCGTTCCTCCGCGATACGACGAACCTGATCCTGTCGTATGAAAACCTCGGCCAGTACGAACGGGCCAAGACGTTGCTCGAGTCGCTCCAGAAACTCGACCCGCGGAACGAGCCGATCAAGGCGAAGCTCGGGGAACTCAACGCCAAGATCATTGACACCAACGAGTTTGAGGTGGAGCTTGCCACGGACGAATCCTGGCAGCCAATCGGCGCGGTGACAAAAGACCGCCTGCTGCGGATTCGCGTGACTGGCGACTACAACGTCTCGATCTTGCTGACGTCGGTGGGGCCTGACGGCCTGCCCATGGCCAACCCTGCCGAGGATCTCGTGGCCAACGTGCCTTTGGGCGCGGTCATGGGCGTGATCACGCCGGCCGGCTCCACGGGTGGCAGCCAGAACGATAAGCCACCGCGGCCGTTTGCCGTGGGGGCGAACTTCGACAAACCGGCTGACCGAGACGGCATCCTCCACCTCAAGGTGAACGTGCCCCCTGGTGCGAGATGCACCGGCTCGCTGAAGGTGAAGGTCAGCGGCCCCGACCGCCCGTCGCCCTGACGAAACTCGCGTCGCGGTTTCCCTCGCGTGCGCGTCGGGCTCGCATGGGAGTGAGGCCGTCCCTCCAATCCCGCTCTCCATCCAAGCCCGCAGCGCAAGCAAGGGTAATACGCCCGGCCGCACGGCTCGCGTCGAACACAACCTGAGGCGTGGATGAATTCTTCTCCGAGAACTCCGCGGACAACAACCACGAAGCCCGGCTGGCTCGTCTATCTGCTGCAGTGCCGGGATGGCTCCCTCTACACGGGCATTACAAATGACCTGCCGAAGCGGCTGAAGCTCCATGCGGCCGGCAAGGCGTCGCGGTACACCCGGAGCAGACTCCCGGTAAGTCTGGCCTACACCGAGCCGCAGCCGTCGAGATCCCGCGCACTCAAGCGGGAGGCGGCGATCAAGAAGCTCTCACGGCGTCACAAGGAGAGCCTGATCAGCGTGGGGCAGGCACCCTGATCGTCAAGCCATCGGCTTGAGGAGCCGGCGGCCCATTACCACATTGCGTTGCACGATAGAGAAAGCCGCGTCAGACATCTGCACGTGGCCGAAGGCTGCTGGCATGAGTGTCATCGAACGGCACCTTCTCGGATTCGGGAACCGTACAACACCCTTCCCCGCCCACGCCACACTTTTCAGGAGCGAGGCAGGCCGTGTGCTTGCTGCCCAGATAAAACAGTATTCCCGACGGCGTGACCTCGGCACCGGCGAGCGGATACTGCGCCACCACGGCGTCTTCGTACTCCACCTCGACGGGTAGGTCGTCCGACTGAAGCAGCGGCCGGGCGATTTCCATGATCTTCGCGAGCTTCGTCGTCTCGAGACGATGATCGATGTCGGTGGCGACCCAGATCTGGAGCATGCACGACGTCAGCGACCGCACGGTGCCGCCACAGTCGATGAAGTCCTTCTGGACACGGCCGATCTCGGTGATGTGGTAATGGGCAGGGACGAACGACTGGTCGGGGAGCATAAAGTGCAGCTTCACACCGGGATTGGCGACGAGCACGGCCAGGAATTCGGAGACGGTCATCATGGGTGTCCAGACGGAAAATGGGGGCAACGCGTCGAATGAGGTTTCCAGCTGATGCCGACGCTATGGTTATTATACGCGAGTCCATGGGGACAGACTCAGTGATCGTGAATCCGTCATAGGGAGAATCCCAATGTTTGCGCTCTCGTGCATCAGCCGATTGATGTCCACCATGGCGTTATCCCGTCGCACCCTCCCGGGACCGCGGTCTCTGCGGTCAGGCACCATCGACTGCTCGGCGTGCCTGGCCTTCGCATGTCTAGCCTTCGCATGCCTCGCATTCGCAGGTTTTGGTGGCATCGCGGACGGCGAAGACACTCAAGCCAAGCCGGCCGAGGTCTGCCCGGTGACGGGGCACGGGAAGACGACACCGGCGGCCGCCCACGGCTACACGAATCGCGACTGGTGGCCGAACCAGCTCAACCTTCAGATCCTCCACCAAAACGCTGCGGAGAGCAGTCCGATGGATCGGGATTTTGACTATGCCCAAGCGTTTGAGTCTCTCGACCTCGCGGCCGTCAAAAAAGACATCACCACGCTGATGACGACCTCCCAGCCCTGGTGGCCGGCCGACTACGGCCACTACGGTCCCTTTTTCATCCGTATGGCATGGCACAGCGCCGGCACTTATCGCGTGGGCGATGGCCGGGGAGGTGCGGGCTACGGCACGCAGCGGTTTGCCCCGCTCAACAGCTGGCCCGACAACGCCAACCTTGACAAGGCTCGTCGCCTGCTCTGGCCGATCAAGCAGAAGTATGGCCGGGCACTCTCCTGGGCCGACCTGATGGTGCTGACGGGTAACGTGGCACTCGAATCGATGGGGCTCAAGACCTTCGGCTTCGGTGGCGGACGCGAGGATGTCTGGGAACCGCAGAACGACATCGACTGGGGGCCTGAGAGCGAGTGGCTCGGTGACAAACGGTATACGGGCGACCGCCAGTTGGAGAAGCCCCTCGCCGCGGTTCAGATGGGACTGATCTACGTCAATCCCGAGGGGCCCAACGGCAAGCCCGATCCGCTGGCCGCGGCCGGCGACATCCGCGAGACGTTTGCCCGGATGGCCATGAACGACGAAGAGACCGTGGCCCTCATCGCCGGCGGGCATACCTTCGGCAAGTCCCACGGCGCCGCGAGCCCGGTGGGCAATGTCGGCCCCGAACCGGAGGCGGCCGGGCTGGAAGAACAGGGGCTCGGCTGGAAAAACAGCTTCGGCACGGGAAACGCCGACGACACCATCACCAGCGGCCTCGAAGGCGCCTGGTCCACCACGCCGACCCAATGGTCGAACGACTACTTCGATCATCTGCTCGGATACGAATGGGAGCTGGTGAAGAGCCCCGCCGGTGCCTGGCAGTGGACGCCCAAGGATCCGGCGGCCAAAGGCACCGTGCCCGACGCCCACGACCCCGCGAAGTCGCATCCGCCGATGATGTTCACCACCGACATGGCACTGAAGGTCGACCCGGCCTACGCGAAGATCTCCCAGCGGTTCCGTGACGATCCACAGGCGCTTGCGGATTCCTTCGCACGGGCCTGGTACAAGCTGGTGCATCGCGACATGGGCCCCCATGCGCGGCTGCTCGGCCCGGAAGTGCCGCCGCCGCAGCTCTGGCAGGATCCAGTTCCCGCCGTCGATCACGACCTGATCACCGCCGAAGACACCGCCGCGCTCAAGCGGACGATGCTCGCCTCGGGCCTGTCGGTGTCTGATCTGGTCTCAACCGCCTGGGCATCGGCATCGACCTTCCGCGGATCGGACAAGCGGGGCGGCGGCAATGGCAGCCGGATCCGGCTTGCACCGCAGAAAGACTGGGCGGTCAATGAGCCCGCTCAACTCGCCGCGATCCTGGCGAAGCTCGAGAAGGTCCGCCAGGATTTCAACGCCGCACAGCCCGGTGGCAGGAAGAAAGTCTCGCTTGCCGACCTGATCGTGCTCGGCGGCTGCGCCGGCATCGAGGCGGCCGCCAAGAAGGCTGGCCGTGAAGTGGTCGTGCCCTTCACTCCCGGCCGCACCGATGCCTCTCAGGAGATGACCGATGTGCAGTCGGTCGCCGTGCTCGAGCCGAAGGCCGATGGCTTCCGCAACTTTCTCAAGCCGGGGCAGGATCGATCGGCCGAGGAACTGCTCGTCGATCGGGCCCAACTCCTGACCCTGACCGCCCCGGAACTCACCGTTTTGGTGGGTGGCATGCGGGCACTTGAGACGAATCTGGGGGAGTCCCGGCTGGGAGTCTTCACCACGCGGCCGGGGATGCTGACCAACGACTTCTTCGTGAACCTGCTCGACATGGGCACGCAGTGGAAGAAGTCGGCCGACGACGACCATGTCTACGAAGGCCTCGACCGCACAACGGGCAAAGTCCGCTGGCGGGGAAGTGCGGTCGACCTCGTATTCGGCTCAAACTCTCAGTTGCGGGCGATTGCCGAGGTCTACGCCTCGCAGGACGGCGAAGAGCAGTTCGTCAACGACTTCGTCGCGGCCTGGACCAAGGTGATGAACCTCGATCGTTTTGATCTAAGATAGGTCACCGAGTTTGTTGACTCGCGTTCAATCATCCAGAATTCTTCTCCCGAATCGCTTTCATGATGCAGCCCCTTTCCGGCCAGTCGTTCATCGGTTTTGCTCGCAGCCAGTCGACCGGCCCTTCCCAGCGGTGTGTCAATCCCGCCACCGCGACCGAGCTCCCGACCGACTTCTTTCAGGCCTCCTCCGCCGATGTCGAACAGTCCTGCGGCCTCGCCCTGGCCGCCGCCCCCGTGCTGGCGGCGCTGGCCGGCAAGCAGAAGGCTGCATTCCTGCGCGCGATTGTCAGCCACATCGAAGCAGCCACGCCCGATCTCGTCGCTCGCGCCACGCAGGAGACCGCGCTGCCTGAAGCCCGCTGTCAGGGCGAGATCGGCCGCACGATCAGCCAGCTCCGCCTCTTCGCCGATCTGGTCGAAACGGGCGACTGGCTCGATGCCCGCATCGAGACAGCCAACCCAGACCGCAAGCCGCTTCCCAAGCCCGACCATCGTTCGATGCTCCGTCCGCTCGGGCCGGTCGCCGTGTTCTGCGCCAGCAACTTTCCGTTTGCCTACTCCGTCGCTGGCGGCGACACCACCTCGGCCTTCGCCGCAGGCTGTCCGGTCATCGTCATGGCCCACCACGCCCACACCGGCACGGCCGAGATCATGGGTGGGCTGGTGGCAGATGCCGTTCGCGCCAGTGGATTGCCCGAAGGGACATTCTCCATGCTGATGGGGAGTGGCCGCGTCATCGGGCAGCAGCTCGCCAAGCATCCCGCCATTCGTGCCATCGGCTTCACGGGATCCCGCGCCGGAGGGCGGGCCCTGATGGATACCGCCGCGGCGCGGCCGGTGCCGATTCCCGTCTACGCGGAAATGAGCAGCGTCAATCCGGTAGTGCTCCTGGAAGGGGCGATCGCCTCGCGGGCCGATGCCATTGCCATGGGCTTGGTTGGCTCCTGCACCCTGGGTGTCGGTCAGTTCTGCACGCAGCCGGGCATCGTCATCCTCGAACGCACGGCGGCCGCGGAGGCATTTGTTGAGCGATTCAGCCAGCTCTTCACCGAAGCAGCGGAGGGCACGATGCTCACCGCCGGCATCCATCAGGCGTATACCCAGGGAGTCGCCGCTCGGACCGGTCACGCCGGCGTGACCGTTCTGGCTCGCGGTCCATCGAGCGGCCAGCCCAACCGTGCCACGCCGACGCTCTTTGCGGCCGACGCGAAGGCATTCGTTGCGGACGCGGGTCTCCAGGAGGAGATCTTTGGACCATCTTCGCTCATCGTCTGGTGTGAAAACGCACGCGAGCGAGAGCAGGTCGTCGCGGCCCTCCATGGCAGCCTGACGGCAACCATTCATGCGACCGATGCCGAGCTCGCCGCGAACACCGCCCTGATCGCTCAGCTGGAAGCCATCGCCGGTCGGGTCGTCGTCAACGGCTTTCCCACCGGCGTGGAAGTGTCGCACGCCATCGTGCACGGCGGTCCCTACCCGTCGCTCTCGGATGGTCGCACCACCTCCGTCGGCTCCAACGCCATCTACCGCTTCACACGACTCGTCTGCTATCAGAACTTCCCCGATGCCGCCCTCCCTGCCGAACTGCAAGGGGCAAACCCGCTGGGGATCTCACGGCTCGTGAACGGCGTCCGCCAGTCCGGCTCCGTGTAAAACCTCCTCACCGCACGGGCCCATGGGCTCCTGCATCAACGCCTCGTGTCAGACTCCCGGCCAGGCTGGCCGCCTCAACTCCACCGCGCACGTCAGCCGACGTCAGCGTTCTCACAACCGCGTCGCCGAGTGCAAACCGCTTACGCCACCGGTGGGAGCGCCGCGATGACACCATCACCCCCTATGATGATCTCGTTTGTGAGGCTCGACTGCGACCGAATCGTGGCGAGGTCGTCGTCCCGGACCCACGACGCGAAAGCCGCGCTCACAAGGCTCTCCTTCGAGCCCACCGCGTCGCCGGTGATGTCCCAGAACATCATGCCGCCAAGACCGATGTCTTCCGCCCACTGGGCCCGCTGGGCGATCGAGGTCGGCGTCTCGAACGAGCTGTAGATGCCCTGAGACTTGTTGTAGGCGTAGGTCGCCTGGGCGTTGTCGTCCCAGTAGAGCTTCCAGCCACCGGTCGGATCCTGCACCTGTGCCAGCAGGTCCTTGTAGTCGTAGACGCCCTTCTCGAAGGTGCCCGGCGCCGCGCCGGAAGCCGTCTCCGTGAAGCCGCCGTCGCCGCCGTCAGCCACGCCGCTCCAAGCCCGCGTGTAGAGCGGCGCTCCGAGAACGATCTTCTGGGCCGGAACGCCGGCGGCGAGGTAGAGCTCGACGGCAGTCTTCACGTCATAGCCGATCGGGTCTCCCGTAAAGGCAGCCTGGTGGCCCGTCGTATTCTCCCACGTGCCGTGGAAGTCGTACGCCATCACGTTGAAGAAGTCCACCGACTTCGTGAGGCCCGGCAGGTTGAAGTTGGCAATCTTGTCGTATCCCGCGGGGGAGGCGACCGAGATCTCGTAGCGCCGGCCGAGTTGGCCCCCGAGGGCGTCGAACTTCTGGCGGACCAGCTGCAACAGTGCCGCGTAGTTCACGCCATCGTTCGGGCTCGTCGAGTTGCCGGCCTCACCGCCGCCGCTCGGATACTCCCAGTCGAAGTCGATGCCATCGAACATCCGGTAGTTGTCGAGAAACTTCGCCAGGGAGGTCGCGAACGCTTCGCGGCCCGCCGCCGTCGAGCAAACGCTGCTGAAGTTGTCTGACAGCGTCCAGCCGCCGACGGCGATGCTCACTTTCATGTGCGGATACTTCACCTTCAGCTGCGCGAGCTGGTTGAAGTTACCCCACACCGTTTGCGTCGCCCGCGGGTCGCCCGCCGGGTAAGACCACCGGTCGGCCTCGCCGGAGACCGAGTCGGCGGCGGAGAACCGCTTCTCGAGCGAGGCATAGCTGTCGGTGATCGCCACCGTGCCATCGCTCTTGAGGTCTAGGAACGAGTAGATCAGGTGGGTGAGCTTGTCGCCGGGAACGTCGGCCACCTGGAACTGCCGGCCGTAGATGCCCCACTCGGGGAAGTAGGCCGCCAGCACTTTGTCGAAGGTCTGAATGGAATTCTCGCCTTGTGTCGGTGTCGGTGTCGGTGCAGGTGCAGGTGCAGGTGCAGAGTCGCCGAACGGCACGCCGTTGAGCGTCCAGTCGGTCGGCGTGGCGATCGAGCCCGAATAGGTGCCGGTGAACCCGAAGCTCACCGAGCCACCGGCAGGGATGGCCGCGTTCCAGCCGGCGTCACCCACCACGAATCGCGTGCCTCCGGATACCGCAGCCTTGCTTACGAGCGATCCGTTCCAGACCGAACTCACACCCCATGGGGCGGTGAAGCCCAGCTTCCAACCGCTGATGGCCGTAACGCCGCCGTTCTTCACAACGACGTCGCCCTGGAAGCCCGTCTCCCACTTTCCCGTGACGTTGAACACGACATTCACGCCCTGGCTCGCGGCAGGAACGTCGTCGTTGACGATCGTAGCAATGGCCGTCGCGCTCTTGAGCGTGGCCCCCTCGGGCGACGAGAGCACGAGCGAGAACGTCTCGTCCGGTTCCGTCGCGGCGTCGCCGGTCACTGCCACGCGGACCTCCTGCCGCGTCGTGCCGGCGGCAAACGTCACGGTGCCGCTTGCCCCGGTGAAATCGCTGCCAGTCATCGCCGTGCCGTCGGCGGTGCGGTAGGCGACCGTCACCGGCACGCTCGATGGCGCCGAGAGCGACAGGGCGAAGACCGCCTGGGCCGCGCTGCCCACGACGCCCTCGGTCACCGAACTGCCGGTCACCGTGATCTCCGGCAGCGTCGGCGCAGTGGAGTTGCCCACCGGCTTGCCGTTGATCATCCAGTTCTGCGGTGCGGTCGCACCCGAGCCCGCACCGATGAATCCGAAGGCCACACTGCGGCCCGCGTCGACGGTGCCGTTCCACCCCGCATTCGTGATCGTGTAGGTCGAACCGACTCGCGACACGATCTTCGCGTCCCAGATCGAGGAGATCTGTGGCGCGTAGTCGAAGGACACCTTCCAGTCAGCGACCGGCGTCGATCCCTTGTTGTCGAGCGTGATGCCTGCCTGGAAGCCCGTGCCCCAGTCTTGCACGAGCTGGTAGTTGGGCATCGCCGCGGTCATCATCGCCCGCGACTCGAGCGACTCAAGTGTGAACTGGGACCGATCACGCTGCAGCATGCGACGCTCGTTGCTGCGGCGCAGTTGGCGGGTGGGGAGGCGGGAGAGCATCGAGCGGAGAAAATCGTGGGCGTTCATGGGTCATCTCCTGCATGTCCGGGCGGATGAGGGGTGATTCACACCGAACCGATACGGCATCTGACGCGCGACGGATCGCGCGAAAATCCACGGGAGACGCGGATTTCATGCCGTCTTCATACGGCGTTCATGAACCGTTCATCGAGACTTCACGCCGCGTTCATCCCGCAGCCGCGACACGGTCACGCCGCGGGCGGAAACCGGAGGATGAACGTCGCGCCGCCCTCGGTCGTGGGCTCGTGCACGAGGTCGCCGCCATGGCTGCGAAGGATTCGACGGCAGAGAGCCAGGCCGATGCCGTGGCCTGCGGCCTTGCCGCTGCGGTACCGCGTGAAGAGTTCCGGCAGCAGGGTTGCAGGCACCCCCGCTCCATGATCGACCACCGCCGCACGACAGCCGGAATCGTCGCGGCCGACGACGATCTCGATGCGACCGCCTTCCGGACTGTGTTCCACCCCGTTGATGAACAGGTTCACGAACACCTCCTCGAGCAGCGCCGCATCACCCTTCACGACGATTCCCTCGGGAGGCGGCACGAGCGTGATGCCGCGGTCGCCGGCTCGGTCCGCCACGCGATCACATGCGGCCGCGATGATCGGCTCGAGATCGACCGGCCGGAGCCTTGCCGGATCGAGCGCCGCCGACCGTGCATAGGCGAGCAGCGCACCGCAGATCGACTCGATCCGCCGCGCAAGGCCACCGACACGGTCGAGGGCCGCCGCAAGCTCGTCGGCTTCACGGGGCTTTTCCGTGGCGGCGTCCGACTCGAGCAGGATGGCGTGAACAGGGTTCATCAGTTGGTGGGCCACGTCGGCGTTGAACCGCGACTGCGAGAGCCGGATTGCATCGAGCCGCTCGAGCATGTCGTTAAGCATGCCAGCCATCTCGGTGAACTCGACGTCGGTACGTGCCACGTCGATCCGCTCCTCGAACTGTCCCGTGCGGATCCTGTGGGCAGTCGCCGCAATCTGCGACAGCGGCACGAACACGCGGGAGAGAGCCAGCCAGGCAACCGTGAGCACGATCGGCACCCAGACGACGAACGTGAGGAGCTGGTAGCGGGCCTCCTGCCGTGCGGCCTCGGCGAGGGCCTCGAGTGGCGTCCCCGCCACGAGCACGGTGTCGTGCGCGCCCGCGGTGGCCGCGAGCCGGAAGCTGCCGTCAACACTCGACCAGATGGTGTCGAGGCGGCCCGGCCAAGCGGGATCCCACGCGAGGCTGGCCGGCAAATCGAGGGCGTCGACGAGCGTGCCGTCGCGGCGCCACACGCCAGCGAACCATGCGAAGGTGCCAGCGTCGATCGCCGGCTCGAGAGCCGGCACGGGGATTCCGAGGATGCGCGGCGTGGCACGTGCGGTGGCCGCGGGCAGGGTGGAGAGGAGGCCGTGCCCGGCGCCGAGCTGCTGGTCGAGCTTCCGTCCGCCCGCGAACTGCTCCTGTGCCTTCACGGCGGCCAGCCGCGACCACAGTTGCACGTCAACGTCCCGCGCGAGTGCATCCACCATCACCCGGTAGTGCTCGAGGCGGATCGCGACCGCGCCGATGATGAACACCGCCCCAAACCACACCGCGAACCGCCGCCGCAGCGACGGGCGGCCGAGCCAGCCCGTCGGATCAGCCATCGATGATGAACCCCTGGCCGCGGCGGGTGGTGATGAGGTCGTGACCCAGCTTCTTGCGGAGCCGGAGGATGATCACATCGACGACGTTGCTCACGGTGTCGGGTGGCGGCGCCTCGCCCGGGTGGAGCGTCTCCTCGAGCGTCGCCCGAGTCACGAGCCTCCCGCGGTGTCGCACCAAGCATTCGAGCACGGTGAATTCCTGCGACGTCAGCGGTATCCGCTCTCCGGCCAGACTGGCGGACCGCGACGGGAAATCGACCGCCACATCACCGACGTTGCCTGCGGCCGTTACTTCCCCCTCGCTCCGCCTCAGCACGGCGCGGATGCGGGCGATGAGTTCGCGGACGGAGAACGGCTTGACGAGGTAGTCGTCGGCACCGAGATCGAGCGTGCCGACGCGGTCATCCTCCTCACGCTTGGAGGAGATCACGATCACCGGGACCGCACTGAAGCGTCTCAGTGTCTCGAGGACTTGCTCCCCCGGCAGGCCGGGGAGCCATAGGTCGAGGAGAACCACGTCGGGACCGTCGCGAAGCGCCGACTCTAGGCCGGCCACGCCGTCGGCTGCTTCCAGGACGGCGAACCCCGCCTCGCGCAACCCCCTGCGCGACCGCACGCCGTGCGGCCTCCTCGTCGTCGATCACGAGCACTCTGGCCGACGCTTCTGCGTTTCGAGACGTCACCCCACGACCGCACCTAGCGGGCACGAAAATCGAATCAAGGCCTCTTGGCAAGGATACCCGCGTCGAAGGCCAGCCCACAACTCGCCGCTTCGACAACACCGATCGTGCACCTCCCCACGATTACCAGGCTGGACGCCGCATTGTTGTCGAGGACGTTTCACCGTATGCACCATTGGACTCGCCCTCGACCGAGCCGTCCTTCAGGGGCCACTTCCGGGGGTGTTGATACCGCCCCCTCAGAGAAGCCATCTGCACAGGGAAACACGGATCACAAGCGAAGTAGGCCCGGTGTGATTCGAACACACGACCAAGGGATTATGAGTCCCCTGCTCTAACCGCTGAGCTACGGGCCCGAGTGAGAGCCAGTGTAATCGCTTTCCAACGTCATAGTCAGACCTGTTCAGCACGACAGACTCACCGCATAATCCACGGCATCGTCGACCGCGGCGCCCTCAGACCGATGCCACGCCCGACCCCATTCCGAATCATCGGTTCAGCGATGCTCATGAGACCCATCCGTGCATGACGTCGACCTCATCCTGACGCTGACAGCCGGCCTCACCGCAGCACTCATCCTCGGCTTCATCACGCAGCAACTGCGATTGTCGCCCATCGTCGGCTACCTCCTCGCCGGCATCGCCGTCGGCCCGCATACGCCCGGCTTTGCTGCCGACGCCTCGATCGCCCAGCAGTTGGCGGAGGTGGGTGTCATCCTGCTGATGTTCGGGGTTGGGCTCAACTTCCACATCCGCGAACTCCTCGAAGTCCGCAGCGTGGCGATCCCCGGCGCACTGGTGGCCAGCAGCATCGCCACCGTGCTCGGCATGGGAGCAGCCCACCTCCAAGGCCATGACTGGGCCACCGGGATCGTGTTTGGCAGCGCCATCTCCGTGGCCAGTACGGTCGTGCTGATTCGCGTTCTCTCCGACAACCGCGACCTGCACACCCGCTCCGGCCACATTGCCGTAGGCTGGGTGGTCGTGGAAGACCTGCTCACGGTGGCCGCACTCGTCGTACTCCCGGCAATCCTGGGCGGAGCGCCGCTGGGAGTGCAGGGAGTGGCGATCGCCCTGGGCACCGCCGCGCTCAAGATCGCCGCGCTCGTGGCCGTCATCCTGCTGGCGGGCGGACGCCTGATCCCCTGGGTGATGGAGCATGTCGCCGCGACCCGCTCGCGAGAACTGTTCACGCTCGCGGTACTCGTGATCGCCCTGGGAATCGCCGTCGGCTCCGCGAAACTCTTCGGCGTCTCGATGGCGCTGGGCGCCTTTCTCGCCGGCACGATCGTCGGACGCAGCGAGTTTGGGCTACGAGCCGCCTCCGAGGCCCTGCCGATGCGGGATGCGTTCGCCGTGCTCTTCTTCGTGTCGGTCGGCATGCTCTTCAACCCCGCCACGATTCTCACGTCGCCCTGGCTCCTGGCGGCCACCCTGGCGATCGTTCTGCTCGCCAAACCCCTGACGATCTGGGTGGTGGTGATACTCCTGGGCTATCCCCGACCGATCGCGACCAGCGTCGCGGTTTCGCTAGCCCAGATCGGTGAGTTCTCCTTCATCCTCGCGGCGCTCGGCCGGCAATTGGGCGTGCTGCCGGAAGCGGCGATCAACACGCTCGTTGCCGCCGCCATGGTGTCGATCACGCTCAACCCGCTCCTCTATCGGCTGATCGGACCTTTTGAACACTGGCTCGCCCGGTTCGGGGTCACGACCGCCGCCTACGACGATGCCGATGAGCTCGACGACTCCGCGCCCAGCCATCGGGCGATCGTAGTGGGCTACGGCCCCGTGGGTCAGACCGTGACGCAGCTCCTGCTCGACAACGAGATCGTGCCGACCGTGATCGAGCTCAATCTCGACACCGTCCGGCGACTGCAGGCCTTCGACGTGCGGGCGATCTACGGCGATGCCACGCGGCCGGAGATTCTTGTCGAGGCGGGCGTCAAGGGGGCCGACAACCTGATCCTTACCAGCGGCGCCGGCCGCGTGGACGAGGAGATCGTGCGGCGAGCCAAGGAACTCAATCCCGATGTCACGATCCTGGCGCGTTCGCAATACGTTCGCGACCTGCCGAAGCTGCACAACGCCGGGGCTGAGGATGTGTTTTCCGCCGAAGGCGAGGTGGCCCTGGCCTTTGCCGTGCGGATTCTCGAACGCCTCGGCGCCACCGGCGAGCAGATCGACCGCGAGCGGGCCCGCGTCGAGGCCACGTTTCGCAACGGGTAGACAGTCGCTCATCCTGTCCAGGGTGGTCGCGATTTCCTCTCGCTTGCGCTTCGGGCTTGCACGGGAGACAGTTGTCATCCCGCGGGGGAAACCGCTTTCATCCAAGCCAGCAGCGCCAGCAAGGGACAACGCGTTGCGTCACTGTGTGACGCGGAGCGTTTCCATCCATGACACGACGTCCACCAGTTCGTCGGCCGAGAGCGTGGTGGCCAGATCGGCCGGCATCAGCGATACCGGCTGCTTCACGAGTTCCTCGACCTGGCCGGCCGCCAGCATCACGTCGATCGAGTCGGCACCGCGGATCACGACCTGGTCTGGCGACTGCGAGATGAGCAGGCCCGTCACGCTGCGACCGTCTTCCATGATCGCCGTATACGTCTCGTAGCTGTGGCTGATCGCCGCCGACGGTGCCAGCACCGACTCATAGAGCGCCTCGCGTGACAGCTTCGCACCGACACCGGAGAGATTGGGGCCGACAGACTTTCCCTCGCCATTGACGATGTGGCACTTCGCACACGTGCCCGCACCGGCAAACACGGTCTTACCGTTGGCCGGATTGCCGGTGCGCTTGACGAGTTCCGCTACCGGCGGCAGCTTCTCGCCCCCCTTGGCCTTCGGCATCGGCAGCACATCGGCCGCCGACTGACGAATGTCGCCCCAAGGACACGACGCGATCGCCACGGCTGCCACCTGCGGCAAGACTCCCGAGAGTTCACCAGCCTTCGCCATGGAGACGAGGTCCTTCGCGCCCTGCTGCGACCGGGCCAGCCCACGAACCGTCGCAGACTTCAGCTCTGGCGATGCCTTGGCATCTGCGAGGATGCCTTTGAGCAGTGCGGTCGATCTCGCCGAACCACGGATGCCAAGGGCGTTGAGCAGGCGGCCGATTGCGGCAGGATCCGCGCTGTCCAGCACAGCCTTCACGCCATCCACCCCGCCACCATCGACCGCCGCACCAACGGCGGCCGCCGCCAGTTGCTCGCTCGTGCCTTCGGCGGCAGCGAGCGTCACAAGCTCGCTCTGCCGGTCCTTGAGCCCAAATCGTTGCACGATGTCAACAAACTGCTGCGTGCCCGCCGTATAGCCGAGAGCCTCGGAAATCCGTTTGGAGACCACCGGATCGGCGGCGTCGGCGGCCCCGAGCCGCATGACGAGTTCGGGCAGAATGATCCGCAGCTTTTCGTCGGGCACGGCGGATAGTCTGGTCTTCGCCGCAAGCAGTTCGCGGACGGACTCGTTCACGCGGGCCTGGTCTTGGAAGTCGAGCGACCGGATAAGCGCCAGTGACTCGGACGTCGTGACCTCGGGATAGTCAATCAGCAGGCACTGCATCGCCGCCGACTTGCTGCCGCGGCTCCGCCAGACGATCTCCCGCCCCGCTGCGTCCTTCGGTCCCGAGGTTTTCGCCAGCCAGGCTTCGAGTCGGCCATCCCACAGACCGTCGGCCCCGATGCCGAGGGCTTCGATTTCCCAGCGATCGCCGGCCGTGTGCTGCGCGGCAAGCGAAGCCCACGCCCTATCGGCTCGCTCGCCGGCAAGGCCCTTCAGAGCAATCGCGCACTCGCGGCGAACGGCCACGGACGAATCAGTCGCGAGCTTCTCCACGAGCCCAAACACGTCTCCCTTCGTGAGCCGGCACATCCGCAGGGCGATGATCCGGAAGCGTTCGTCCTTGTCAGTGGCCAGCCGCGTGGTCCAGGCCTCGGCCTTGCCCGGCAGCATGCCGGCCGCCCAGGCGAGCCGGGCCCTGAGCTGCAAATCGGCGGCCGACTCAAACGCCTTCATCAGCGCCGCGGCAGCATCCTTCGGCTGCTTCGCCAGTTGCTCAAGGGCAATCGCGCGGGTGCAGAGGTTCGGGCTCGCCAGCGCCGCCACAGAGCCCGCGACCGTGCCCAAGTCGGCAGTCGGCACGTTCCAATTCGAGCCCTTCGGAGCAATCCTATAGAGACGTCCCTTCTCGGTATCCCCCATGCCGTGGCCACCCACGCCGGGATCGTACCAGTCAGCCACGATCAGCGAGCCATCGGGGGCCACGCAGACGTCGCTCGGCCGAAACCACCGGTCGACCGAGCCGTCGATGATCGTCTCCGACGCGGCCGCATACCCGGCGCCGGCGGGCTTGACATGATAGGCCCGCACGACGTTCGGCCCCGGATCGCAGTGCACGAGCGATCCGCGAAACCGCTCCGGGAGCAGGCTTCCCTCGTAGACGCAGATGCCGCAGGGCGAGCCGCCGCCGGTCATCAGCAGGTTAGGCACGACGCCCGGATCATTCAAATGCCAGTGCTGCTGCGGCACCTCGGCCTCGAGGTTCGTCCGCGGCGTTCGCCAGCCGGCACCCGTGAGTTCATCCTTGTAGCCATAGTTGCCGTATTCCATCACCCAATTGATCCGCACGCCCTTGTTGCCGTCGTCGTCGTTGTCGCTCTGCCACAAGCTCCCGAACGAGTCGACGGCGACTTCGTAGTTGTTGCGGAAGTTGTGGCCAAGCACCTCAAAGTCAGTGCCGTCGGGCTTGCAGCGAAACACCATCCCTTCGCGGAAGGGTTTTCCAGAGTCGTTGACGACGTTCCCGAACCGGTCCTTCACCAGATTGCCGTCCCTGTCATGCACCGCCTTGCCCGTGTTGCCAAAATTAAAATACCAGCGGCCGTCAGGACCGACTGTGAATGCGTGCACGGAGTGGTCATGCTGCGGAACGCCGATCTTCGTGAAGAGCGACTCCTTGCGGTCGGCCTTCAGGTCGCCGTCGTCGTCGTGAAAAATGAAGACATCGGGGGCGCAGGAGACGATCACCTTGCGGCCCGGCCCCTCGCCGATCACGCAGATGCCAAGCGCGCTATCGACATCGCGGCCCTGGTGAAACACCGTCTGCGTGTCGGCCTTGCCGTCGCCGTTGGTGTCTTCGAGGATGAGAATCCGGTCGCCCTCTTTTCGCGTCTCCTTCTTGCCGCGGTAGTTCATCACCTCACAGACCCAAACGCGGCCCCGCGAGTCGACGTCGATGTCGGACGGGCTCGAGAGCAAGGGTTCGGCGGCGAAGAGCGTGGCCGTGAGGTCGTCGGGAAGTTTGAGTGCGTCGGGAGTTGCTTCACCGGCGGTGGCCAAGCCCGCGCCGAAGAACGCCACCAGACATGCCCAGACACCTAGTCGCTTCATGCGTTGCAACTCCTCATCTAGCGGGGATTCCCAGACGACCATAATAGTATCACCCCAGTCGATCGGGCACACAAATCATGCCGATCACTTGCCGCGAAACAACCTGCTCACCGCGACCTCCTGAAATAGGCTGCGGAGGCCGTGCCCTTTCTCCCGCGACGCCGCCACGATCCGTTCGATCGCGCGGCGATCGGAATAATGGATGTCGGTGCCGGTCGCATACATGAGAATCTGCTTCGCAAACGACCGGGCTAGTGCGTCGGGATCGGCGAGCAGAAGCCCACGGAGCCCGTCGATATCGGCAAACGATCGGCCGTCGGCCAGTTGGCCGCTGGGATCGACGGGCTTGCCAAGCCGATACCCAGGCTTCCAGCCCGCGGCGAATTCCACGCCAGCCGGATCACCGCCGCCAAACGTGCGATAGCGGTCCCGCCGGCCGCCGATCACATCGAAGCTCTCGAGCGCGAAGCCAGGCGGATCCATCATTCGGTGGCAGGCGGCACACGAGGTGTCGCTCGAGTGCTTTGCCAACTGCTCGCGGATCGTCGTCGCGCCACGGGTATCGGGATCAATCGCTTTCACGCTCCCCGGCGGCGGCGGGATGGTGGTCCCGAGCATCCGCTCCATGAAGAACACGCCGCGGGGCACCGGCGACGTCGTCGTGCCGTTGGCCGTCACCTTGAGCACGCTCGCCTGCGTGATGAGCCCGCCGCGGAGCGAGTGCGGCGGGAGCGGGACGCGCCGCAGTTCGCAGCCCTCCACGCCCGGGATGCCGTAATGGTCCGCGAGCGTCCGATTGAGCATGGCAAAATCGCTGGCCACTATATTCGTCACGGGAAGATCGCGGGCCACGAGTTCCTTGAAGAATGCCCGCGATTCCTTCGCCATGCTCGCGCGGAGGATGTGCCGGTATTCCGGATACATGCGGCGGTCGGGCTGCGTGTCGTCAAGCTTGCGAAGGTCGAGCCACTGCTCGAGAAACCGCGAGACGAAGCGGTCGAACCGCGGATCGTCGATCATGCGATCCATCTCCGCGGCAAGCGTGGCGGGTTGGTCGAGGGCTCCGCTCCGGGCGGCCGCCAGCAGCTGCTCGTCGGGCAGCGAATCCCAGAGCCACAGGGACAGCCTCGTGGCGAGCCCTTCGGGCGTGAGCCGGCGGTGCGATTTGAAATCACCATTGTCGCTGCCGCCAGCCTGCTGCGGCGCGTTCACAAACAGAAAATCGTGCGAGCAGAGCACCGCCTTGTAGGCGTGGATCATCGCGTCTTCGAAACAGTCACCAGCCGCGACCCGCGCGGTGGCCAGGTGGGCATACTGCAGCACCTCATCGTTGGTCACATCGCGGCGAAAGGCCTTCGGCATGAAGTCTGCGAGGAGCCGGGCAGCGTCGGCCGCGGGATCGCTCGTAGCCACCGACACCAGCGGCGGAGCCGTGTCGTCTTTTGTCAGCTCCCGATTCGATGGAAAGGCATGGCCGACGATCTGCTTCACGGGGTCGCGGTGCGGAGGGCGACCGCTCGTCTTCGCATCGAAGGGCACGAGCGGCAGGTCGGCAAACAGCCGGCGATGGCTTTCGGGCGGCCACGACTCGTGGAGCGGGCCCTCCACCTCCAGCCAGTCGATGGCGATACCGGGACCGACATAGGCCGACGTGCTCCCCTTCTCCTGCGAGACCCAGCGGCCGATCCCCTTGCCGAAGCCGGTGAGCGTGCCCACCTCGAAGAGCAACTCCTCGTCGGCCTCCATCCAGTGGGTGATGTCGTGCACCCGCGGCTCGATCGACGGCGCGTCGAACATGCCGAGTGTCCGTGCAGGACTCTGCGGATACCGTGGCCCCGGCTCCGGCAGCCAGAGCGAGAGCATGAAGCTTTCCGTGCGTGGCGACGGCTCGACGCGGCCCTGGTTCCACAGGAAGCTCCAGGCGGAGAGCCGCACGCGATACCTACCGGTATGCACCGGCGCGAAATGCAGCGTGAACCGCCAGTCGTTGTCGACCGGCCCGGAGAAGACGCCCACCGTGCCCTCGTACTCCCGCAGTTTGAGTGCATCGACGATCTTTCCCCTGGCCTCGCGTTCCGGCCCTTCGAAGGCGTTGCGTTCGGGATCGGGGAGCGGCAGATACGGATCGTGCTGCTTGTCTTTCAGAAGCACCGCGTCACCGCGGGAGAGCCAGTTCCATGTTTCCGTGATCTGCGTGGGATAGACCCGCTTGCGATAGACCGGCGGGGCCGCGGCCCGCGTGGCCACCGCCTGCCGCAGGGCCACCTCGGCCGCGTCCATGTATTTCGCGAGATGAACGGGCGAGAGGTCGAGCGATTCCCCCAGCTTCTCGTAGCCGTGGCGAAAATCGTCTGCGGGCAGCTGACGCCTGACAGTCAGCTCCGGCAGTGCCAGAAGATCGCGAAGTGCCGACTCGTATTCCTGCGCCGTGAGCCTGCGGTAGAGGGCCCGGCCCGCGACGGCGATCCGCTCTGCCTCCGTCGCCATCAGCCAACGGTCGAGCGCGGTCGTGATGGCCGCGATGTCGGCCTCGGCCGGCCGCTCTTCGCCCACTGGCGGCATCTCGCCGGCGGCGATTCGGTCGTGCACGCGGGCCCAGGTGTGGAACGGGTCGTGCGTCCCGTCGCTCCCGCGGGCCGCGTCCGGAGCAGCGTCAAAGGCGAGCGCCGTCAGGTCGAGGCCGCCCTCCTTCGTGTCGGCATCGTGGCAGGAGACGCAGTGCTGGTCGAAGAACGCCCGTGATGGCACCGGCACCGTGGCCCCCGCTGCCGGCACAGCCGCCACCAGCGCGGCGTACGCCACCAGCGCGACAAAGGCCAGCAGACGCACCACTACACCATCTCCAATCCTGTGACGGTGCCCGTGCTCGACGAAAACGTATCGGTCTCGAGGCCCAGTCGCTGCAGCATCGACACAAACACGTTCGCCAGCGGAAGGTTGTTCTTTTGGTCGAATGCCAGATGCTGGCCGTGCCTGAAGCCGCCGCCGGCCAGCAGGATCGGCAGGTTCGTGTTGAGATGGGCGTTGCCATTGCTCATGTTCGATCCGAAGAGCACCATCGTGTTGTCGAGGAGCCGGCCGTCCCCTTCGTTCACGCCAGCAAGTCCGCGGAGGAATCCAGCGAGCGCTCCCAGTCCCGCCTCGTCGATCCGCCGCAGTTCGGCCAGCTTCTCCGGCTCGTTGCCATGGTGCGTGAGGGCATGCGTGCGGTTGCTCACGCCGGGGAGCTTCGGTGTGATCTCGAGCGGGTTGAGATAGAGCGTCACGAACCGGGTGCTGTCGGTCTCGACCGCAAGCCGCGTCATCGCATACATCAACTCCATCCGCTCGACCATCTGGGCCCGGTCGGGGATGTCCTTGGGCAGTGGTTCGACCACCGTCGCCTTGGGTCGGGCCTGCCAGGCCTTGGCATGATCAAACCGCTGCTCCAGTTCCCGCACGCTCGTGAAATACTGGTCGAGCCGCTGCCGGTCAGTGGACGGCAGCGACTGGGCCAGCGGCCGGGCCTTGTCGAGCACGAAGTCGAGAATGCTCGCGCCGCGTTCGATCTCGGCCAGCCGTCGGGTCGACTGCTCGGCCGTGTCGGCCAAGAAGAGCCTGCGGTAGACCTCCGAGGGCTGCTGCTCGGTGGGGATGAAGACGCCGTCTCGCGTCACGGAGAGGAGTCCGTCGTGCCGCTCGCCTACTGCCAACACCAGCGACTGAAACCGTGTCGTGTTGCCGAGTTGCTCGGCGGCGAATTGATCGACCGAGATCGAGTTGCGGAAGGTCACGCTCCGCGGGTCGCGGGCCCCCGTCAAAAACACCTGCTCGCCACAGTGGCCGCCCGTCACGTCTGGATGCGACACGCCGCTCAAGACCGTGAAATCGTTCCGCAGGCCGCCGAACGGTTCGAGATAAGGGCTCAACGAATAGTCGCGGCCCGGGTCCTTGGGAAAAAAGTTTTCTGGGATGATGCCAGTGTTGACCATCACGCAGACCATCCGCCGCGGCGGTGTGCCTGCATCGCCACCGGAAGCAACCGGCTCCGACGCCACACCGCGGCCCAGATGCGGGCCAAGCGACTCGAGCCACGGCAGGGCGACGGCGGCGCCCACACCGCGGAGCATCGCCCGCCGCGATATCACGGAGACCGCGTTCGTTGTCGCGCGCTGAGTCATTCGCATCATTACCGCTGGCTCCCCACATAGAGTTCGAGGGTGACGTCATCGACGAAGTGCCCCGCGAAGACCGCCGGTTCGCTCGTCGGCTTGGGATAGTCCCGCACAGCCGACACATGGAGCAGCACGAACTTGGCTTCGGGAGGCAGCGAGGCATCGACCGTCACCCGCCGCCAGCCCTGCTTGCCGCACTCGATCGGCAACCTCTTCATCCCGGAGGCGACGGAATTTTCGTAGACCCATTCGAGCGGGAGTGGATTCGGGCCCTGGGAGATGTCCCGATCGAAGGCGTAGAACCGCACGCTCACCGAATATTTTTCATCGGGTCCACAGGCATCTGCCGCCATCGAAAAGTCGGCCGCCAGCCGCGCCGTCACCGGCCTGCCTTCGGCCAGAGGAATGTACGGGCGCGCATCAACGAACCGATAGACGTCGCTCCAAGCACTCTTCGGTGAATTTTCGCCGGCGTGCGTCGCGCTTTCGAAACGGAGCATCCGGCTGCCTGCCGCCGGTTCGATCTCCTGCATCGCCGTCACGATGCGTGCCTCGTCGCCCCGCCAGATATCGCCATCGGGATCGGTGAGCCCGCGGGGAAGGCCCGGCACAGTCTTGGCCTGTCCGTCTTCAAAACTCTCTGCGAGCACGGGAATCGTCGTGCCCGCCGCGCTCGGCCCGGGCACCGACAAGGCCCAGACCGCCGAAGCACCGAACACACCGATGGCGATGCCGGCTAGTGCCATCGTCAACCCGGCGATGGATGCCGCCCGTGGCCGCTCGCCCGCGAAGGCCACCGGCTCGGTCGCGATGATCTCGCCGCGGCTCTGCTCCGCGCTGGCGGCGAGCCCCAACTCGATGTCGTTCCTGAGAAACCAGAGCCGCCGCGCCTCGGGATCGGCCTCGAGCACCGCGGCCAGTTCGCGATGCTCGTCAGGCGTGATCAGGCCGTCGGCCTGACGGCTGATGAGGTCGTGAAGGCGGGGCAGGTCGCAGGACCCATCGGATCCAGAGGGCTGCTGGGGCATGGGGGTCGCTCAAGGTGGGGGCGGGATCGTCGAGGTCGTTCCACCGTTGAATGTCGCCTCGTCCCGATTTTTACCGCCATGATCACCGAAAAAGGCCGCAATCCACGCGGATTCCTCTCGCTGGCGCTTCGGGCTTGCATGGGAATAAGCCGCACCTGCTCCCCATCCAAGCCCGCAGCGCAAGCAAGGAAATGCGGGTTGCCGTCACGGGAATGCCACGCGGATTCCTCTCGCTGGCGCTTCGGGCTTGCATGGGAATAAGCCGCACCTGCTCCCCATCCAAGCCCGCAGCGCAAGCAAGGAAATGCGGG
>CANHCU010000051.1 GCA_947459185.1 Planctomycetaceae bacterium | reverse complement strand
TGCCTGTGTGATCATCGACAACGACAAAAATCCCAAGGGAACCCGCATCTTCGGTGCGGTGGCCCGCGAACTCCGTGATGCAAACTTCATGAAGATCGTCAGCCTTGCGAGTGAGGTGGTGTGATGTTGATTCATACGGGCGATTTGGTCGAGGTCACATCGGGCAACGCACGCGGCACGCGGGCGAAAGTGCTGTCCGTTCGGACTGACGTTGGCAAGGTTGTGGTGGAGGGCGTCAATCGCGTCTATCGCCACATGAAGCGGAGCCAAAAGAACCCGCAGGGTGGCCGTCTGAGCAGGGAGATGCCGATCAGCGTGTCAAACGTGCTGGTTGTGTGCGCAGCCTGTAGCAAGGCGACGCGGATCGGGATGCGGGTGGCAGCAGACGGCTCAAAAGCACGGGTCTGCAAGAAGTGCAAGGCTGACATCAGCGTGGTTCGACCCGCTCGCGGTAAGAAGGCCGGCGCATAGGACCGCTAGGCAGCACAGCATTCACAGGTACAGGGTTCACAGGTACAGGACTCCAACAGGATCGTGGCGATGGCAAAAAAGTCGAAAGAAAAAGAAGCAGCAGCCCCGGCACCGGCAGGTACGCCGCGGATGCTGGAGCATTACATCAACGTGGTGCGGCCTCAACTTGCCAAGTCGCTGGATCGGACCAACCCGCATGCCATTCCCAAACTCGAGAAGATCGTTGTGAACATGGGGGTGGGCGTGGCGGTGTCCGAGAAGAAGTATCTCGAAGAGGCGATTGGAGCGATGACGCAGGTCACCGGCCAGAAGCCAATCGCCACGATTTCCAAAGCTGCCGTAGCGGGTTTCAAGCTCCGTGAGAATCTCCCGATCGGCTGCAAGGTCACCCTTCGTGGCCGTCGCATGTACGAATTCTTCGATCGCCTCGTGTCGCTGGCATTGCCGCGGGTTCGAGACTTCCGCGGTCTTTCGAACACCGCGTTCGACGGCCATGGCAACTACAGCCTGGGCCTGTCGGAACAGATGGTGTTTCCGGAGATCAACCCTGACCGCTACACGCGGCCCCAGGGAATGCACATTACGATGGTGACATCAGCCCACACCGATGACGAGGCCAGGCAGTTTCTCGTCGCCATGGGAATGCCGCTCAAGAAGGATGGAGAGGATGGCGGTGCCGCGGCGTAGCGGCATCAGAACTGGTCGAGACGTATCCAGAAACACATATGGCAAGCAAATCAAAGATCGCCGCTGCCAAGCGGCCGCCGAAGTTCTCAACCCGCCAAGTCCAGCGTTGCATGCTGTGCGGACGGCCGCGTGCCGTGTATCGGAAATTCGGCATTTGTCGCATCTGTTTCCGGAAGCTTGCCGACCAGGGCTGTATTCCGGGAGTTCGAAAGGCCAGTTGGTAGCCCGATCAAAACTGGTTTTGCAGCCTCCATGGTGGGGCGAAAGACCCCGGGCAAGCGATCACGTACAGAACAAACGATCAAGAACGAGTCTGAGGATTTCACAAGAGGGTTCCGCTGACATGATGACCGATCCCATCGCCGACATGCTCACCCGCATCCGCAACGCGGTGCGAGTCGAACGCGCCACCGTGGAACTTCCAAGTTCGAAGGTGAAGCGCGGCGTGGCTGACGTTCTGAAGCGTGAGGGATTCATCTGGGATTGGAAAGAGGTGGAGTCAGCCCCCGTGGCCCAACTTCAACTGGAACTCAAGTACGGTCCCAACGGTGAGCGGCTGATTCGGCACATTCGTCGCGTGAGCTCCCCGGGCCACCGGGTGTACAGCCGCTCGGCCTTGTTGCGGCCCGTGCTCGGCGGGCTTGGAATTTCGATCCTGTCAACATCGAGCGGAGTGGTGAGCGATCGTGAGGCCAGGCAGCGGAAGCTGGGCGGCGAAGTGCTCTGTGAATTGTGGTGATTTGGGAGCTTTGGTGATTTCAAGACGCTGGTGATGAAGCACATCGATGCCGGGTGAGTCAGTAGTTCCGGCGCGAGTTTGACGACGAGAATCGGTAGGCAAGCAGAAGAAAGGCCCCAGGCGATGTCCCGCATAGGCAAAGCGCCAGTACAAATTCCAAAGGGTGTGAAGGTAGCCGTGAACGCCGGCAGCCTGACGGTGGAAGGACCGCTCGGAAAGCTCGAGCATCGCGTCCACCCGGCAGTGGCTGTTGCCATGGATCCGGCTGCATCGGCACTGACGGTGACGCGTTCGGATGACAATCGGGTGGCGCGAAGCCTGCACGGCCTGACCCGCGCTCTCGTTGCCAACATGGTTGAGGGCGTTTCAAAGGGCTACGAGAAGAAGCTCGAGATCGTCGGCGTCGGTTACCTGGCAGCCATTCAAAAGAACGTCCTGCAACTGCGGGTCGGCTTTGCGAACGAGTTGCAGGTGCCGATCCCCGCCGGCCTCACCGTGACCTGCCCCGATCAAACCCATATCAGCGTCAAAGGTATCGACAAGCAACTCGTCGGTCAGTTCGCCGCCTCCGTTCGCGCCCTGAGGAAGCCTGAGCCCTATAAGGGCAAGGGCATTCGCTACGAGGCGGAGCAGGTTCGTCGCAAGGCTGGCAAGGCCGTTACCAAGTAAGAAAACGTTTACCGACACGACATCACCCTCCCACTTCCTCGTAGCCAACAACACCCGCCATGGACCACGCCCGCACGATTCTCCGTCAGCGCATCCGCCGCCGCCACCGCGTGCGACGGTTCATCCGCGGTACGGCAGAACGCCCAAGACTTTCTGTTTTTCGCGCCCATAAGCACATCTACGCCCAGATCATCGACGATGCGTCGGGTCGCACCCTCGCGTCTGCCAGCACCGTGGACAAGCAACTCCGCGACAGCGTCGGTTTTGGCGGGAACAAGGATGCCGCTGCTGCGATTGGCCGGACCGTCGCGGAGCGTGCTCAGGCCGCGGGTGTTAAGAAAGTCTGCTTTGACCGGGGTGAGTTCCGCTATCACGGTCGTGTGGCTGCACTGGCTGACGCGGCTCGCGAGGCTGGGCTGGAGTTCTGAGCGGGCCAGGGTGCCAACAGGTTTTCACGTCAGCGTTTTCAAACGAATACAACAGAGTCTTCCAACCGAGAGAGCCTACAGTGTCCACAGGTGGCAGCAGAGACAGGGATTCGAGAGACCGGGATTCCCGCGGTGGTGATTCCCGTGGGGGTGAGTTTGCCGAGAAGGTCGTCAAGGTGCGTCGGTGCGCCACGGTCGTGAAGGGTGGTCGGCGGTTCAGCTTTGCTGGGTTGGTGGTTGTCGGCAACGGCCGCGGCAAGGTGGGATGCGGCTATGGCAAGGCCAACGAGGTTCCTCCGGCCGTCGAGAAGGCGATCAAGGATGGCATGAAAAATCTGATTGAAGTGCCGGTGGAATCGGGCTCGATTCCTCACCGCGTGGAAGGCTTCAGCGGCACAGCAAAGGTGATCATGCTGCCCGCCAGCCCCGGCACCGGTATCATCGCGGGTGCGGCTGTTCGTGCTGTGTGCGAGTCGGCGGGTATTCGTGACGTATTGACCAAGGCCCACGGCTCAACGAATCCGGTGAATCTTGTGAAAGCCGCGTTGGATGCACTCAAGCAGCTCCGAACGCGTGCCGATGTGGAACGGCTCAGGGGCGTGACGCTCTCCTGAGCGTAAAAACGAAAAATTGATCAGGGCTGGATGCCCGGGTGAGTACCAGCGACCTGCGGTCGCCAAGCCGGGGCGGAGTGGATGTCCGAGCCCGGCGTGAATACAGAAAGCGGAAGGGTCAGATCATGAAACTCAACGATGTGAACAAGGGCATCCACAAGAATCGCAGGCGGCTGCGGGTCGGTCGTGGCCCCGGTTCTGGCCGCGGCAGGACAGCTGGCCGTGGCAATAAGGGCCAGGGGCAGCTTGCCGGCTGGAGCGCCCCGGCAATTTTTGAAGGCGGCGGCACCCCGCTGATCCGCCGCATTCCCAAGCGCGGTTTTCACAACCGCCATGGCCGAATCGTGACGGATGTCAACGTCGAGGATCTGGAAGAACGGTTTGCTGTCGGCAGCGACGTCTCTCCTGAGAGTCTCCGGGCAGTTGGGCTTGCCAAGGGGATCTGGGACGAGGTGAAAATCCTCGGAAATGGCACGATTGCCAAGTCGTTGAAGGTCTCGGCCCACCACTTCAGCGCACAGGCCCGCGAGAAGATTCTGGCCGCTGGCGGAACGGTCACTGATATTCCGGGGCCGGCGCCGGTCGTGCGAAACAAGAGAACCGCCAAAACGGCATCGCGGAAAAAGCCGGCCGCAGGGTAGGGTGGTGTGCCGGCGGTATGGAATACTGCCCGAATCCGTCCAAGTGCCAGAGGCTGAGGAGCTTTACCCGTGTTTGAAAAGTTGCGCATCGTCTTCACGATCCCGGAGCTGCGGCAGAAGATTCTGCTGACGCTGGGGCTGCTCGCAATCTACCGTGTGGGTTGGCAGGTGCCGCTCCCGATCGTCGACCCGAAGGCTATGACCGCTTTCGCCGCTGAGACGGGTGGCATTGGCGACCTATTGCGGACTGTGGCTGTGTTCTCCGCGAGTCAACTCTCCCAGGCCACTATCTTCGGCCTGGGAATCATGCCGTACATCTCTGCCTCGATCATCTTCCAGTTGCTGTCCACGGTGTGGCCACCTCTCGAGCGGCTGTCGAAGGAGGGGGAGGCCGGCCGCAAGAAGATCAATGAGTACACTCGCTACGCGACCGTGCTGATCTGCCTCTTGCAGAGCTGGGCGTATGTGGCATTTCTTTCCTCGGCCCGAGTCGGTGACATGTCCCTCATCCAGCCGAGCTTTCTCGTGGATGGGCGGTTGCCTCTGGTCTGGCAACTCGTGGCGGTCATGACCATGACGGCGGGAACGATCTTTCTCATGTGGCTGGGGGAACAGATCGACGAATTTGGCATCGGTAATGGCATCAGCCTGCTGATCATGGCCGGAATTTTAGCGGCCATGCCCAGTGCTCTGGTGCAACTTGGAAGTGATACCAACTGGGAGCTGGGAGGCGGTGGCGGGAAGATGGGTGTGGAAACGCTGCTCGTGCTCGCGGCCCTGTTCGTGGGCGTGGTGGCTGGCGTCGTCTTCATGACCCAGGGACAGCGTCGCATCCCGACACAGAGCGCCAAGCACGTCCGCGGCCGACGGGTGTACGGCGGGACCCGTCAGTATCTCCCGTTGCGTGTGAATCAGGCTGGTGTGATGCCGATCATCTTCGCCAGTTCGTTGCTGCTCTTTCCGCAGATGTTCTTCCAGTATCTGCACAACGCCTATCCGGGCAGCACGCTGCTGGGCTCCCTGCACGACTCGTTCACCCGCGGACAGTCGTTCTTGTACAACGTGCTCTACGTCGTGTTGATCTACTTTTTCTGCTACTTCTGGACGGCGATCACCTTCAATCCGAAGGAGATGGCTGACAACCTCAAGAACTTCGGCGCGTTCATCCCGGGCTACCGTCCTGGGAAGCGGACGGCCGACTATCTCGAGCGTGTCATGGAGCGGATCACCTATGTCGGCGCCGGGTTTCTTGCCCTCGTCGCTGTGATCCCCACGATTGTGGGCGGGGCGCTCGGTATTCCGTCTCAGATTGCCAGCTTCTACGGCGGCACAGGCCTGCTGATCGCCGTGAGCGTGGCGTTTGACCTTGTGCAGAAGATCGACAGTCATCTTGTGATGCGAAACTACACGGGTCTCCTGGAAAAATCCTGACCTCAGGTGACGGCTGTGGGGCTGGTTGGTTGGCCTCCGCCTGTCTCTCGTGAGGATTACGCCATGCGGATCATCCTCATCGGACCCCCTGGGGCGGGCAAGGGCACGCAGTGTCAGCGATTGATCGACCTGTTGAAGGTGCCGCACCTGTCGACCGGTGAGATGCTGCGGGCTGCAGTAAAGGCGGGCACCCCGGAGGGATTGCAGGCTGCCCTCGCGATGAACGAAGGAAAGCTGGTGCCCGATCCGCTGATTGTGGGTATGGTCACCCGGCGTTTGGAGGCGCGAGACTGCCGGGACGGCTGCCTTCTCGATGGCTTCCCTCGGACGCTCCCCCAGGCGGAAATCCTGGACGATCTGCTCGAACGACGCGCGATGAGCGTCGATGGCGTCATCGAACTGGCCGTGCCGCGGGATGAGCTGATTCGGCGGATGCTGGCCCGAAAACGGGCCGACGACGATCCCGCAATCTTCGCTCGCAGGATAGCCAGCTTTGAAGAGCAGACGGCCCCGTTGCTCGAATACTATGATCGTCAAGGCAAGCTTGCCTGTATCGACGGGCTGGGAACAGCCGATGAAATTTTTGAACGTGTCAAGGTGGCCGTCACGCGTTTCGAGAGAGCTACCAAGGGGCGTTGATCCGCCTTTGTTGCAAACGGCGAATGCGTTGTGGGATCGCTGCTGCGGCGGGGCCGTCGGGCGGTATACTCGAAACTCGCACGATGTCGCCTTGAGATGGGCGGCGGTCTTGGCCCCTTGGAATCCAAGATCGTTTGGAATGCAGGGCCGTTTGGAATGTAAGGCCGCTCGACATCGTGCCCTGGCGTTGACGAGGTGTTTTCCGGTCTCCTGTTTGTGGGTATGTGAAGCGTGGTGAATCTTCGTTCTGCTCGTGAAATAGCCCTGATGCGGCGGGCTGGTCTTGTGGTCTGGGGAGCCCACCAGGTGGCCGCTGCGTTGGTCAAGCCAGGGGTGACCACGGGGGAGATTGACCAGGCGGTCGATCGCTTCTTCGCAGAGCACAACGCGATTGCGTTGTTCAAGGGCGTGCCTGGGAAAGTGCCGTTCCCCGCGGCCTGCTGCATCTCCGTCAATGACGAGGTTGTGCATGGGATCCCGGGCCGCCGCGTGCTCCGAGCGGGCGACGTTGTCAGTATCGATACGGGCTGCAGCGTGGGAGGTTGGTGCGGCGATTCAGCCGTCACCCATCCAGTGGGGGCGGTTTCTCCCGAGGCCCAGCAGTTACTTGACTGCACCTCGGGCGTTCTCGCTCTGGCGATCCAGTTGATGGCCACCCGCAACCGCTGGAGCGATGTCGCAACGGAGATGGCCCAATTCGTTCGGGATCACGGTTTTTCGGTGGTCGAAAACTTTGTTGGCCATGGCATCGGTCGGAAGATGCACGAAGACCCGCAGGTTCCGAATTTCTGCTCCCCGGCGTTTCGCAAGAATCACGATTTCGAGCTTGAACCCGGTCTCGTCATTGCGGTGGAGCCGATGGTCAACATCGGCACCAAAAAGGTGCGGGTGTTGCCCGATCACTGGACCCAATCCACGGTAGATGGCCTCGCCAGTGCCCATTTTGAACACACGGTGGCGATCACCGACGGCGGCCCCCTGGTGCTCACCGCCCCGCCCGCCGCCGGCGAGACCGTCGGTACAGAAGCCTGAAGCTTGGGAAACCACGCCTTGGGAATCCCCGAAAAAGCACCGCGGTCGCGGTTTTCGGGCCGTCCGGCGTGCCCCCCTTGTGAAGGCCGGGGGGAGGATTCTATAGTCTGTGACTCCCCCCAACACCCCATTTCTGTCGAAGGCGTGGTCGGCCGTCGCCACGGACTTGTTCATGAAGGTTCGCGCCAGCGTCCGCCGCATGTGTGATAAGTGCAAGATTGTCCGCCGCCGTGGCGTCGTCGTGGTCGTGTGCGCCGATCCTCGCCACAAACAGCGGCAGGGATAATGGCAGGGATGATGGTTGGTGGAAGACAGTGCGAGGTTGCTAACGGCGGCTTGCCGTTTCGATCTGCCCCGTGTGCCTTTCTGTGTTTCGTTGTATAGCCCGATTCATTGCTCTGGATTTCTGACATGCCCCGTCTGCTTGGCGTCGATATTCCCTCGGAAAAGAAGACGATCTACTCGCTGCAGTACCTCTACGGCGTAGGGCCGCGGGTTGCGCGCGAGTTGTGCCACAAGGCCGGCGTTGATCCATTGAGCAACGCCCGTGATCTGCACGAGGACGAACTGGCCCGCATGGCTTCCCTGCTCGACAAGGATTACGTCTGCGAAGGGCAGTTGCGTCGGCAGGTTGCCCAAAACATCTCCCGCCTCAAAGACATCGCCAGCTACCGAGGGCTGCGGCATCGTCGCGGTCTGCCGGTGCGCGGTCAGCGGACTCGCACCAACGCTCGGACCCGGAAGGGCCCGAAGAAGACGGTCGCCGGCAAGAAGGGCGTGAAGGATCTCAAGTAGCGGCGTTCTGCGGGCCTCCCCTTCGCCGGCCCTGTGCTGCCCGCCGCTTTCGTTCAATCGCTCTCATCGTTCCTACTTCAGCATCTTCCTTTTCCGAGATTCAGCATTACCCATGTCCAAGGTCGCCAAAGCCAAGAAGAAAAGCGTTTCTGCTGGAATCGCCTTTATCAACGCCAGTTTCAACAACACAACGGTCACGATCACTGATCCGCGTGGCGATACGCTCTGCTGGGCCAGCGGTGGCACCTGCGGCTTCAAGGGGAGTCGGAAGGGGACGCCGTTCGCCGGCCAGTGCGCCGCCCAGCAGGCTGCTGAAAAGGCTGCAAAGTTCGGGGTCAAGGACCTCGAAGTTCGGGTCTGTGGGCCTGGCAGTGGCCGCGAGAGCGCGATCACCGCACTCACGGCTGCGGGTATGAACGTTAAGAGTATCGAAGACATCACGCCCCTGCCGCACAACGGCTGCCGACCGCCGAAGAAGCGGCGGGTCTGATGCCCGGTTGACGATCCGTTTCGTCCGGTTCGTCCTTGTTATTGGTCAGTCTGTAGAACGCACACAACACACCATTTCCCGGGGATTGCCGGGAAGCACTTTCATCACGAGCGAAGCGATTCATGGGACGTATCACTGGGCCTGTCTGCCGACTCTGCCGCCGCGACGGCCTCAAGCTGTTCTTGAAGGGAAGTCGTTGCGACACGCCGAAATGCGCTTTTGAGCGTCGAGCCACGCCTCCGGGCATGGTGCAGAAGCGGCGTTCGAAGCCCACCGAGTACGGCGTCCATCTCCGCGAAAAGCAGAAGGTTAAGCATTATTACGGCGTGCTCGAGCGCCAGTTCCGCACCTATTTTGCCCGGGCTGAGCGGGGCAAGGGCAACACTGGCGAGTCGCTGATGTCCCTCTTGGAGCGTCGGCTCGACAATGTTGTGCACAGGCTCGGATTTTCGCCGTCACGTGCTGGCGCCCGCCAACTCGTCATGCACGGCCACATCACGATCAACGGTCGGCGGGTTGACGTGCCAAGCTACCTGGTGCGGGCGGGTGATGTCGTGCGAGTCAAGAATCGCAAGCCGAGTCTGCAACTCGTGCATGCGGCGCTGGCTGAGTTTCGGCGCGATGTCCCGGACTTTCTGTCGCGGAACGAGGGCGGCGTGCCCGAGGGTCGTGTCGATCGTCTGCCCGTTTCCGACGATGTTTCCATTCCGGTGCAGGCGAACCTGATCATCGAGCTTTGCTCCAAGTAAATTTGCTCCAGGTAATAGGGTCGCTTTCGTGGTGGCCTGCATAGCGATCTTCATGGCGATCTGATTCGAACACTGTTTCTCACCGTCCCTCTTCAGTTGTGGCAAGAAGGAGTTCCGCATGCATATTCGTTGGCGTGGCCTCGAGCTTCCTGGCTCGGTTGTGCCCGATCAAAAGACGCTTACGGGAACGTACGGCAAGTTCGTTGCCGAGCCATTCGAGCGAGGATTCGGCACGACTGTCGGCAACAGCCTTCGACGGGTGTTGCTGTCGAGCCTCGAGGGGAGTGCTGTCACTCAGATCAAACTGGCCGGCGCTCTTCATGAGTTCACCACCATCAAGGGTGTGCTCGAAGACGTGACCGACATCGTGCTCGCAGTCAAAAGTTTGGTCGTCAAGAACCACAGCGATTCTACTCGTGTGATTCGGGTTGAACGAAGCACCAAGGGTCCGATCACGGGTGCCGACGTCATCACCGACGACGCGGTTGAAGTGGTCAACAAGGACCTCGTCCTGGCCACGCTCACCGATGATGTGCCGTTCGAGTTGGAGATGGTCGTTGAAAATGGCCGCGGCTACGTGCCGTCTAGCGAGCACAGCCAGGTCTCGCAGGAGATTGGAATCATTCCGGTTGATGCAGTCTTCAGCCCTGTCACGCGTGTCAAGTATGAGGTTGAGGAGACCCGTGTCGGTCAAAAGACCAACTATGACCGGCTGACGATGGAGATCTGGACAAACGGCACGGTGACGCCGGAGATGGCGCTCGTCGAGGCGGCCAAGATTCTTCGGAAGCACCTCAACCCGTTCGTCGGCTACACCAAGCCCGGTCCTGCCGTCAGCCTGTCGTCGCCGGGAAGTGTGCTTTCGATCGAGGCCCCGCTGGAGAGCCGGCTGGGCATGCTTGTGTCTGACCTGCGTCTGTCGCTGCGAGCCAACAACTGCCTCGAAGAGGGCGGGATTGGCACGCTTCGCGAACTGGTTTCCCGGACCCGCGAAGACCTTTTGGAGTTGCGGAATTTCGGCGAGACCACTCTGGAAGAGATCGAAGGCAAACTGCGGGAGCACGGCATGCATCTCGGGATGCAACTGCCCGCCGGTGCCGAGGCCTGATGCCGTTGCATTTGATGCGTCCGCCGGGTGCGGATGCGGTTCCTTCTTGTCCCTGTCAACCAGCTTCTGAATCCACCTGAGACTGTCGAGGATCACTCCATGCGTCACCGTCGTAAAGGCCGCGTTCTTGGCCGTAGCCCTTCCCATCAGCGGGCGCTGCTGCGGAATCTTGCTTCTGCCCTGATGCTCACCGAGCGCGAGACCGAAGCTGGGGAAGTGGGTGCACCGAAGGTAGCCGGACGGATCATCACCACCGTGGCCAAGGCCAAGGAGGTGCGGCCGCTGGTGGAACGGTGCATCACGATCGCGAAGCGGGGCCTCGTATCGCTCGAGAAGGCTCGTGCATTTGGGACCACGGCGGACCGCGATTCGGCCGAGTGGAAGAAGTGGCGAACGAGCGGACAGTGGTCCGAGTGGGCACAGGCGATATCGCCCGCAGTTGCTGCCCGTCGTCGCGTTGTGCAGTTGCTGGGCGACAAGCAGGCCGCCCGCATCGTCTTTGAGAAGATTGCCCCTCGGTTTGTCGATCGGCCGGGAGGCTACACCCGGATTCTCAAACTGGCGACGCCCCGGCTGGGTGATGCCGGCCCACGGGCATTGCTGGAGTTTGTCGGTCCGGAGGTGGCTGCCAGCCGTTCCCAGGCCCCCAAAGTCGAGTCTGCTCGGCCGGCCAGGGCCTGAGCCATTCTGCCCGGAATTCTGCCCCGAAGGCGGGTCTTGAGCCCGCTGGCCTCAGGGTTGGCATCCTGGCGAATTTCCCGGGAATAGTCTGAACTCCAGGCGGCGAATAGACTTCCGGAAGATAGACTGCTGGTACGGAGCGTGCAGCCGGATCGCATGCAGCCGGATGAGGAGTTCCGTGTTCCCGGGTGGTGGCGTCGGTGCTGGATGGGATTTCCGTCGCCACAGGCATCCGCAGAGGGTTCCTGTCATGATCTCTGGCTTGATGTGGACGAGCAAAACGTCGCCGCGTGAACCTTCCGCGTGTGCGTGGCCGTGGCGTTTGGCTGCATGGCTCACGCTGTTGGGCGGCATGACGCTCACCGCCGGCGTGCAGGCGGCCGGTTCCGCGGAAGACGAACACTTCGGCGTTCCGCAGGTGAAGTTCATCAACGAGCAGATCGCCGCCGGTTGGGCGGATGGTGGACTGAAGCCGTCGGATCAGGCCACGGATGGTGAGTGGTGCCGTCGCGTGTATCTCGACGTCATCGGCCGCATTCCCACGCTTGCCGAACTGAAAGCCTTCGTCGCCGATTCGTCTCCCACGAAACGGCCTGAACTGGTGGGCCGCCTGCTGGGCGAGGATTTCGTCGATGACTATGCGAGGCACTGGACTGACGTATGGACCACCGTGCTGATCGGTCGCGATGTCGAGAACGAAATGGTCAGCCGGCCGGGAATGCGGCAATACCTGCGGCGGTCGTTTTCGAAGAACATCCCATATGACCGCTTCATGGAGGAACTGGTCACTGCGACTGGGGCGAATGCCAATCGTAAGAATGTGGATGGGTTCAATGGCGCCGCGAATTTCCTGAGCGGAAAAATGGAGGAAAACGGCATCCAGGCCACCGCCAAAACGGCCCAGATCTTCCTCGGCCTGCAGGTTCAGTGCACGCAGTGTCACAACCACCCATTTAACAAGGGAAAGCAGAATCAGTTCTGGGAACTCAATGCCTTCTTTCGTCAGGTCCGATCGTTGCGGCGGTTTGACGGCACCAGGGACATCCAGTGGATCGAACTGGTAGACGAGGATTTTGCCGGCGAGAGTGGCAACGCCGAAGAGGCGGAACTGTACTACGAACTGCGGAACGGCCTCATGAAGGTCGCGTATCCGGTCTTCGTGGACGGGACGGAGATCTCGCGAACCGGCTACGTCCCTCGCACGCTGGAGGGGGGGGAGAAGATCGGCGCACACCGACGTCAGGAACTGGCGGATCTCATGAAAGCCAGCCCGCTGATGCCCAAGGCAATCGTGAACAGGATGTGGGGGCACTTTCTGGGATATGGCTTCACCAGGCCGGTTGACGATCTCGGAGATCACAATCCCCCGTCGCATCCTGAACTCCTCGACGGACTTGCCGAGCGGTTTCGGGAGCAGAGCTTCGACCTGAAGGAACTGATTCGCTGGATCGTGCTCTCCCGGCCGTATGCCCTGTCGAGCAAGGCATCCAAAGGGAACCAGCGGGACGATCCGTCGCTCGGCGAGAAGCCGAAGTTCACCCACTTCTACCTGCGGCAGATGCGGGCGGAAGACCTCTACGAATCGCTCCTGACCGCGACGGAGGCGGATGAAGCCCGCGGCGGCGAGGAGGCTGCCAAGAAAAAAGACGAGTGGCTGTCGCAGTTTATCATCGCCTTCGGCACCGATGAGGGTGATGACTCCACAACGTTCAATGGCTCGATTCCCCAGGTGTTGATGATGTTCAACGGCGATCTCATCAAGCAGGCTACAAACACGGGGAAAGGCGGATTTCTGGATCGCGTGGCAAAAAGCGACATGAAGAATGCCGCAAAAATCACCACGCTCTACCAGTCGGCACTTGCGAGAAGCCCGTCTGCCAAGGAAATCTCAGCCGCCAACGACATGCTCGTGGCCCGCAAGGGCGACGCGATCGGCGCCCTCCAAGATATCTGGTGGGCGATCCTCAATTCCAACGAGTTCATCATCAATCACTAGAGCGAATCAGCCATATCGAGAGGGAGGCGAAGGGATCGGCGGAAGCTCGAGGAGCATTGGGCGTATCCTCGCCCCCGCGACGAGATTCTGCCGTCCTGAAGCCGGTGAAATTGTATCGGTTTCGTTATCCAGCCAAGACCGTTCACACGTTCAGTCACGAGCACGACTCCATCCCAGGAACCAAGACCATGTCCAGCATGTTTGATCTGCCCACGGGCATGAATCGCCGCCACTTCATGAGCCATCTGGCGGGCGCGGCGGCGATGGCGGCCCCGGCCGCGGCGTTCACCAACACCCTGCTCGCCAATGCCACCGACCTCAAAAAGCGGCACAAGGCCGCGATCCTGCTCTGGATGGGTGGCGGGCCGAGCACGATGGACATCTGGGACCTCAAGCCTGGTGCCCCGACCGGCGGGCAATTCAAGCAGATTTCGACCAGCGCCGACGGCATCGCCATCTGTGAACACATGCCACTGATGGCCAAGCAGATGCACCACATGTCGATCGTGCGGTCGATGAGCACCCGCGAGGCCGATCACATGCGGGGCCGCTATTACATGCACACCGGCTACGTGCCCAATCCCAACGTCGAGCATCCCGGCTATGGCTCCGTGATTGCCCACGAACTCGCCGAGCAGGTCTCCGACCTGGAGATTCCACCATTCGTGTCGGTCGGCAGCGGCAGCGTCGGCCCCGGCTTCCTGGGCATGACATGGGCTCCGTTTGTGGTGGATTCCAACGGCAATGTCCGCAATCTCGACATGGGCATCGATCCCACCCGGCTGGACCAGCGGCTGAGGATGCTCGAGACGATCGAAAACAAATTCATTGGCGAGAAGCGGGGCGGCTCGGCCGAGGATCACAAGAAGGTGATCGACAAGACTGTCAAACTGATGACCAGCAAGCAGATGGAGGCCTTCAAGGTGATGAAGGAGCCAAAGGACGTGCAGGAGAAGTATGGCACGACCGGGTTCGGTCGAGGCTGCCTGCTGGCCCGGCGGCTCGTCGAGGCTGGCGTACCGTTCGTCGAGGTCGATCTGGGCGGCTGGGACATGCACGCCGACATCTTTCCGACGCTGGCAGATCGGAAACTGCCCGAACTCGACAAGGCGATGGGCGCGCTGGTGAGCGATCTGGCGGACCGCGGCATGCTCGACGATACCGCCATCATCTGGATGGGCGAATTCAGCCGCACTCCCAACATCAACGGCGGCGGTGGTCGTGACCATTGGGCGCGGAGTTGGAGCGTGGTGGTCGGTGGCGCAGGCTTCAAGCGTGGTGTGGTCGTGGGTGAGACCAGTTCGGACGGCAAGGAGGTGGTCACCGAGCCCTACTCCTCGCAGGACGTTATGGCCAGCGTGCTCAAGTCGCTCGGCATCTCGCTTGAGACCACGTTCACCGCCAAGAATGGCCGGCCGATGAAGATTGCCAACTCCGGCAAGGTGATCAAGGAGTTGTTCACCTGAGCGGCCCGGCTGGGAGGCATGCGGGTGGGCGTGCGGGCGGTGTCTTCAACACAGCGGGAACGGTGCGGCCCGTGCTGCAGGTGGGCTGGCCGGTGCTCGTGTTGCCGGTTCTTTTGGAGCAGGTGCTGGGGCTGTCGGTGGGCTTTACCGACAAATGGCTCGCAGGCAACCTCCTGGAGGGTGCCGAGCCTCTGGCTGCGGTGGGCCTCGTCGCCTACTGCCTCAGCTTCCTGCCCGGTCTCTTCGCCATTCCGGCCGTCGCGGCCACCGCGCTTGTGTCGCGGTGCGTGGGGGCGGGCGACCTGCCTGGTGCCCGACGGGCAGCCGCACAGACACTGCTCGTGGCGGCGATCCTGACGGCCGCTGTGGTCTGTCTGACGATCGTATGTGGCCAGCGATTCGTGCAAACGCTGGGGCTGCCACCAGGGAGCACGGCATTGGCATCGCGGTATCTGGCGATCGTCCTGCCCGCACTCCCGGCGATGATGATCATCCATGTCGGCGTGGCCGTGCTTCGTGGCGCGGGAGACATGTGGGCCGGGCTGCTCGCCATGTCGGTCGTCAATCTCGTCAACGCCGTGGCGAGCTTTGCCCTGGCAGCGGGCGCGGTTGGCCTGCCGCGGATGGGCTGGGAGGGGCTGGCCTGGGGAACGACCCTTGGCTACTGCCTGGGGGCCGGCTGCGTGATCGGACTCTTGTGTCGGCGGGAAAGGGGCCTGCGTCCAAGTCGAGCAGATTGGCAGCCCGACGGGAGCTGGCTCGCCCGCATCCTCCACGTGGGCCTTCCTGCCGGCGTCGATGCCATCGCCAATGCCACCTGCCACCTGGCGTTTTTGTCGATCGTCAACAGTCTGGGAGATGTCGCCGCCGCAGCCCACTCCGTCGCCATCACGATCGAATCGCTCGCCTTCCTGCCCGGCAGTGCCTTCATGGTGGTGGCCGCCACGCTGGCCGGCCAGTTTCTAGGGGCGGGAGACGAGCGACGGGCGCGGCGCAGCATCTGGCAGGCGGCCATGGCCTGCATGACGCTCATGTCGGCCGCTGGGCTCGTGTTTCTGGCCACCGCAGATGGCCTGGCTGCCTGGTTCGTGGGGGGCGGATACCGGCAGCCCGAGGTGGCGGCGTTGACCGCCCAACTCGTCCGCATCGTTGCCTTCGCCCAGCCGCCGCTGGCCCTGCTGATGGTGATTTCCGGAGGTCTGAGGGGAGCCGGTGCGACGCGGGTGCCGCTCGCCGTCAACTTCCTGGGGCTGCTGCTGGTAAGGCTGCCGCTGGCGGCCCTGCTGGCCTGGGATTCGATCACGCTGCCGGCCGGAATGGGCACGATCCCGGGCCTGGGGCTGGCGGCGATCGGCGCATGGTATGCCATGGCAGCCGACCTGACGGTCCGGGGGCTGGCGATGCTCATCATCTTCGCACGAAAAGACTGGTCGCGTGTGAGAGTTTGATTGCCATGGCTCCCCGCGTTGCGAACGCTACACTTCTTCAGAGGCGGACGATGAGTGCCGCTCCCCACGCAACGCGTTGAGAGGGCCTTCGATGGCAGCAGCAGATCTCGACATCGAACATTGGAGCACGGCCGATGCTTCCGATCTCTACGAGGTGTCCCGCTGGGGCAACGGCTATTTTTCGGTGGGCCCCACCGGCCACCTTCTGGTGCACCCCGACAAGAACCCCACCAAGAGCATCGACCTCAAGCAACTCGTGGACCGCCTGCAGATCCGCGGGATTGACCTGCCGATCCTGCTGAGATTTGCCGAGATCCTCGAGCACCGTCTGGGGGAGATCCACGGAGTGTTCGCATCGGCCATCAAGGAGAACGGCTACCGCGGCGAGTATTGCTGCGTCTATCCGGTGAAGGTCAACCAGCAGCGGCAGGTGGTGGAGGAAGTGCTGAAGTTCGGCCGTCCCTATCACTTCGGACTCGAGGCGGGCAGCAAGCCGGAACTGCTCGCGGTGATCGCGCTGGCCGATAACGACACCCCGATCATCTGCAACGGCTTCAAGGACGCGGAGTTCATCGAGACGGCGATGCTCGCGCAGAAGATTGGCCGGCACATCATTCCGGTCGTGGAGCGGTTCTCCGAACTGCATATGGTGCTCGAATATGCGGAGAAGCTCGGCGTGCGTCCGCGGATCGGCATGCGGGTGAAGCTTGCCACGCGGGGAAGCGGCCGTTGGCAGGCATCGGGCGGCTTTCGCAGCAAGTTTGGCCTGACGGCGAGCGAACTGGTAAAGGGGCTTGAACTGCTCGCCTCCAAGGGGATGGAAGACTGCCTGCAGCTGCTGCATTTCCATCAGGGCAGCCAGATCACGAACATCCGCCACATCAAGGCGGCCCTCAACGAGGCCTCGCGGATCTACGCAGAACTGGTGAAGCGAGGGGCGGGGCTCAAGTATCTCGACGTGGGGGGCGGGCTTGGCGTGGACTATGACGGCTCGCAGACGAACTTCGAGTCGAGCGTGAACTACAGTCTGCAGGAATATGCCAACGACGTCGTCTACCACGTGCAGAACGCCTGCGACGAGGCGGGGGTGCCTCATCCGACGATCGTGTCGGAAAGCGGTCGGGCGATCGTCGCCTACCACAGCATGCTGATCTTTGGTGTGCTGGGCGTGTCGGAGCAGGGGGGCAATGGCGAGCTGGTCGAACCGGCAGCCGACGCCGAGCAGCCGCTGCACGACCTGATGGAAACCTACCAAAACATCAACATTCGCAACCTGTTGGAGAGCTATCACGACGCGCAGCAGTCGCTCGACACAGCGATGAACCTGTTCGCCAGCGGCTACCTGCCGCTCGACCAGCGATCGTCCGTCGAGAACCTCTACTGGGCGATCTGCCGCAAGATCGCCAAGATGTCAAAGCAGCTCGAGTTCATGCCGGAGGAACTGGAGGGGCTCGAGGCCAATCTCTCCGACACCTATTTCTGTAACTTCTCGCTTTTTCAGTCGATGCCCGACAGCTGGGCGATCAAGCAGCTCTTTCCGGTGATGCCGATTCACCGGCTCAATGAACGGCCCTCGCACAACGCGGTGCTCGGCGACGTGACATGTGATTCTGACGGTAAGATCGATCAGTTCATCGACCGCCGGGATGTGAAGCGGACGCTCCCCCTGCATGCCTGGCAAAACGAGCCCTACTACTTGGGGGCGTTTCTGATCGGGGCCTACCAGGAGATCCTCGGCGATCTTCACAACCTGTTTGGTGACACGAACGCCGTGCACGTGAGCACGGATGACCGGGGCGAGGTCGTCGTCGATGCCGTGATCAAGGGGGATACCGTTCGTGAGGTGCTCGACTACGTCGAGTTCGACCCCAACCAACTCGTGCAGCGGCTGCGGGCCTCGATCGAGCAGGCGGTCCGCGACGGGCGGATCTGCGATGGTCAGGCGGGGCGGTTCCTGAAGTTTTATGAAGAGGGACTCGGCGGCTACACCTACCTCGAGGAACCGGGTTGAACGCCGGCTGCAGGGGGCAACTCGACCGCCCCCGCCCCCAGCGTTTCGATCTTGGCCGCTGCGCCGGCGGGGCTCATGCTCGCCGCAGGCGGATTTTAAGTCTCTGACCCGCCTAAAGTCGTGACGTTGCGTGCTCCTTTTGCATGGTTCGCCAACTCTTTCAGTCAAAATTCACCGGCGTCTGCGCGTGACCCCGACCGGCTTCGCTCCCGTTTTCCGCTTTTGCACTCATACCTATGCACCTGATCCGCGTGGGCGGCATCGCCCTCAACCAGACGCCGCTCGACTGGGACGGCAACCGTGACCGCATCGTGGCGGCGATCGTGGCGGCGCGGGAATGCGGTGTCGCGATCCTCTGCCTGCCGGAACTCTGCATCAGCGGCTACGGCTGCGAGGATGCCTTCCAGTCGCCGGGCGTGCAGCGGATGGCATGGCGGGTGCTCGAGGAGATCGAGCCGCACACTACCGGGATCGTTGTCGCGGTCGGCCTGCCAGTGCGTTTCGAGAGCGGCGTTTACGACGCGGCTGCCGTGCTGGCGGACGGCCGGCTGGCTGGCCTCGCCTGCAAGCAGCACCTCGCCGGAGAGGGCATTCACTACGAGCCGCGATGGTTCCGGCCGTGGCCGAAGGGGCGGCGGGCTCAACTGGCCGTTGACGGGAGGATCGTGCCGATCGGTGATCTCCGGTTTAACTGCGGCGGCATCCGCGTCGGCTTCGAGATCTGCGAAGACGCCTGGGCGGCCGATCGGCCCGGGGCGAGGCTGGCCGCGCGGGGCGTGGACCTGATCCTCAATCCGTCGGCGAGCCATTTTGCCTTTGGCAAGGACGAGATTCGCCGCCGGTTCGTGCTGGAGGGATCACGGGCCTTCGGGGCGACGTATGTCTATTCCAACCTGCTCGGCAACGAGGCGGGCCGGGCCATCTACGACGGCGGCGTGATCATCGCCACTGGCGGCCGGATCGCGGCCGCCGGACGGCGGTTCTCCTTCACCGATCATGCCTGCACGACGGCGGTCGTCGATGTCGATGCCACGCGGCTGGCGCAGACGCGGCTGTCGCTCGAACCGGTGGTATCGAGTGGCGACAGTGACGGCGAGAGTGACTGCGTCTCCATTCCGTTCACACCGCCCGTCCTCGCGCCCCAGCGGGAACGATCTGCGGTCGATGCCCGTGATGCCTGGGAGACGGCCGCCCACGTCAAGGAGGAGGAATTTGCCAGGGCCGTGGCGCTCGGGCTTTTCGATTACCAGCGGAAGAGCCGCTCGCGTGGCTTTGTCGTGTCGGCCAGCGGTGGTGCCGACTCCTCCGCCGTAGCCAGCCTCGTGGCCCTGGCTGTGCGATTCGCCGCGAGCGAAATGCCCGTGGCTGAGGTGGCCTCCCGGCTTGGAGTGGCGCGGTCATCAGCGGAGCGATCGCGTGACGACACCGTTGCCGCCGATGCTGAAGCTGGTATGCGCCGGCTGATCCATGCCGTGCTGATCTGCGTCTACCAATCGACGGCGCACTCGGGCCCCGTGACCCGAAACGCCGCGAAGGGGCTCGCCGACGGTCTGGGTGCCGAATTTCATGAGTTTGACGTGGAATGCATCGTGCAGGACTACCGGGCGATGGCCGCATCGGCGGTGGGCCGTCCACTCGACTGGCGGACCGACGACATCGCCCTGCAAAACATCCAGGCGCGGGCCCGGGCGCCGGGGGTGTGGATGCTGGCGAACATCCGCGGGGCGTTGCTCGTCTCCACAAGCAACCGCTCCGAGGCGGCTGTCGGCTATGCGACGATGGATGGCGACACCTCCGGTGGCCTCGCCCCGATCGCCGGCATCGACAAGGCCTATCTGCGGCGGTGGCTCGAGTGGATGGAGCACGCCGGACCGGAGGGCATCGGATCGTTTCCGACACTCCATGCCGTGAACGTCCAGACGCCGACGGCGGAGCTACGGCCCCCGGCCGACCATCAGACCGACGAGGCGGATCTCATGCCTTACGACGTACTCGACGCCGCGGAGCGGTCTGCCATTCGCGACAAGCAGACGCCGCTGGAGACCTGGCAGCGGCTGCAGGTTGATTTTCCGGAGCACGCGGCGGGGCAGTTGGCTCTGTGGACGGAGCGGTTCTTCACGCTCTGGAGTCGCAACCAGTGGAAGCGAGAACGCTACGCGCCGTCATTCCATCTCGACGACGAGAACCTCGACCCAAAGACATGGTGCCGGTTTCCGATTCTCTCGGGAGGCTTTGCGAGGGAACTGGCCGAACTGCGGTCGGCGGCGAGCATGTGACGGTTCGTGCTGCGGCATGCAGGCCTCGCTGACAATCCATCAGGCTGACAATCCATCAGGCTCGCACCACCGCCTCCAGCGGTTCGCTGCGGTCGAAATGCGTGAGGTTGCGGACCGTCTGGGCGGCGATGGCGTCGAGGGCGTTCTGGGTGAAGAACGCCTGGTGCGCCGTGATGACCACGTTGGGGAAGGTGAGCAACCGCGTGAAGACATCATCCTGAATGACGGAGTTGCTGTGGTCGTCGAAGAAGAGGTCGGCCTCCTCCTCGTAGACGTCGAGCCCCAGGTGGCCGAGGTGGCCCGTCTTGAGCGCCTCGATTACGGCAGGAGTGTCGATGAGTCCGCCGCGGCTCGTGTTGATCAGCATCGCCCCTCGCTTCATCCGCGCGAGCGCGGCCGCGTCGATGAGGTGCCGCGTCGTGGGTTTGAGCGGACAGTGGAGCGTGACGATGTCGGAAGCCGCCAGCAGTTCGTCGAGCGGCGCGTAGGAGACGCCACGGCGAGTCAGTTCGGGTTCGGGAGTCGGATCGAACGCCAGCACGCGGCAGCCGAAGCCGAGCAGGATCTCGGCCACGCAGCGGCCGATCCGTCCCGTGCCAACCACGCCGACGGTTCGGCCGAAGAGGTCGAAGCCGAGCAGACCCTCGAGGGAAAAATTGCCCTCGCGGACCCGGTTGTAGGCCTTGTGCAACCGGCGGTCGAGCGTGAGCACGAGGCCGATCGCGTGTTCCGCGACCGCGTGCGGCGAATACTCAGGCACACGGACGACCGGCAGCGAGAGCCGCGCTGCCGCCGCCAGATCGACCTGATTGAAGCCGGCGCAGCGGAGCGTGATCAGCTTCACGCCCTGATGGGCGAGGATGTCGAGCGTGGCGGCATCGAGCTGATCGTTCACAAAGCAATTGATGGCTGTGGCCCCCTCGGCCAGCCGGGCCGTGTGGCGGTCGAGCCGCGGTTCGAACCAGTCCCATTCGATCGGCAGGCCGGCCGACGCCGCGGTGAGCGAGGCGCGGTCGTAGGGTTTCACGGAAAAGACGGCGACACGCATGAGTGGCTCCTGCAGGTTCGGGTGGATTCACGGAAAGTTCTACCGTTTTCATACAAGCCCGAAGCAAACGCGAGAGGAATCTGTTCCCATACAAGCCCGAAGCGCAAGCGAGAGGAATCTGTTCCCATACAAGCCCGAAGCGCAAGCGAGAGGAATCCGCGTGGCGTAGACCGTGGGGTGAACCCGCCCGCATTCCCTCGCTGGCGCAACGGGCTTGGATGGAGCGGGCCATCAGAAAACCGCTGTTTCCTGAGGCCCGAAACGCTCTCGCCCGGCGGGGCGGCCGGTGCTATGTTCCCCACCCTGCCCGAACCACCGCCCGGAGTCTGCGCCGTGAGATTCATGTCCCTGCCGACCATGCCGATGCGTCTTGTTGCGGTGCTTTCGCTCGTGGCTTGGGGGCTGGTTTTCGTTGGTGCTGTTCCGGCAACGGCCCAGCAGCCGGCGCTAGGGCAGCGTCCGTCGGCGGCACAGCGTCCGGCGCCAGCGCAGCTTCCGGCGGCAATGCCAGCAGCCGCGCCGCAGCGGGTGGCGGCCGTACCCGGTCAGCCGATGCCGCAGCAGGCTGGTCAGCAGCAGCCTGGCAGGCCAGTCCCTCAGCAGACCGGTCCACAGCAGCCCCCACCGCTCACGCCCGAGCAGCAGGCGGCGCTCGAACGACTGCTCGCCGCCTGGGAGGCCCGCAACGCGGCCGTCACGACCTGGTCGTGCACCTTCCACAAGTGGGAATACAACGCCTGGAGCCCGGCCGACGGCGGTGGCGAACGACTGGCGTTCTCCGAGAGCAGCGGCGAGATCAAGTATGCCGCTCCGGACAAGGGGCTGTTTCGCGTCAAGGAGTCGACCCAGTGGAATCCTGAAACCCGACGGTATGAGAAGAAGACCGGCGACACCGGCGAACACTGGGTCTGCAACGGCACGAGCATCTATGAATTTCGCCACAGCGATCGGCAGCTTCGTGAAACGCGGCTGCCACCGGAGATGCAGGGCAAGGCGATCAGCGACGGACCGCTGCCGTTCGTCTTCGGCGCCAAGGCCGACACGCTCAAGAAGCGTTACTTCATGCGGCTCATCACGCCTCCCGGCGTCACCGACCAGATCTGGCTGGAGTCGCTGCCGCGGTACCAGGCCGATGCGGCCAACTTCGCCAAGGTCGAACTGATCCTGCAGGCCCGCGACCTGATGCCGTTCGCGATCCAGATCTTCAAGCCGGGCGGACAGGATCGCGACGTCTACCAGTTCGATCCGCGAACGAGCCTGATCGACAAGGGGCTCGACATGTTTCGTGACTTCTCCAAGCCGATGACCCCGCTCGGCTACAAGTTCATCCTCGATGACGTCTCGGCTGGCCCCCAGCAGCCACCTGCGGGGCCCGGCGGAATCGCGCCACAGTCCCGTCCCGGCGGCTGAAACGGCGGTGGTCGGCGGACTGCTATACTGTTCCGCATCTCGTCCGCCGCGTTGTTTCGAGGATCTGATGCCGCACGTTGACCCCGCCCATCCGTTGGCCCAGCTGCTCCAACGGGACCATCGCTACAAACTGGACGCCTACCTGTTCGTGCTGGAGTCCCTGGCCTTCGGCCAGGAGAATCTCGGCATGGGAGCCGAGCCCCCGGCCGAGGAGCTCGAGTCAGCGGGCGGGCAGCCCGAACAGAGCGTTCGCGGCAAGGGAAGAGGACGTCCGCGGCGGCGTCAGGCGGAGCGGCATGTCAGCGGCCAGGAACTCTGCGAGGCGGCACGGCAGTATGCCCTGCAGCAGTATGGTTTCATGGCCCCCACGGTGCTGGGCACCTGGGGCGTGCATGCCACGAGCGATTTTGGCGAGATCGTGTTCAGCATGATCGAGATCGGCCAGATGCGAAAAACGCGACGCGACAAGCGGGAGGATTTTCATGACGTCTACGAATTCAGCGACGCGTTTTCCCGCGATCTCGCATTCGTCGTCCCCGACGCGGTCTGAGTGGCCGTGGGCCTTCCTGGCAGTGGCGGGAATCGAGGCGGTGTGGCTGCTGCTGCTGGCATGGATGGCGCTGGCTCGATAGTGCCGGTGTCAGCGACGGTGCAGCCGATGCAGGACTTCCGTTCGAGAGCCGTCCAGAAATGGTTGCGGCGAGAGGTGCCATGAGATGACGACGTCGCTCCATTCACCCGCGGCATGGATTGCGCTGCTGCCGCTGGGCTGCTACCTCCTCGGGCTTGCCTGGGCCCACCTGCGACGGCAGCCGCTGGCGGTGTCGGGCGTGTTCGATGGGGTCATGCTGGCAGCGGCTGTGTCGGGTCTGGCGGTGGTGGGACCGCTGGCGCTTCTGGTGCCGGTGACCGGCGGCTCGCCCTGGAGTTGGCCCGTACTGGCGTTTCTGTTCGCGCTGTGCGTGGCCGTCTGCGTGCTCGTCTCGCGGCCGCGGTTGGTGGTCTACAACATCACCGTGGAGCAGTTCCGCCCGCTGGTGGCCGAGGTCGTCTCGACGCTCGATCCCAAGGCCCGCTGGGCCGGCGAGAGTGCGGCCCTGCCGGACCGCGGCTTCCAACTGCACATCGAGGGCAACGGCGGCCTGCGGACCGTGAGCGTCGTGAATGTCGGCGAGCGTTCGTCGCCCGAAGGCTGGGGCGAGTTCACCAGGCGGCTCCGTCGCGCCGTCCGTGGTCTGCGGGTGCGACGCAACCCCTGGGGAATACTGTTCGGATGCCTTGGCTGCGGACTCCTCGTGGCGGCGACATGGCTCGCGATCGGCCCGTCGTGGTGGCCGCTGTTCGCCGGCCGAAGCCCTTCGGCCAGGCCTTCTCCACCTCCGTCATCCGCCCCGTCACCATCATCCATGCCCCCGCCTGGAGCAACTGATGCCTCTTCACGTCGATCTGTCGGTGCATGAGATCAGCGTGCCCGTCGTGGTTCGCAATGCACCACCGGCCCGCCTGTACGAGGATGCAGTCACCCGAGAGCATGCTGCCATCATGGCCAGCGGTGCCATCGCGATCCGCTCGGGCGCGAAGACGGGCCGCAGCCCCAAAGACAAACACGTCGTGCGGGCCCCGGAGTCGGAAGCGGATGTCTGGTGGGGAACGGTCAACCATCCCATCGACGAGCACACGTTTTTGCTCAACCGTCAGCGGGCCATCGACTACCTCAACACGCGGGATCAGATCTACGTCTGCGACGGTTACGCGGGCTGGGATCCCGCCTGCAGGCTGAAGGTCCGCGTGCTGTGCAGCCGCGCCTACCACGCGCTCTACATGCACAACATGCTGATCCGTCCCACACTCGACGAACTCGACCAGTTCGGTACGCCTGACTACGTGATCTACAACGCAGGGCAGTTTCCGTCGAACCCGTTGACGGCCCAGATGACAAGCCGCACGAGCATCGACCTGTCGCTCGAACGCCGCGAGCAGGTGATCCTGGGCACGGAATACGCCGGCGAGATGAAGAAGGGCGTGTTCACGATCATGCACTGGATGCTTCCCGGGCGGGGTGTGCTCTCCATGCACTGCTCGGCCAACGAGGGACCGGCCTTGTCCGGCGGGGGCCGTGACGTGTCGCTCTTCTTCGGGCTCTCGGGCACGGGAAAGACGACGCTCTCGGCCGACCCGGCCCGCCGCTTGATCGGCGACGACGAACATGGCTGGGGCGACGTAGGCATCTTCAACATCGAAGGGGGCTGCTACGCGAAGTGCATCCATCTCTCGGCGGCGAGGGAGCCGGAGATCTACGACGCGATCCGCTTCGGCACGGTGCTCGAGAACGTGGTCTACGACCAGGCTACGCGGGCCGTCGATTACGCGTCGAGCGCCATCACGGAAAACACGCGAGCGGCCTATCCGATCGAATACATCGCCAATGCCAAGGTGCCCTGCGTGGCCGGGCATCCGCGGAACGTCATCTTCCTGACGTGCGACGCCTCGGGCGTGCTGCCGCCGGTAAGCCGGCTCTCGCGGGAGCAGGCGATGTATCACTTCCTCTCCGGCTACACCGCCCGCGTGGCCGGAACCGAAGTGGGTGTTTCCGAGCCGCAGGCCGCCTTCTCCGCCTGCTTCAGCGCAGCGTTTCTGGTGCGGCATCCCGCGGTCTACGCCCGACTGCTGGCTGAGAAGCTCGCCCGGCACGGTGCGCAGGCATGGCTCGTGAACACCGGCTGGACCGGTGGCGGTTACGGCCAGGGCCGGCGAATCGATTTGGCGGTGACCCGGCGGATCATCGACGCCATCCATGCGGGAACTCTGGTCCGGGCACCTGTCGCCCGCGATCCAATCTTCGGCCTCGACGCGGTAACGCGGGTGCCGGGGATCGACGGCGACGTGCTCGAGCCCTGGCGGGCCTGGAGCGACGACGCGGCATGGACCGCGGCAGCCCGCGGGTTGGCGGCCAAGTTTCGCGAGAATTTCACGACCTACGCCGAACAGGCCGGCCCCGATGTGCTGGCAGCGGGACCCGTCTGAGCAGCATGGGCTGCACTCGACTGTTTTGACTTGTTTGGGCACCGGTCTCTAATCTTGTCATGACGTTGATGACGACCCACACCGGTTCTGGAGACCATTCGATGCTGACCAAGACACTCGTGACGCTGATCGTGGCCCTCGCCGTGGGAGCCCTGCTCTCGACTTCATCCCTGGCCGACCAGGGTTCACCGCTGACGGGCAAGGTCAAGAAGATCGACGGCACCGAGGTCGACCTCGCCACCTACAACGGCAAGGTCGTGCTGGTGGTCAACGTGGCCAGCCGCTGTGGCTACACCGGCCAGTATGCCGGTCTGCAAAAGCTTTACGACTCCTACAAGGACAAAGGCCTCGTCGTGCTCGGCTTTCCCGCCAACGAGTTCGGCGGCCAGGAGCCGGGCACCGACACCGAGATCGCCACGTTCTGCTCGTCGAAGTATGGCGTGACGTTCGACATGTTCTCGAAGATCATCGTCAAGGGAGCAGGCAAGGCGCCGCTCTATAAAACGCTCACCGAGTCGGCCGATCCCAAGGGTGAGGTTGGTTGGAACTTCGAGAAATTCCTGATCGGCCGCGACGGCAAGGTCGTGGGCCGCTACAAGTCGGGCGTGGCTCCCGATGATGCCACGCTCAAGGCCGCGATCGAGGCCGCACTCGCCAAGGCGGGGTGAGCCGCGGACGCGGTGATTTCCGTGAGGCCATCCGTATTCCCTTGCTTGCGCTGCGGGCTTGGATGAAGCGTGGAATCATCCGTGAGGGGGTGCCCGTGCCCCGAGAGCCGGCGTTGCTGACCAGCGCAGGCAGGATGCCGGAGCGCAGTCAGCATCGAGTGAGCGTAGGCAGGATGCCGGAGCGA
>CANHCU010000050.1 GCA_947459185.1 Planctomycetaceae bacterium | reverse complement strand
CGCCCTTGAACTCCGCGAGCGCCTTGGCGGTGGCGGCGTCGAGCGCGGTCAGGCCGTTGAGCTCCAACCTACGGCCCTTGAACCCCACGAGCGCCTTGGCGGTGGCGGCGTCGAGCGTGGTCAGGCCGTTCAGGTACAGCACTTGGTCCTTGAACTCCGCGAGCGCCTTCGCGGTGGCGGCGTCGAGCGTGGTCAGTTTCGGGAGTCGCCCATCCCATTTCGTCGACCCCGTGAGCGTCTTGGCGGCATCGGCGTCGAGCGCGGTCAGGCCGTTGAGCTCCAACTTGCGGCCCTTGAACCCCGCGAGCGTCTTGGCGATGTCGGCGTCGAGCGCGGTCAGACCGTTGAGGGTCAGGGTAGAGCCCTTGAACTCCGCGAGCGCCTTCGCGGCGTCGGCGTTGAGCGTGGTCAGGCCGTTGAGGTACAGCCCGCCGCCCTTGAACTCCGCGAGCGTCTTGGCGATGTCGGCGTCGAGCGTGGTCAGGCCGCTGAGGTTCAGTGAGCCCTTGAACTCCGCGAGCGCCTTGGCGATCTCGGGGTCGAGCGATTTCAGCCCATTCAGGGGAAGGCTACGTTCTATGAAAGACGTGCCGACATTGCCCTCGATCACCACCAACACCCCCGGAAACTCCGCCGCCAATTTCTTGGCCTGTTCCGGCGTCAGGCTCTCGATCTGGTTCGTGCCTGCGGGCAACTCGTCTGCCAGTGCGCAAGCTGGGCTGAGCCACACGAGCGACACAATCAGGACGGCAGCGAGGATCGACGAGCCAGCGGCAGGCTTCATGACGAATCACGCAAGCAAGTGGCGGGAGGAACGGGGAGCAGGTGTCCGAGAGTTTACTCCTGAAATCCATGCCCAAGAATGCCAGCCAACCAGTCCCGGAGCGTCCATTCACACCCGGCTCAGGCTCTCGATCCTGATCGTGTCTTCGGGAAGCGAGTCCGCTGCCGCCGTGTCGGCCGGAGCTGCCGCCGACCGCGAGGAGCACGGGCACCGCCGCTACGAGCCGGTTGAGTTCGGCAAACGCACTGTATCTTTCCATACAATGCGGCACGCTTTGGTGTGGACGGTCACGGCTTGGCCGCGCCGCCCTACGGCTTCCGCCGCACGGGCACCTGCACCTCGAGCCATGGCTGTTCAAACGGATCGGCGGGCCCGTTGTACATCAAGCTTCGCGGGTATCCAGCCGGCTCCCACGTATCCTGCCCATCGAACCACCGCTGCAACGCCTCGAGGCCCTGTTGCACGACTCCCGACCCGTAGCCGCCCTTCATTCCGATCGATACCACCACGATCTCCGGTGTATCGATTACTTTTACTTGACCGTCGTTGCCCGCCGGACCCAGATCCGCCTTGCGATACAGGAAGCTCATCGTCCAGTCGCAGTCCGCCAGCGGGAGTGCGGCGAGCGGCTTGCCGTCGCCGTCGCGACGGTATTCCATCTCCACCGGACTGGTCATCGCGATTTCCCGTTTCTTGATGTGATTCAAGAGCGGATGGAAGCCCTTGCCCATGCTCTCCCCCTTGCCACTGCACTCCGCGCGGCGGACGGCGGGATACGTCTTCAGCTCGATCATCTCGGGCGGAGTGGGGGCGGGGTAGCCCTCGGGCAACGGAGTTCCAATACCCACGCCCGCCTCAGCCAGGCGGTACATCGTGCCCTGGAGTTTCGGCTGAACGCTTGGGTCCCCAACCAAACGAATCGCCTGACCAGGCTCCGGCGCACCCTCCGGCCGCGCGGCCGGAGGCTTGTCGGCGGCCGAAGCGATTCCCGCCAGCGGAAGGACGAGAAACACACGCATCAGGAAGCTCGAAAAGCGGCAGCACATGGCGGAACCCTCAGGATAGCGAAGATGAATCAACGGCCGTCGGCAATGAGATGGCACCCTACGGTATTCGCGGCTCGACCAAAACTGGATGCAGGTCTCCACAGAAGGACCTGTCAAAAGGGGACGCAGCTCTTTTCTGTCCTGGTCGTTGAAGCACCACCCCGCTCGCCATCCACGTGCGGCGGGATTCTATCTGCCCTGCTGCCGTGCCTTCTGACGCAATTGAAACCCTTTGGGGACCATGAAGTCGTCCGTGGGGCTGCCGTCCGGCTCCTGAATCAACTCGATGAACTCGATCGGCGGCAGTTCAATGTTCCCCTTCTCGATCAGGGCCGTGAGCGTCCTGGGGGAGACCCGCTTCAGGTTGGGGATCGAGAGCGATCCCGTCGCGGCAGCCAGAATCTCGGCGACCTCGACCGCGTCGGGGGTCTCGAAGCCGGTGATCTTGGGTAGCACGCAGGTTTTCCCGAGGCGGTCGGCGTAGGCGGCCACCAGCCGGGCGTCGGCCAGCGTTACCGGCTGCCTGCCGCCAAGATAGAACTCCCAGGGATGGAGGCTGAGGTTCTTGCACGCGAACTCCGGCAGTAGTCCTGCCAGTTCAGCCGGGGGCTCCTCGAGCCCCGCCAGCGATAGGCTTTCGCCCTTGAAGGCCGCGAGCGCCCGCACGGACTCGTCCGAGAGCCGCGGCACGATGAGATACAGGCTCGCCCCGCGAAAGCCGGCGAGCGTCTGCACGGCCCGGTCGGAGAGCGGGCCCCCGGGAATCGTCAGTCCCTTGCCATCGAACCCCGCCAGGGCCGCGGCGGCTTCATCGGAGATCTCCCTCAGGCTCCGCAGGTCGCCATCCCACGCCTTTGCCTTGGCCAGCTGCTTGGCTGTCTCGGCGGAGAGGCTCTTGAGCCCGCGGAGCGAGAGCTTGGGGCCAGCATACGTGGCCAGCGCCGCGGCAGTCTCGGCATCGATCTCGGTCAGGCCGTCGAGCTCGAGGTTGCCCCGGAAGGCCGCCAGCCCGCGGGCGGCCTCGGCGTCGAGCGTCGTCAGGCCGAACAGGTTGAGCTTGTCACCACCAGACTTGCTACCGGCGAAGCTGCCGAGGGCGGCAGCCGCGTCGGCCGAGAGCGTGGTCAAGCCGGGAAGTGAGCCACTGAACGCCTTGGACCGGGCAAGGGCCCGGGCCGTGCCGGCTGAGAGCGTCTTCAGGCCGATCAGCTCGAGATAGGTGATGTTGCTTGCGGCGAGCGCCTCCGCGGCCTCGGGGGAGAGGCTCCTGAGGCTGTCCAGCCGGAGGGTTGGGCCAAGTTGCCCGGCTGCTTTGAGTCCCGCCAGGCCTTGTGCTGCCCCGGGCGAGAGCTCCGTCAGGCGGCGCAACCACAGATTGGTCAAGCTGCACTCGCCCAGCGCCGCCGCGGCCTCGTCCGAGAGCTCGGTCAACCGATCCAGAAACAGCGAGTTGTACCGACCCTTCGCCAGCTCCTTGGCCGTGTCGGCCGGGAGGGAGGTGAGGTTCAGCGTCAGGTCGTTGCCTTGAAAGCCCTCGACCACGGCCGCGGCCGCCTCCGGGGAAAGCGATGTCACCCCCTTGAGCGAACGCTTCCGCAGATCTCCCAACGCCCTGGCCAGCTCTGGAGACAGTTCGGTCAAGCCATCGAGCGACACAGACCCCGGAAAGCCCGCGAGCGCTTGGGCAGCCTCGGTGGAGAGTTCGATGACGTCGTCGAGGAAGAGGAACTTGGTCGCGAACGTCGCCAGCCGCTTGGCCAGATCGGGGGAGAGTGCGGTCAGGCCGCCCAACCCCAGGCCGCCGCCGTTGTATTCCCCCAGCGCCGCGAGCATGTCGTCCGAGAGTGCGGCCTGGGTCAGCCCCCGCAGCAGCAACACTCCCGGAAACCGGGCCAACTCCCGGACGGTCTCGGCGGAGAGCGTGGCCACGTCGAGCTCGAGCCTCACCACCTTATTCACCCCCTTGAAGCCAGCGAGCACCGCCGCGGTCTCGGGCAAGAGGTTCTTCACGTTCGGCAGCCGGCCGTTCCACCGGTTGCCCAGCCCCGCCAGCACCCGCGCCTCCTCCGTGGAGAGCGTGGCGAGGCCGAGTATCGACAGGCCCGGCCCCCGGTAGTCGGCCATCGACTCGGCGGCTCCCGCTGGAATCCGGGCCAGCCTGGGCAGGTAGAGCCGTCGCCGGAACGTCATCAGGCTGCGGAAGGCCGCCTCCGACAGTTCAGTGACTCCCAGGAACAACGCCTCGCCGGGGAACGCCGCCAGCTCCGCGGCCGCCTCGGGGGAGATCGTCTCCAGGCCAGCCAGCGACAGGCAGTTGCCGAACGAGAAATAGCTCCTCGGTCCGCCCTTGAACTTCTTGAGTTCTCCGGCGGCCTCGGGAGAGAGCTCGGAGAGGCCGTCGAGAAACAGCGGCCCCTCGTCGTAGTCTGCCAGCACCGCCGCCGTCTCGGCATCGAGCGACTGAAGACTGCTGAGCATCAGGGCCCCCCGAAAGGAGACGCCGCCGCTGGCGAACGCGAGGGCGGCCTTGCCGGTTTCAATCCGGGCAGTGGCATCGGCTCGCTTGGCCACGAGCTCTCGGGCCTGTTCGGGCGTGAGCGACTTGATCGCGGCGATCGCGTCGCCCCCCGTCCGCTCGACGCCGAACGGGTGGGCGCCGACGGGGCCGGCGAACGCCAGCGTGACGAACATCATGATCGGGACGAACAACCCATGGCCGGCAACGCAGCCGCCTGACACGAGGGACCTCGGCATCCGGGGGGAACGGGCAGACATCGCGGAGCCTCAAGGTGGGACGTTGGAAAGGATAGCCCGGCCAATGTGGGCGAAAAGAGCTGCGTCCCAGTATTGTTCGCTGATCCTACTCTGGTTCTTCAGTCCCATCGTCGACAGCCCGCGTGGACTCAAGCATCCCGGCGTTCTCAACAAGGTGCGAAAGAACTTGGATGGTTGAGACATTCTTCCGGATGTTCAAGCAGTTGCTGGGCTGTCGCCATCTCTTGTCTATCAAGCCATAGAGCGTCGAGATCCAGGTGTCTTTTGGCATCATCGCCTGCCTGTTGATCATGCTGTACACCGGCCACAAACCCACCAAGCGGACCTTCGAGATGGTCTGCTTCTACCTCTCGGGCTGGGCGAGCGCGGCCGAAATGGAGCGGCATATCGAGGCACTCCCCAAGCCGGCGTAATCCTCCTGCGCGCCAGTTGGTGTCGCAGCTCGCTTGTGCGCCGGCTACGCCACACTCGCCAATCTCGCCTCCTGCTCCCGATGCTGAGGAGCCAGTCGGAGGGAGCAAGTTAAAAACTCGCCCCCACAGGGAGTCCGGTGAATTCTGCGACTCACGAGCGATTCACGATTCGTCCAAGAGCTGTACGGAGCAGAATCCGCCGGCGACGAGCATGCCGCAGCCGGCGGGCTGATAACAGCACGCCGGCATCTGGACCTGCATGCGCCGCAGGACAAGTTAAAAACTTGCCGCCACGGGAGAGAAGCACGTATCGTGCCGAACACTACTGGGACGCAGCTCTTTTCTGTCCCAAGCAAGGAAAAACGTAATCGACGCCGGTTACGGATTGCGGGGCGGGAGATTCCTCGGCTCGGGAGCGGGCTGCAGCTTCCACTGCGCATAGGGCGGGCTCCGCGGCGTGTTGTCGATGGCCCGTCCGATCATCAGCCGCTCGATTTTCTCCAGGTCGATTCGACAGGGACCAACCACGGGGCTCGTGCCAACGAGCAGATTTCCCTCGATGCCCGTGGCCATCATCCGCAGCCGCTGGGTGCTGCCGCTCACGCTCTCCACGAACAGCCCCTGGCCACCCTGCGGCTGCGGCGGCGTCCACGGCGTTTCCAGATTCTCCGGATGGAGCCAGATCAGTCTGGAAACATCGCTTCTCGGAATGGACAGCGGCTTGCCATTGGGATTGGCTTCGACGGCGATGCGAACGGTCTGGGTATCCATCGACACGAGCCGGCCGCGAAGGTAGTCCCCCTGCGCCGACCGCAGCACATGCGTCGGCGGCTGCTGCCGCTGCGACCGGGGAAGCATCGTCAGACTGCGGATTTTTTCGGCCGTCAACGGCCGTGTCACCGCGGGCACCAGCTCCACGGCCTGCACCTGGTCGGCTGCCACCGTGGCCGGCTCGCCCCCTTGCATCAGCACCCGCACCCCCGCGTCGTCAATCGCCTCGACCCGGCAGGGCAGCGTCTCTCCGGTCCGCAGGATCAACCGGGAGCCGAACCAGTCGGGAGCATTCTGATCGACCTGCACCACCTCCGGCGGGAGCAGCCGGTCCTGAGCCTGCATCGCCTGCTGCAGCAGCTGCGGATTCCCGCCAAGTTGCGGGATCGACTGACGCACCAGGCTGACCTCCCGCGACTTTTCCTGCCCGTTCATCTGCAGCCGCAGCTGCAGTTTGCTCCCCACCCTGCCCCGCAGCAGATGCTGCGAGTCTTCCATCGACAGCCCGGCGGTGTCCACGAACCGTCCGTCTCCGCGGGGCGCGATGGCGAGGATCATCTCACCCGGCCTCACCCCCGCCCGCTGCGCTGGAGAATCAGCGATCAGGCCGACCACGGCGGGCCGGTTGTTCACCGTGCCGATATGGCCGCCCATGCCACCGATCGCATTGGCCCCGGATGCAGCCACGCTTCCCGACGGCGTCTCGACATATGTGATCGTCCCCTCCGGCTGGCTGCCATCCTCCGGCATCACGAACGGACTCGCATTCAGGCTTCCCAGCGGCTGCCAGGCAATCGCCCCAGCGGCGGGGGGATCGCCGCCCGTCGCCCCGTCGTTCTTAGCAAGGCAGCCCCAGAGCGAACCTGCCTCGCAGGCGAGTCGGCCGAGCCTGCCGGGAAATTTCTGTTCTTTCGCGGGCTGCTCGAGGCTGACCAGCGTTGCCAGCGTCGCGATCGGCATGGACACGGGGCCCTCGATGGCTGGATGCGCGAGCCACACGGCCCCCTGCTCCACCCGCAGCAGTTTCCCACTCAGACGGGATCCATACACGTCGGTGGCCTGCATGCCTCGCCGACCGGCGACCTTCCGCTCGCCTGCCACGTCCGCGGCAGACGGAAACAGCATCTCTTCAATGGTGTCGAGCGGAATCCGCCGCGGCTCTCCGCCCGCCGCGTCGGCCGCAGCACGCACCACCGCCAATCCCGAGCCCTTTTCCACCCCCGCCACGACCGCCGCCAGCAACTCGCCGTCGCGAAGCCGGATCGCTCCCTCGCGCGTGTCATCAAGCGAGAGTGAGCCGCCCCGCCACGGGGAAACCCGGAGCGAGTCGAGGGCGGCGGTTCCCGTGACGACCGTGAACTGAACACCGCCGCCGGTCTTTCCACCGGTCGACGGAATCGCCAGATCAGCGATCGGCTTGTCTGCGTCGGGCAGCATCACGGCAAGCCTGCCGGCATCCTGATCGATGAAGACCGTCAGCGTCAGGCCGTTCTCCGGCAGATCGCCGCACGGCTCGAGGTCGGCGGCACTGTCGCCGTCGGCGGAACCTTTTGCTTCACGCACCGCCACCATGCCGTCGGGACCGAGTTCGAGCCGGTAAGCCCCCGGCATCTCCTGGGCCCCGCCCATCCCCAACGCAATCTGCACGGTCGGCCGCTGCCGCCAGGAGAGCGAGAGGTCATACCGCGTGCGAGCGCCCGCCTTGAACTCGCGAAAGAGCTTGGCCCCAGGCGCGGCACTGATCAGCCGGCCGTTCTCCTGCCGCCACGTCTCAGGCTTGCCCTGTTGCCATGAGGACAGCCCGTCATTCCCCACAAAAGAGGCTCCAAGCTCGCCACGGAACACGCTCTTCACGACATCCCGCCGCACCACCAGCCTGGCAGGCGACGCTGCCGAGCCGATCGTCGCGACGACATGCCGCTCATCGATCGACTCGATGCCGCCCGCGAACTGATCGCCGCTGACCAGTTCGATCAGCCAGTCCCCGGCCGCCTCGGGGAGACGGCGCTTCTCGGCCTGTGGAAAACGAATGCCCACGATCCCGTCGAGGGCAAACTCAAACGGCCCGGCAAACGCCGGCGACTGCCAGAGCAACGTCGTCCGAGAACCGATCGCCTCGGCCGGAGCATCGACAAGCCTGCCGGTGAGCGAGCCCGCCTGCGGCAGATCGAGTATCGCCAGCGGCGAACTGCCGACGGGCTGCGTCGCAGCATCATCCGCCGCAGCGTCGGCAGTGACCAACCCGACGATCGCCAACCCCGCGATCGCCAGCACCACGAGCAGCCACGGGCCTCGGCGCCAGCGACTGCGGTCACGATGGTTCATGGGCCCGCGAGCGTTGTGCGACATCAATTCACCACGGAGGACGGATCGGAACGAGAGGAAAAGTCGGCGCCGACGGTCAGCGTTCGTAGATCGGGAGAAACCGAAAGTTGACCGCCAGCGACAACAGTGTGAGCGACGTGCCGGCGATCTGGCCGCCATCCGGTCCGTTCTGCGCTGCCAGGCTGCCATCGGGCTGCCGCTGGATTTTGAGTTGCTGGACGAGCCCGTTGTTCCACTGCTGCCAGGCCTCGACGTCGGACTGAAAGAGCGCCTGGGCGCGGTAGTAGCGGGTGTAATTCGGATAACTGCCTTGCTGTTCGGCCCGCTGACTCTGCTGCTTCAGGTATGCCGAAGCCAGTTTGAACTGCGGCAGATCCTTCCGCCTCGCGATCGCCATGACGAGCGTGCCGATCGAGGTCGTGGCGTCGCTGCCGCCCTGGGGGCTCATGTAGCCCACCATGCCGTTGGGGCCCGTCATGGTGGTGAAATATTTGATCGCCTTGTCGATCGTCTCGTCAGGCACCTCGATGCCGGCATTCCGCGCCCCCAAGAGGCCCATCATGATGGCGCCGCTGACCGACGTGTCGTGGTCGGTGGCATCGGGCGAATACCGCCAGGCACCGAACGGGTTCTTCTTGGCGGAGGTGACCGCGAGCTTCACGGCCAATTCCAGCGACTCCCCCAAAGAGATTCCCTTGCCGCTGCCTCCCTCCTCCGTCCAGAGCGTGCGGTCGTCCACCACGCCGTAGGCCTCCGCGACGGCAAGCATCGCGAAGCCGTGGTGATACATGCTGGCGTTCCCCTGCCCACTCCCGCCATAAAACCCGCTGGTTCTGTCCTGCGAGGAAATGATGCTGCGGAGCGCCCTGCGGATCTGGAGCGAATAGACGCCGTAGTTGGGATCTTCGCCCGACGCCAGCAGCACCATCAGTGCCATGCCGGTGACGCCGGGCCCCTGCTGGCTGTCCTTCCAGGTGCCCGACGGGTCCTGCGTCTTGGCCAGATACCGGCAGCCGGCCTCGTAGAGTTCGCGGACATCGCGGGGCACCGGATCGCCGAAGCGGACTCCGGGCATCTGCGCGGCCGCGGTTCCCGTGAATGCGCAAGCGGCCGCGACGGCCAGGCACACGATTCGGAATGCCGTGGGGATGTGCATGTTCAACGCGCCGCCTTTCATGTCCGCCATTCGAAGTCCTTCATTCCAGGATCATCTTCTGCTGTTTGAGATGCTCGCTCATGCCCTTGCCCTGCTCGATGAACTGGCCGAGCATTTTCCACTGCCGATCGCTGACGATGGCCTTGAGCTTCGCCTGGTCGAGCTTCGCCAGGCCATACCGGCAGACGAACGGCGGAAAATGGTTGCCGTGCATCCAGATCTTCGCCTGGTTGATCCGCAGCGGCTTCTCCATGAGCAGTCCACGGATCGCCTCGCTCTGCTCGGAGGTGAGCCCGAGGGCGACGTCGAGTTGCACCATGCCGGCTTCGACCACGCCCCGCCACTGATACTGCGCTCGCAGGTCCGACTCCCGCCGCCAGTCCGACCGCTGCTCATCGTCGAGAATCCCGGCGATCACCTTGCGCAACAGGCTTGTTTCACCGCCGGCATCCTGCAGCTTCGCCTGCACCGCCTGCGCATCCTGATGAAATCGTTGCCACTCGGCCTGGCCGGCGGGGTTCTGCAGATCGACGGTGCGGCCGGAGTACCGCTGCCGCACCGCCTCGATCTCGTCCATCGCCCGCGCCACGTCGAGCTTCGCCGCCGCCTCGCACTTCCGCCGCTGCTCTGCCTTCAACCCGCAGATTTCGTCGAGGGCCGACACCTGCAGCAGCAGCCTGTCGAGGCACTGCTGCCGCGACTTTTCCGCATTCCCCTCGACCTGGAAGAACATGCCGTTCATCTGCTGATCGAGCACGACCTGCTGTTGCTGCTGCCCCTGCTCCTGCGCCCGCATCGCGGCGGCATCGACCACGGTGTCGTCCTCGCCGCGGATCGACGGGCCGCCGGGCACAGGCACCGCCAGGAGCGCCAGCGCCGCCACCATTCTGAAGAGGCCCCTGCCTGTCATCATGCTTCCGCTTGTCATTCAAACCACCATGGATCCCGGCCGGCGGGCTGCACGTTGTTGAGCATGTTCACCGTCTGCATCCAGGCCTGATGCTGCCATCCCCCGCGTTGCTGTCTGTTCGCATCGGGCTCGGGCACGAACCGCTGCCGCTGGGCCTTGGTGAGGTGAGGGCTGACGCAAGCCCCCGGCACACCGGGAAACACCCGGACACCGTTGTTCATGTGAGTCCCCTGCAGCGCCATCGCCATCGAATCGTTCCACTGCTCCCGGAGCGATCGTTCGATCTCCTCACGCTGCGAGGCCGTCAGGACAAGCTCACCATCCAGCACCGCCACGATCTCGTGGATCATGGCCGACTTGCGGCGGTCATCCCGTTGGGTGAGTTGCTCGGCAAAGGCCGCCGCCTGTTCGCTGCCAACATGCTCCTCCACGCTCTTGGTGAGGGCCGCGGAAAGAATGGTCACTGGATTGCCCGGGCTCTTCTCGGCATCGGGCTTGGGCTTGGCACGGCGGTCAGGCTGCGCCAAGGGATTCAGATTGATGACAGCATTTCCGTTCACGATGACGGCGCCGCCCTGAATGACGATGCCCTGAGCCAATCGGCGTTGCCGGCCACCCATCTGCAGTTCGGCCATCTGGAGTGCGGCCTCCCGCGCAGCCTGCTCGCCCGACGTGGCGATCGCCCGCCGCGACTCCCGCGGGAGATCGCCGCACAACGCCCGGAGCAGTTCCAGGTCGCCGTAGAGCATTTTCGTGAACTGCTGCTCCCAGTGCGTGGCCTGCTGCTTGATCTGCTGGCGTCGCAGCACCTCCGCCTGATCCTCGGCCGGATCGACATCGACCTTGTCGTCGGCCAATACGCCGCGACCAGGCATCCCGCCGATCCCCGACAGGAGCGAGATGGTCGCAGCGGCACGAAGAAACCGCACCGAGAATCGACTGCTGGCGATCGTCATGGCGTGCTCCTCGTCGCGTCGCGGCCCCGCTCGAACGCATTGAAATAGGCGTCGAGCCCATCCCGAAACTCCTCCGGCAAAACGCTGCCGCTCTTGCCGATCGCCTGATCCTCCTCCGGAGCCTCGGTGCGGGCCTGGCCGTTGACGCCTTCCCCGAGCCGGGCCAGCGCCGCATTCCGCGTGCCACCGGTGCCGCCGCCACCCGGGCTGCCGCCGCTGCCACCGCCGCCACCACCACCGCCGCCGAACTGTGATTGCAGCAAGAGTTCGATCACCTCGGTTTCCGCGGCGATCGCGCGGCGGCCTGTGTCGGGGCCCGCCAGGATGCCACGGGCTTCGGCCATCACCGCCTGCGCCTGCGTGAAGAGGCGAATCTCCTTCTCAAACTTCGTCTGCTGGCTGCGGCCGGGCAGGATCTCCCGCTTCATCTGTTCGATCTCCTCGTCGAACCGCAGCGGCCCGTCGGGCATGTTGAGTTTTTCCACGATCCCGCCCACGCGTTCGGCAAGCCCCTGCTGCGCGGCTGCGAGCCTGTCGGCACGGGTCTGGAAGGCCTCGGCGTCGAGCGTCGGCCGCACCTGCTCCGCGACGCGGGTTTCCTCGCGAAGATTCGTTTCGGCCTCCAGGATCAGCATCGCCTCCAGCACCACCTCCGGCGGCAGGCTCTCCGGCGGCGGACCGTCGCCACCACTGCCATCGCCGCCGCCATCCTGGGGCGGCGGCACCAGTTCGTCGGCCCAGCGGTCGAGTGTGTCGGACCAGAATTCCGTCTGGGCGATCGACGTGCCCGCCTCACGCTTCATGTCGTCGGTGAGCTGCCGGAGGCTGCCCAGCAGATCGAGCTCCTTCATCTCGTCGAGCACGGTTCGCAGCGCTGGCAGTGGCCGTCGCTCGCTGTAGGCATCCAGATCGTCCATGACCGCGGAGAGTTTCTGCCCCACCTCGTCGTTCCCCTTGGCCACGGCGTCGACCTGCCGCCGCAACGGGTCGCTCTCCACCTGCTTCGCGGGCTTGCCAAACGCCTGCGACACGACCGCCGCCAGTCCCTCGCCCACCTTCAGTTCGCTCCGAGCCGCGGCCTTCAGCCGCTTCACGAACGTCGTGCCCTCCAGCCGCGACATCACATCGGATAGCTGCTGGGAGATCTTCGCGAAATCCTCGATCAGCTGCCGCTGCTTCTCGACCGCCTCGTCGAGCAGTTTTTTCTGTGCCTTCTTCTGCGCAGAGCTGCCGCCTGGTTTTTTGGGAACATTGCCGACAGAGGTGGTCGGCAGGCCAAGTGTGCCGGCGCCGCCGCCAGCGGCGTCTTTTTCATCCGGCGTCTCCCCCTGCTCGTCTGCCTGATAATTGGAAGCCTCGCTGTCGACCACCTGCGGCGTCGGCGGCAGCGGCGACTCTTCGGGCTGGCCTGCGCCTTTCGGCTTCGATCCGCCGCCACGTTGCTCACCCACGATCTCTGGCGATTCCTGCGCGGATGGCCCCGCCTGCGGGTCGGCCGCACCGCCGGGCTTGCCGTCGCTCGGCTTCCCATCGCCCGGCTTCCCATCGCCCGGCTTCCCATCGCCCGGCTTCCCATCGCCTTTCGACGCCTCCGCCGCGTTCTGCAGGAGTTCACCGACGCCCGGCATCCGCGACTCGGCCATCTCCTTGAGGTCCTGCACGTTCTGCGCCAGTTGCTCGAGCGTGCCAGCGTCGAACTCTGGATTCCGCAGGGCCTGCCTGACCAGTTCAGCGCCACTGTCGGCGAGCCGGCCGAGTCTGCGGCCGTTGCTCTTCTCCGCGGCCGCCTGCTCACGGATCGACTTGCGGTTCTCGGGCGCGTCGAGCTCGTCGGCAGAGAGTTCCTGCAATTCCTCGTTCCGGGCGAGCAGTTCCATCTCGCGGTCGCGGACTTCCGCCGTCTGCTGTTTCCAGCGGGCGATCTGGTCGTTGATCCAGAGGGCGTGATCGGCGGAACCCATCACGAGAAACACCGCCGGCGCCGAATAGATCCTGTCGCGGCCCGGAAGGTAGTCCTCAGCGAAGGCCCGGACCTCCACCGTCTGCGGCGTGATGCCGAGCTGTGCCGGCGAGAATGTTCCGACCGCTTCGAGCGTTTCCGCCTCCGGGCCGCCGGCTGCCAACAGGCTCTCGCCCCTGGTGCGGTCGCCCTGCCCCGCCACAGCCGCGGGACCGCTTCCACTGCCGATCCACTCGATGCCGACCCGCTTCACGCCAAAATCGTCCCGCGCCACAAGACCGAACCGCACCGTTTCGGTTTCCAGGAGCACGGCCCTGCCCGCCAGGCCGTCGACCACGATCGTCGGAGGCTCGTCGTCACGGGCCGCCACGCTCACGACGAGCGGCTTGCCACCGGAGAGCCCCAGGCGGTCCTGCCATTCGATCGTGACATCGCGTGACTGTTCCACCAGCAGCGGCAGCGTGGAGATCGTGGCCCCTGCCGGCTCCACTCGCTCGCCGTCGATCGTCGCGGCTGCGAGTTCACGGTTGGCCGTGGCGGTCGCCACCGCCGTGCTCCCCTTCACCACCGCCAGCACGCCGCCCCGCACGTCCTTCGTGAGCGGCTCCCGGCGGCCGAGGTACTCAGGCAGTTGCACGCTCGCCGCAATCGCCGTGATCTCCGGACGGAAGGTGGGAGCGAGCTTCACCTGCTGGCGTGCGTCGCCCACCGCCAGCCGCAACGGAGCCTCGGTCACCTGCGGCGGCAGCGAGAGCCGGTAGTGGTCGCCATCGCGATCCGCCGTCATCGCCGCTCCGCCACCGATCCGGGCCTGGGCTCGATCCGGTCGCCACTGCGAATCCGCGCGGAGGCCTACATCAACCTCCGCCTGTTCGCCGTGCGGGATCACCAGTGTCTCCGGCAACCGGTCGACCCGCGTAAACGTGAACCGCTCCACGAGCCGCCACGGCGAAAGAAATCTGGCCCAGGCATTCGCCGCAGCTGCGGGAACGAACAGTGGCAGCGTCACCGCCAGCGCAAGTGGCACTGCGGCCAGCCAGGCCCAGAGCCGGTGCCGCGGCCGGGGCACGGCCTCGCGGAGATCGTAGCGACCGGCCGACTCCGCTACCTGTCGGATGGCCGCCTCGCAGAGCGCCCGCGACCGCTGTTGTTCGCTCTGATTGCGAACGATCTCCACGATGCCGAGCAGCTGGTCGCCAAGCGACGGAAAGCGGCGGGCGATCAGCCGCGCCAGCCTGTCGAGCCCGCGGTGGCTCCAGATCCAGCGGTGGAAGGCGACGGGGATCGCGGCGCAACTGGCGACGGCCGCGGCGAAGAGCATCCACCGCACCGCAGCGGGCGTGTCGCTGACTCGGTCGAGCAGAAACAAGACAAGCCAGGCCACGAGCACGCCGAAGAGGGCGCCGCAGACAGCCTCGATCGCCTTGATCGTCCAGACAGTGCGCCGGAAGGCATCCAGCTGCCGCTGCAGGCCCTCGGGCAGCGCAAGGCCGCCGGAACGCACGTTCGTCGCCGTCAGGTCGCTGCTCATGTGTCACCCCGCGTCATGATCACCACACACTTCATCATACGCCCGTTCAAAACCCGTGAAAAAGCCTCTCGCAGCGCGACGGGAAACCGACCCGACGGCGCGTCGCCGTGCGAAGTAGCCGGGCGGATTCCCTTGCTTGCGCTGCGGGCTTGGATGGAGGCGGGCTTGGATGGAAGCGGGCTTGGATGGAAGCGGGCTTGGATGGAAGCGGGCTTGGATGGAAGCGGGCTTGGATGGAAGCGGGCTTGGATGGGAGCCGGGATCGGCGAAGGTGGAGGAGACGAGGAGGATGTCCGACTTGTTGTGCGTGCCATGCCGTCCCGGGTGGCAAGTCGGAATCTCCGAGCGACGGAACCTTTGCCGTCCCGGCGGCGCGGCGCCGTGCGAGATGGGCATCTGTGAGGAAACGGACAAGTTGAAAACTTGCCGCCACGAGGGGAACGCCAAACCTAAAAACGGTGCACACCATGTCTGAGTGCGACTCATATCAGCCCCTGCCATTTTCTTCCCACCCAAAACATTCCCAACAGGCTCACCAGCGTCATAAGCGCCGCCGGATGGGCCCAGAGCCTGAGTCGCCGGACCTCCGGCGGATTCTGCGGCAGCTTGCCCAGCGTGAGGAGCAGTTCCTGCAGGGAGTCAGGCGTCGCCACCGATCCCTGCGTGAGCCGGGCGATCTCCTCCAAGACATCGGGGCGGGCCGCCTCTCCCAGCGCCTCGCCTGGAACGCCCTGCACGAAGAGCGATGCCTCCAGTCGGTCACCGGTCTCGGCGCAGGAAAGCACGAGCGCGTGGCTGCCTGGCTCGCGTGGCAGCCAGCTGCCCGAGAAGACGCCCCACGAGCCCTGTTCGCCCGGCGCCGCCAGCCGCACCGTCTCGGTGGCACCGGACGGAGCCGTGACCAGCACCGTCACCGTGCCCGCCTGCAGCGGCTCGCCGACGGCATCGCTGACATTGGCGTCGAACGACACCTCCTGCCCCGCCTCGGGCTGCTCGGGTGTGAAGAGCAGACGCATCCGCTCCCCCTTGGCCATGGTGCGTCGGTAGGCCATCCAGCGGACCACCTGCCCCCAGAAGCGGTAGTGGTATTTGTCCTCGACCCCCTTCCGCCACCGCCACGCGCCGTCGGTGGCCATGAAGAGCACCTTGCCGGCGCCGAACGACCGCGTGACGAGCAGTGGAATCCGGCCGTAGTCATTGGCGGCGGCGTCGTGCACGGCCAGCACCTCGCTGCCTGCCTTGGCACGGAGCACCGGTCCATACCATTGAAAGCCCGGCAACGACTCCCAGACGGCGACGTTTTCGTCGGCCGAGTCGACCAGCCGCGTGAGCAGGCTGCTGCGTCCCTTGTCGGTGAGGGCAAACCGCCCCGGCAACGCCGTGCCGGTCCCCTCCGGCCGCGAGGCATCGAGCACCACCGGCAACAGGTCGCCGAGCGGCGAATCGGCCAGCGATATCTCGTTGCCCAGCCAGCCCGGCATGAAGACGAGTCCGCTGGCCTGGTATTCGACCAGCCCCTTCAACAACCGGCAGTCCTCGTCGGTGAGATGGCCGTCGTCGAGCCCCACGTCCCCGAGAAACACGACGTCGAACTGGGAAAGCTCGTCGAGCGAGCCGGGGAACTTCTTGATGTAGTCCTTGTTGCCGCCGCCGACCTTGGAGACTCCCTTGTGGAAGAGCAGGCAGGAGAGTTCCACTCCCGGATCGCGGGAGAGGGCGTTCCGCAGGTAGCGGTATTCCCATCGCGGCACGCTCTCCACCACCAGCACCCGCAGCTTCTCCTGCCGGATGCTCACCGGCGCCGTGCGCGAATTGTTATCGGGCAGCAGTTCGCCCGGCTGCGGCGGCACGCGGACCGTGACCGTGTAGTCGCCGACGGCCCCCGGCGTCCAGTAGATCCAGTCGGTGGTCTTGCCCATCGAGGCCAGCCGCAGCTGTTTGCTGAAGGTCTGGCCGTCGGAGGTCTCCACGACCGCGGTCACCGTCTGCTCCCGTGGCAGCGTGCTGCGAATCGTGAAGGGCACACGAAACGGCTTGCCCACCACGCCTGTCACGGGGCAGTCGAGGCTCGCGATCGTCACGTCGGGAAGCGGCGTGGGGCTGCCGGTGGGCACGGCGAGCACCGGGATGCCGGCCAGCCGCAGGGCCGTGGCGGCCTGCACGGGCGGCCGCCCCTCGTTCCAGTCGCCGTCGGAGGCCAGCACGATCGCCCGCAGATTCGGATTGCGTCGCGCCGCCGTGTCGAGCGGTCCGAAGAGATCCGTTCCGACGGCGGGCGGACTGGTGCCCTCGCTCGCTGCTCCCTCCCGCGTCGTGGAGAACGGCTCGATCCGGATCGCGAACCGCTCCTCGAGCGGCTTCCAGAACGCTGCGTCGGAGAGCGCCGCCACCGACTGCTTCCGCGACACGACGCCCGTGCCACCCGTACCGCCCGTACCGCCTTGCGGCGCCGCGTCGCGCTGCGCGTCGGCCTGCATGGCATCGAGTGTGTCCATGCTTCGCGAGTCGTCGATCAGCACGGCGATCGAGGGCTTCTCGCTGGGCCGCTGTTCGGTCACCCACTCCGGCTGATTGAGGAGGAACACCACGACCGCTGCGATCAAGAACCGCAACAGCTCGAGCAGGCCGTAGCCCGCTCGGAAACCGCTTCGCCACCAGCCGGCCAGGCAGACGGCGGCCACCACCGCCAACAACACCAGCGACACGCCGAGCGACCAGGGCGTCCAGTAGAACCGCAGCCCGTTGGCGATCATCACTCCATCAGGTTGCATCGTCATGCGACCGCCTCCCTGCTCCGTTGCGCGGCGGGAAGTTTGGCGCTCCCGCGCAGCCCGCTCTGCAGCCTGTCGGGAAGCCTGCGGGGAAGACAGAGCAGCCCCTCCACCACGAGCGCCACCAAGAGCGCGATCAAAAACAGCCGCCACACCTCTTCGACGATGGCGCCGAGCCCGCCGGCCTTCTGCTCGAAGCGGCTGAACGACAGGCCCTGAAAGAGCGTCTCGATCTGCCGGTCGTCCACGACCTCGGCGGCATCCTCCGCGGCGGGCCGATTCACCGCCAGCAGTCTCCCCCGCGACGCATACACGCCAGCATGAAAGCCCGCCTCGGTCGACGCCGACGGTGGCCCGGCGATCTGCCGCCAGTCTTCCTGACTGCGCTGCTGGGTACTGCGTTTGCTACCGACGTCGGTGCCACCCAGCACCATCGAGCCCGCATCGACCTGGCGGGCGTTGCCCACGGTTTCAAGGCCGGCGTCGATGGCCCGCTGCACGACCGCATAGAGCACGACACCATTGGCCGCGAGGTCGGAGTCGCGGACGGCGGGAGTAGTCGCCAGAAAAGAGGCGCCGCCCCGATCACCGGCCGCCCGCACGAGCAGCGGCCTGCCGTCGGGAAACACGGCCAGCGGCGTGCCCTCCCCGGTGATCCCGCACGTGCGGCGGAGTTCCAACTCACCGACCGGCAGCGCGGCCCCCGTGAGCGTGGCGGCGAGAAGTCCCTCGTCGGCACGCCACGACGACGGCCGCAGCGGCGGGCTGTGCTCGGTCCACGTCTGCCAGGCCAGGCCGTTGAAGGCCGTCGTCGTCGGTGACTCAGGCGGCAGGAAGATCACCTGACCGCCACGGGTGATGAACCGGTTCACTGCATCGGCGGCGCCCGCCTCCGGCAGCGCCGCCTGCCAGAGGATGAGCGCGACGTCATCCAGCGACATGTCCGCCACCGCCTCCGCGGCCACGGCCTCGGTCGCCGCCCGCAGGAGTTTGTCGGGCGGAATACCGGCGATGAGTTCGAGCGTCCGCTTGGTCTGCACGCCCGCCTGTGAATCCTCCGTCACCACGAGCGTGCGGCGGATGGGGGGCGTGCCGAAGGCAACGTAAAAATCGTTGTCGGCGAGATTGCTGTCCGTGGGGATCGAGACGCGGCCCCAGCCGTTGGCCTGTGCGGACTCGCGGTCGCCCTCGGCGCCGCCCGCCATCGTGGCCGTCTGAGCGAGTGCCGCGGCGTCGATCGGGATCGCGTGTCGCGTGAGCACGGTCTCGGTGCCGGTCAGTTCGACCTCGACCGTCGACCGTGCCGGCCCCAGTTCGATCTGCACCGGCACGCGGGCGGTGCCGCCGTCAGCCTGCCGACGGATCACGATGTCCAGCAGGAGTTCCCAGGCCTTCCCGCGCGGCTCGAGCGCCGCCCTGGTGACGCGGACCGCCAGATTGTCGGCCGCGGGCTCCGCGTAGCCCAGCAGCGTAAGCCGCACCGACTGCGGCACCTTCGCCACCGCCTCGCGGATCGCCGACCAGGCGCCGTCCGACACCTTCCAGTCGTTGGCCCGCTGGTCGGAGCAGATCCAGATCGTGCTGGCAGCCGACTTCGACGCCCCGATCTGATCGCAGGCCGCCTGCAGCAAGAGTGGCAGATCGGCCGCGGCGGCGGCGGGCTCCGCCTCGGGCACCTGAAGAATTCCCCGTGGTGAAGACATTTCATGCGGTGTGCAGGAGACGCTGTCGATGAGCACCACCCGGCTCGTGCCGAGCGTCTCGAGCGCCGCGGCCACCTGCCGCCGCGCCGTGGTCAGCTTCGATTCCCCGCCGACCGTGGAGGCCTGCGACATGCTCGGGGAACGGTCGAGGAGCACGATCGCGGCAGATGCGCGATCGCCGCCAACCACCGCCAGCCAACCCTGCGACAGCGGCCGGCTGATCGCCAGGATCGCCGCCGCCACGGCGAGCATTCGAAGAAGCATGATCAGCCATTGCCGCAGCCGGCTGTAGCCGCGGGAAAGGGCCTTGGCCGAGAGCAGAAACATCATCGCCGCCCACTCGACCGACTGGAACCGCTGCTGGTTGATCAGGTGGATGATCACCGGCAGCGCGATCAGTGGCAGTGTCAGAAGCAGCCAGGGTTGCAGGAAGGTCATCGCATCCCCTTCCCAGACGCGCGGCTCACGAGGAACCGCGCCAGCACCTTCTCATAGTCTTCATCGAGCAGTGTGCGGTGATAGTCGATGCCCTGCTCCATCACGATCTTCTTGAGCGACCCGAGATAGGTCTCCAGCGCCTGCATGTAGCGGTCGGCGATGTCGAGAGGATCGGCGAACAGCGGGCTGCCCCCCTCCATGTCGAGAAACCGCGTCGGCCGCCGGAAGTCGAACGCCATCTCCTGCGGATCGAGCAGATGGAAGACCGCGACGTCGTGCTTGCGAAACCGCAGATGGCCGAAGCAACTGGCCAACTCCTCGGGATCCACGAACAGGTCGGAGACGATCACGATCAGGGCCCGTTGACGCACCGTCTCGGCCAGTTCATGGAGCACCTGTGGCAGCCGGCTCGCCCCCTGCGGCCGCACCTGCTCGAGGGCATCGAGCACCAGCCGCAGATGGGCAGGATTCCGCCGCGGCGGCAGGTGGCGGACAATCCCCTCGGCCACGCAGGAGATGCCGACCGCATCTCCCTGGCGGCAGGCAAGGAAGCCAAGCGTGCCTGCGAGCCGGCGGGCGTAGTCGATCCGCGTGATGCCGGTGGAGCCGTAGCCCATCGAGCCGCTGGAATCGACGACGAAGCAACAACGCAGGTTGGTGTCGGCTTCGTACTCCTTGACGTAGTTGCGATCCGTGCGGCCGTAGACCCGCCAGTCGAGCCGACGGAGGTCGTCGCCCGGCACGTACTTGCGATACTCGGCAAACTCCACGCTCGACCCGCGGTGCGGACTGACGTGACGGCCCGACACGCCCCCGACCATCGGCCGGCGGGAGAGCAGCGGCACCGCGGAGAGCCGGGAGAGCACGCCGCTGTCGAGAAACGTCCGCGTTGGACGATCAGTGAACTCGCTGGACATGGCTCACCCGTTCTGTTCGGCGAGTGCCTCGGCAACCAGTCGCTCGACGATTTTTTTGGCGTCGATCCCCTCGGCCTGCGCGGCGAACGTGGTGAGCACGCGGTGGGTGAGCACCGGTGCCGCCACCGCCGCGATGTCCTCGAGCCGCACCATGTAGCCGCCGGTGAGGGCCGCGCGGGACTTCGCCCCGAGGATCAGATACTGCACCGCGCGGGGCCCCGCGCCCCAGGAGACCAGCGGTTTCAACCAGTCGGGCGCGGTCGCGCCCTGCGGGCGGGTCCGCCGCACGAGCTTTGCGGCAAACCGATAGATGTGGTCGGGCACCGGCACGCGGCGGACGAGGTTTTGGAAGTCGATGATCTCCGCGGCCGAGAGTACGTGACTGAGCGGCGGCAGCGTGTCGCCGGTGGTGGTGCGGGCGATCATCACCTCTTCTTCCTCGGAGGGATAATCGACCTCGATCAGGAACATGAAGCGGTCGAGCTGTGCCTCGGGCAGTGGGTAGGTGCCCTCCTGCTCGACCGGGTTTTGCGTGGCCAGCACGAAGAACGGCGGCTCGAGGCGGGAGGTCTTGCCCACCACCGTCACCTTCTGCTCCTGCATCGCCTCGAGCATGGCGGCCTGCGTCTTGGGCGGGGCACGGTTGATCTCGTCAGCGAGCACGATGTTGGCGAATACCGGACCGGGCACGAAGTGAAACTCGCGGCGGCCGTCGCCCCCCTCCTGCAGGATGTCGGTGCCGGTGATGTCCATCGGCATCAGATCGGGCGTGAACTGGATGCGGCTGAACTTCAACGAGACCGCCTCGGCCAACCGGCTCACGAGGAGCGTCTTGGCGAGGCCGGGCACGCCCATCAGGAGCGCATGGCCGCGGGCGAAGAGGCAGATCGCCAGCCGTTCGACCGTCTCCCGCTGGCCAATGATGACCTTTCCGAGTTCCTCCTGCAGGCGGCGATAGGAGTCGCGGAGGCGGTCGAGTTTCTGGACGTCGTCGTCATTGAGATTCGTCACGGCCACGGGGCGATCGGTCATGGAAGCCATCGAAACTCCTGGAATTGGAATCCTGTTCCCTGGTTGGTTCAGTTCAGTATTGCCTGCACACGTTGTTTTCGCACCGGCCGGCAGAACGGATGCAGCGAGGCTCGTGCCCGGCCACATTTTGAGCCCATCCTTCTATACAGGCCCGTCCTTCTATGGGCCCGTCCTTCTATAAAGAGCGTCTCCGCTCAGCGGGCACGGGCCAGCACGCGGCTCCGTTCTTCGCTGTAATCCTCGGCGCCCCCCGGCTTCTCGACGGTCACGACGAACGTCGTCGGGCCCTGCACGAACACCCGCGGCAGGATCGGCACGATCACCTCCCCCGCCTCCCGGCCGACGTCGAACACGCCACCTGGCACCGGTCGGCCGCGGCCCCCTTCCACGATCCAGATCTGGTACTGGCTCTCGGTCGGCTCGTTCGCGGCCAGCCCGCTGATCCTCAGGAACCCACGCTGCCGGGAGCCGCTCCAGACCACGTCGCCGCTCGTCTTCGCGTCGTCGGCGGCGACCGCCGCGGCGCAGTCGAGCCGCAGGGCATCCCCGACGGCCGCGAGCATTTCGTCTCGCAGCATGGCGGGCGTCGGTGCCGGTTTCCTCATCCGCGGTGCCGCGGCCTCCGCAGGTGCGGCCGGTGTCGGGATGGCCACTGTCTTGGGCCGGTCCGAGCCGCGGGGCGCCGCGCCCCCGGAGAGATCGCGGCGGCTGGCCACCACGACGCAGGCCAGCGTCGCGAGGGTACAGAGCAGACCGGCCACCATCATCCTCTGCGCAGAAGAACGCGCAGACGAACGGCCAGACACCGGTCCACCGGTCCGCCGGCCGGCGGGCTCGATGACAGGATCGCTTCGCCGCGGCGCAAAGCGGACCGCATCTTCGCCGAGTTGCGTCTTCAGAGTGCGGGGCAGACTGGGAGCAGCGGTGGCTGTGGTGACCGCCACGGCGGCAGCCAGCCGATCGAGCGCATCAGGGTCACGGTTCGGATGAGCCGCCAACAAGGCCGCGAGTTCCTGTTCCTCTGCCGGCTCGAGCCCAAACACGGCACGGTCGGCGAGCAGATCGAGAAGCCGCTGCTCGGCGGCGGACGATGCGTCGGTCATGGATGCGTCGGTCATGTCGTCTTGCCCCCCTTTGATACCACGGCTGATGTCGCAGCTGATGCCGTAGTCTGCGCAGCCAGCTCTCTGAGCCGGAGGAGCCCGCGTCGGGCATGCGACTTGACGGTGCCCAACGGCATACCCAGCCGCTCGCTGACAGCCGCCTGCGAAAGGCCCTCTCCGAGCGCCATCTCGAGCACCTGCCGCTCCTCGGGCCGCAGCAGGCCCATGAGCCGGCGCACGTGCTCAGCCTCGTCATGCACGTCGATCGGATTGGCGGTCGCGGTCAGTGGCATCTCAGCGTTTTCCTCGAGTCTCGAGCATGGGGGCCGCCAAGCCTGACGCCGGTACCTGTCGACCAGCCGCCGCCGCGCAATCATCGCGATGAACGTTGCCTCGGACGAGCGTGCCGGATCGAACCGACCGGCGTACTTCCAGACGTCGATGAAGATCTCCTGGACCGCCTCTTCCGCATCCTCCCGCGTGGCGGTCATCTTGAGCGCCAGCGACCAGACCAGCCCGCCGTAGACGGACAGGCATTCCTCCATCGCATCGTGTCGCCGGTCGGCCACCCTGGCGAGGATCATGCATCGGCCCGTGCATCGTGTCGTGTCGCAGAAAGACGCCGGGCGATCATAACCAGCCGCCGGCCCTTCCGGCGCGGGGGTCGCCCGATCATGGATTCGCACCCCGGATGCCCGCGGATGCACCCCGCCGGTTTTCCACGGCTGGCTACGGCCGCGCAGCGCTTGAATCGGCGACTGGCTCGGCAATGAACTCGATCGCCTGGATCGGCGGGAGGCTGACGTTGCCGTTGGCCAGCAGCGCCGCCACGGTCAGCGGCGAGGCCACCCGCAGATTGGGAATCGACACCGATCCGCCGCCACCTGCGAGGGCCCGCGCCACCGCAATCGACTCCTCGCCATCCATGCGATTGACATTGGGAAGGCTGAGGAGGGGCGTCTTGTCCGCCAGCAGGCCGGCGACATCGGCCGAGTCGAGCCGCGGCGTCTGGGTGAGCTTGAAGAGGTCGATATCCCCGCCGTGCCCGGAGAGTGCCCTGGCGGCGGCCGGCTCGAGCGTGACGAGGCCGGAAAGCACGAGCGACCCCTGGTGCAACGCAAGCGCCTCGGCGGTCTCGGTCGAGAGCGTCGACACCGACGGCAGGCAGAGCACCCCGCGGTGCGGGGCCAACGCCAGCGCCGCCTCGGGCGTGAGGAGATTCACGGCCGGCAGAGAGAGCGTGCCGGCGTGGGCGGCGAGGGCGGCGGCCACGTCGGCCGGCAGGATCGACCCACCGCCGAGCGTGAGCATGCCCCGGTGGCTGGCCAACGCGGCGGCGACCTCGCTGGAGAGTTCTCGAAAGCCGTCGAGCGACAGGGGGCCGCGATGCTCGGCGAGCCGCGAGGCTGTCTCCACGGACAGCCCAGCCAACCGCGGCAGCATCAGGCAGCCCTCGTGCGGCTCGAGTTCCGTGGCGACCTCGGAGGGCAGCGAAGCGATGCCTCCAAACACCAGACTCTCGCCACGATGGCGGACGATGGCCCGGGCGGCCTCGGGCGAGAGCGAGGTCACTCCCGACAAGGCGAGGTGCCGGGAGTGGCGGCAGAGGCGATCCGCCACCGCGGGATCGAGAACGACGAGGCCGGGAAGACAGAGTTGGCCGGCGTGCTCGGCCAGGGCCGCGGCGGCGTCAAGATCGAGTTCGATGATGCCTCCGAGTTCCAAGGTGCCGCGATGGGCGGCGAGGGCCGTAGCGGTGGCCGGCAGGAGCACCGTCACGGCCGGTAGATCGAGATCGCCCGCGCTGCAGGCGAGCGAGGCTGCCGTTTCGGGCGTGAGCGTCGCCAGCGACGGCAGCGACAGTCGGTAATAGCCCGATCCCTTCGCAAGTGCCGTGGCGACCTCGGGCGACAACGTTGTCAGATCGGGAAGGCAGATCTCCCAATCCTCGCGGCCGCGGACGATCTTCGTGGCTTCCGCAACGGTGATCTCGTCGCGCTCAAAAGCCTCGAAGGCCAGTGCCGGCCGGGCGGCTGCCACGGTGGCAAGGATGGCCACTACCAGACCACTGAGGCACAAGCGTGTACGAAATGGCGGTGCGGGCATGACGGACGGACTTCCGGCAGAGGCAACAAAAGGCTTCGGATGGGATACGACCGCGACAACGGCCGTCGAATCCCCACCGCGGAACGAGTATAACTCCGCCGGCGTCCAGCCGTCTCTTCTTCACGGCATTCCCCCAAAGAGTTTTTGTTCTGATGGCCACCACCACGCAGCAGCTCCATAGGCTCGGCCAGAGCCTATGGCTCGACAACATCACCCGCGGCATGCTCGACGACGGCACGCTGGCCCGCTACATCCGTGACCTGTCGGTGACGGGGCTCACCAGCAACCCGTCCATCTACAATGCGGCGGTCAAAAACACCCCCTTCTACGACGCCGCCATCGCCGCGAAGGTGCAGCAGGGACTCGCTGGCGAGAAGCTGTTTTTCGAACTGGCGATTGAAGACCTCCGCCGCGCCGCCGACCTCTTCCGGCCCGTCTACGACCGCACCGGCGGCCTCGACGGCTGGGTGTCGCTGGAGGTGTCGCCCACGCTGGCCTACGACACTACGAGCACGCTCGCCGCGGCCCGCGACCTGCACGCCCGCGCCGACCGCCCGAACCTCTATATCAAGATCCCCGGCACCCCTGCCGGCCTCCCGGCAATCGAAGAGTCGATCTTCGCAGGCGTGCCGGTGAACGTCACGCTCCTGTTCACGACCGCCCACTACCTCGCCGCGGCAGAGGCCTACCTGCGGGGCATCGAGCGACGGATCGAGGCCGGGCTGTCGCCGCGGGTCTGCTCGGTGGCGTCGCTCTTTATTAGCCGCTGGGACGGCGCGACGGCGGCCCAGCTTCCACCGGACCTGGCCAACAGGCTGGGAATCGCGATCGGCCAGCAGAGCTACCGGGCCTATCGCGACCTGCTCGCCTCAGACCGCTTCCAGCGGCTGGCGAGCTTCGGCGCCATGCCGCAGCGGCTGCTCTACGCCAGCACCGGCACGAAAGACCCAAAACTCTCCGACTCGCTCTACGTCTCGACACTCGCCTCGCCCAACACAGTCAACACGATGCCAGAGCAGACGCTGCTGGCCTTCGCCGACCACGGCGTTGTGTCGGGCATCGTGTCGGCCGGCGGCGGAAACGCCGACGAGACGCTCTTCGCCATCAGCCGTGCGGGCATCGACATCGATGCCCTCGGCGCGAAGCTGCAGAAAGACGGCGCCGACGCCTTCGTGAAGAGCTGGAACGAACTGCTCGAGGTACTCGTGAAGAAGTCGCAGACAGTCGCCGCCGTAGGAGGAACAGCCCGATGACCACCCCATCGCTTCCAAGCCGTGCTTCTCTTCCTGAGTGGCAGCAAGTCGCCGCCCACGCCGCGGCGACGGGCGGCACGCATCTGCGGCAGCTCTTCGCGGCCGATGCCGGCCGTGGCGAGCGGCTCGTGATCGACGCCTGCGGCCTGCATGTGGATTACTCGAAGCAGCGGATCACCGACCAGACGCTCTCGCTGCTCATCGGCCTCGCGGAGGCCTGCGGCCTGCGGCAGCGGATCGACGCGATGTTTTCCGGCGAGAAGATCAACTCGACCGAGCACCGCGCGGTGCTCCACGTGGCGCTGCGTGCACCACGGGGCGAGAAGATTCTCTACGAAGGCTGCGACGTCGTGCCCGACGTGCACGAGGTGCTCGGCCGGATGGCGGCGTTTTCAAAGCAGATCCGCGGCGGCACCTGGAAGGGGCACACCGGCAAGCCGATCCGCGCGGTGGTCAACGTCGGCATCGGCGGCTCCGACCTCGGGCCGGTGATGGCCTACGAGGCACTGCGGCATGTCGCCGACCGGCAGCTGACGTTTCGATTCGTCTCCAACGTTGACGGCACCGACTTTGTCGAGGCGACCCGCGACCTCGATCCCGCCGAGACGCTCTTCGTGATCTCGTCAAAGACGTTCACGACGCAGGAGACCATGGCCAACGCCCGGTCGGCGCGGGACTGGCTACTGGCAAAGCTCGGCGATCCCGCCGCTGTGGCGAGGCACTTCGTCGCCGTCTCGACCAACGCCGCCGAGGTGTCGGCCTTCGGCATCGACACGGCCAACATGTTTGGCTTCTGGGACTGGGTGGGTGGCCGCTACTCGATGGACTCGGCGATCGGTCTCTCCACGATGCTCGCCATTGGGCCGGAGGCATTCACCGAAATGCTCGCCGGCTTCCATGCCATGGACACGCACTTTCGCACCGCCCCCTTCGAACGCAACCTGCCGGTGCTGCACGGCCTGCTCGCCGTCTGGAACACGACGTTTCTCGGCGCCCACACGATCGCCGTGCTCCCCTATGACCAGTATCTGAAGCGGTTCCCTGCCTATCTCCAGCAGCTCACGATGGAGTCCAACGGCAAGCGGGTGACGCTCGACGGCCGGGTGATCGACGACTACCAGACCAGCCCGATCTTCTGGGGCGAGCCGGGCACCAATGGCCAGCACTCCTTCTAT
>CANHCU010000049.1 GCA_947459185.1 Planctomycetaceae bacterium | reverse complement strand
AGTCCAGACTGGTCCGGTAGTCCAGACTGGTCCGGTAGTCCAGACTGGTCCGGTAGTCCAGACTGGTCCGGTAGTCCAGACTGGTCCGGCGCGGCAAACCACGGCCTACCTGAAGAAGCTCTTTGCCCAGGTCGGCTTCACGATCGATGCCCGCCGCGGCCAGAACTTTCTTGTTGACCTCAACCTGCTCGACGTCCTCGAACGTGCTGCGGGCATCACTCCGGCAGACGTGGTGCTCGAGGTGGGCGCCGGCACGGGCGCTCTCACCGAGCGACTGGCCTGCGCCGCCGGCCGGGTCGTCACCTGCGAGATCGATCCCCGGCTCGCGCAGCTGGCCCGCGAACGGCTGATGCAGATTGATGATGTTCGAGGCGGCGACATCGACGGCCGTGTCGTCCTCGTCGAAGGCGACGTGCTCGAGTCGAAGCACCGTTTCGCCCCGGCAGTGCTCGCCGCCATCGAGGAGGCCTGCTCGCTCCAGTCATCCGGACGCTTTCGGCTGGTGGCCAACCTGCCCTACTGTGTGGCCACGCCGATCATCTCCAATCTGCTGGCGACATCGCGGCCTTTCGACACCGCCACCGTCACCGTGCAGCGTGAAATGGGAGAACGAATGACTGCCACAGCCGGCACCCATGCCTACAACGCGCTCTCGGTCTGGGTCGGCGCTCAGTGTCGCGGCGAGGTCGTGCGAATCCTGCCCGCAAGCGTGTTCTGGCCGCGGCCCAAGATCGAGTCGGCGATCGTACACCTGGAACTCGAGCCGGAGCGGCGGGCGAAGATCGCAGATCTCGGGCGATTTCACGACTTCGTGCGAGACGTTTTCTGCCACCGGCGGAAGCTGCTTCGGGGCGTGCTTGTGCGCATGGCTGGCGGCAAGCAGAATGTCGGCTCCCGCGACGCTGTGGCCCACGTCTACGAGACGATGGGGTTTGACGAGTCGGTGCGGGCGGAAGAGATTTCCCCCGACGCATTCGTGCGGCTGGAGCAGGCTTTTTTCGAGCGGAGGCCGGGATGAAGTTCATCGAGATGAATGGCCGGGCGCTGATGAGCATGCTGGAGCCCGATGAGGTCTCGCCAGACGCGCTTCAGCGGGTGGGCCTGACCGACACCTGCCTGGTCCGCGTGAACGAGCAGGGCGACATCGAGGTCCGCCGGCACGACTGCTGGGACGTCATCGGCGGCCTGCTCGGCAACTTCGAGCACCGCACCGAAAACGCCAGCGGCCGCACGTGGGCCTGACCGGGCCTCTCGGAGGCAGCCAGAAAGCCGCTCCTTCGCGACGGTTCGGGGCTGCCCATGCCCCGTCGCCGGACGTTCGCTACGGCCATCCATGGCCTTCGCTCACTCGATGCTGACTGCGCTCCGGCATCCTGCCTGCGCTCGTCAGCAACGCCGGCTCTCGGGACATGGGCAGCCCCTTACGGATACGTCGTATCTATCAGCGCCAGGGCCGGAGGCCCGTGTAAGCACCAGCCGACGGAGGTCGGCCAAGCGAAAATGGCAGGATGCCATGTTTCGCGTGTTTACAGTCCATGGGCAGCCCCTTACGGATACGTCGGGATTCCACAAAAGCCCCCGGCGGAAGCCGGGGGAGCTGTATTCACGCAAAACACGACATCTTGTCGTTTTTGCTTGGCCGGCATCCGCCGGCTGGTGCTGCGCTTCGCATCCTGCGAAGCCGTCTTGGACGAGCCGGGGATCGGCGGAAGCTCGAGGAGCTTTTGGATTTTTCGCCCCGGTTGGGGAATGCGCTGCCGCAAAGCGTGATGGCGAAAAAGCCAACGCGACGAGACTTGTGCTGTCCCCGGCGGTGATTTGCCACCATCGCACCCTGCCCCATCCGCACCACAGTGCGCGGTTCTCCAGAGCGAAAAACCGCTGCCAAAGCGGCAAAACGCAGGGTCGCATCCCTCGGGAAGACCGAAACTTCCGGTTGTCTGGGCCGGACAGATAGACTGTCGTGGTGAACGGAGGAACGTGCCGAAATCCCTGAGGTTCCTTTGAGGGCGGCGCGACGTTTCCAGCACGCATTGGTGGGAGGCTCCACAGACAGTGATCCCCAATCCCAACACTGAAGCTTCGATTGCTCCGACGATCGTGGACCTGCTGCGGCAGCGGGCGGCCTACCGCCCCCACGACCGGGCCTTCACCTTCCTCGTGGACGGTGAAAACGAAGAACTCAACATCACCTACGCCGAACTCGACCGGAAAGCCCGGGCGCTGGGTGCCTGGCTCCTGAGCGAGGGAATGGCGGGCAAGCGGGTGCTGCTGCTCTATCCGTCGGGCCTCGACTTCATCGCGGCCTTCATGGGCTGCCTCTATGGCGGCGCCATCGCCGTGCCCGCCTACCCGCCCCGGAAAAACCGCTCGGTCGAGCGTATCGAGGCGATCGCAGCCGATGCCGACGCCTCCGTTGCCCTCACTACCCGCGACGTGGTCGACCGGTTCGATGCCCTGCGTGCCACCGCCCCGAGCCTCGAACACCTGATCTGGAAGGTCGACAGTGAACTCGACGTGTCGTGGGCCGACCGCTGGGAGCGGCCTGACATCGACGGCAGTACCCTCGCGTTCCTGCAATACACGAGCGGCTCGACCGGTACGCCGAAGGGCGTGATGCTGTCGCACGAAAACCTGCTCCACAACTCGCTGCGGATCATGCAGGCCTTCGAGATCACGCGGAGCCAGTCGGGCGTGTTCTGGCTGCCGAGTTTCCACGACATGGGCCTGATCGGCGGGATCCTCGTGCCGCTCTATGGCGCCAAGTTCAACGTGCTGATGTCGCCGGTCGCCTTCCTCCAGAAGCCGCTGCGGTGGCTGCAGGCGATCTCGAAATACCGGGCCACCATCAGCGGCGGCCCCAACTTTGCCTACGAACTCTGCGTGCGGAAGACCACGCCCGAGCAGCGGGCCACGCTCGATCTTTCGAGTTGGACGCTGGCCTTCAACGGCGCCGAGCCGGTGCGGGCCGAGACGATCGACGCCTTCTGCGAGGCCTTCGCGCCCTGCGGATTTAGGCGTGAGGCGTTCTTTCCCTGCTACGGCCTCGCCGAGAGCACGTTGATGGTCACCGGTGGCATGAAGTTCGAACCGCCGGTGATCCGCTCCTTCGATGCCTCGTCGATCGAGACGGGTGCCGCCGTCGTACGGCCCGCCAATGCCCCGGCCGTTCGTCGCCTGGTCGGAAGCGGCCATGAACTCGACGGCCAGGATGTGCTGATCGTCGATCCGCAGTCGTGCGAGGCGCTGCCGCCGGGTCGGGTCGGCGAGATATGGGTGAGCGGTCCGAGCGTGGCCCAGGGCTACTGGAATCGGGCCGATGCCTCTGCGGAAACCTTCGGGGCGATGCTGGCACAGCCCCATCAGCTTTCGTCGGAGCAGCCGGTGGCGACCTGGCGACCCAACCCCGGGCCCTATCTCCGCACCGGCGACCTTGGCTTCTTCGACAACGGCGAACTCTTCGTTGCCGGACGGCTCAAGGACCTGATCATCATCCGCGGTCGCAACCACTATCCGCAGGACATCGAGCATGCGGTCGAGGAGGCCAGCACGCTCGTGCGGGCCGGTTCGATCGCCGCCTTCGCCGTCGACGTGGAGGGCCGCGAGCGGGTGGCCGTGGTGGCCGAGGTCGAGCGCGGCAGGCGGGAGCCCGCCGAGATCGCGGCCGCCTTCGAGGCGATCCGCAAGCGACTGGCGACCGAGCACGAACTCGCCGTCGAGGCGATCGTGCTCGTGCGGCCCAACAGCGTGCCGAAGACATCGAGCGGCAAGATCCAGCGGCATGCCTGCAAGCGGCAGTTTCTCGACGGCACGCTCGAGGTGGTTGATCAGCACATCGGCTGGCTGCAACCAGCCGTGCCCGCGCCGGGCTCGGAGCAGCCACGGCTGGCACGGCAACGGCCGGTAGGCGAGGGCTCGCGCACTGGCCGGGCAGCCCGCGAACTGCCGCAGGAAGTCGTGCAGGCCGTCTTTGACCACGTCCGTCGCATCGCCAAGGAGCGGGCAGGCGATCTCACGCTCGACACCAACATCGTCGAGCTGGGCCTCGATTCCCTCGAGCGGATGGAGATCGTCACAAGCCTCGAGGAGGCCTTCGGCGCCCGTTTCCCGGAACAGGTGCTCCCGCAGATCGAGACCTGCCGCGAGGTCAGCGAGGCGATCCTCGATCACATGCCTGTCAAGGATCAGTACCGCACCCAGGCAGCCTCGGCGACACCGACACCGGCAGCCGAGATCCAGGTCGATGCCTACGATATCACCCAGTTTCCGGAGGTCCGGGCCCTCGAGCAGAACTTCGCGATGGTTCGCGAGGCGGGCCTCGAGAACCCCTACTTCAGCGTCCACGAGGGGCTCACCAACGACCGCACCGTGATTGGCGGTCGGGAGATGATCAGTTGGGCGACCTACAACTATCTCGGCATGTCGTGTGAGCCGGAGGTGGCGGCTGCCGCAAAGGCCGCGATCGACCGCTTCGGCACGAGCGTATCGGCCAGCCGGCTCGTCTCGGGTGAAAAGACGATCCATCAGGAGTTGGAGCGGGAGATCGCCCGCACCGTCGGCACGGAGGACGCGGTGACGTTCGTCGGCGGGCACGCCACCAACGAGACGGTGATCGGCCATGTGGTCGGCCCGGGCGACCTCGTCCTGCACGACAGTCTGGCCCACAACAGCCTCCTCCAGGGGGCCGTGCTCTCTGGGGCCCGGCGTCGGCCCTTCCCGCACAACGACTTCGACGCGGCCGAGAAACTGCTGGCCCAGATGCGCGGGCAATACCGCCGGGTGCTGATCGTGATCGAGGGCATCTACAGCATGGATGGGGATTTCTCCGAACTCCCGAAGTTCATCGCCCTGGCCAAGCGGCATCGAGCCCTTCTCATGGTGGACGAGGCCCATTCGATCGGCGTGATGGGGCCGCGGGGCCGCGGCATCGGCGAGCATTTTGGCGTGAATCCGGCCGACGTCGACCTCTGGATGGGCACGCTCTCCAAGGCCCTGGGGAGCTGCGGCGGCTACATTGCTGGCTCGAAGACGCTCGTCCGCTGGCTGAAATACACGGTGCCCGGCTTCGTCTATTCGGTCGGCCTGCCGCCGGCCGCGGCCGGGGCCTCACTCGGGGCGCTGCGGCTTCTGCAGCGGCAGCCGGAGCGGGTCGCGAAGCTCCATGCGAATGCGAGACTGTTCCTACAACTGTCCCGCGAGGCAGGCCTCGACACAGGGCCATCGGGCGGCTCGGCCATCGTGCCGATCATCCTTGGCCACTCGATCAACAGCCTGCGGCTCTCACGGGCGCTCTTCGCACGGGGGATCAGCGTGCAGCCGATCCTCTATCCGGCGGTCGAGGAACGTGCGGCTCGGCTGCGATTCTTCATCACGTCGAGCCACACGCCGGACCAGATCCGGCGGACGATCGCCGCGATGCAGGAGGAACTGGCCCGCATCGATCCAGCGTATGCCAGATCAGCCCAGCGTCCGGTGTCGGTGGCCTGACGCTCAATATCGGACTTCGATGCCGAAGTCGAGGCCGTTGGTGAGCACGTATTCCTGGCCACCCGACACCGCACCGACGCTGTTGAACTCCGGATTGGGAACGTAGTAGGGATTGGCAGCTCCGTTGACGAATGGCAGGTTTTGGGGATTCGGCCCCGAAGTCTTGACCACCCAAGGGTTCGTCTGACTTGCCGGCTGCGTAGGATCCTGCGGCGCCGCGAACTTCACGGGCTTTTCTTTGGTGACATACCCGGTGTTTGTGGAGGCCCTGGCAATGCTGCCCAGCCACATTCCCGTGTAACCGGCGTGCAGGCGGATGGCCTCGCTCACTCGGAACTGCGTCCCAAACCGCCATTCACCGATCGGGGTGAACACGAACCGATGCTCTGCGGAGTTGGTCGCGTTGTTCTGTCCGACCCCGTAGATCTGCAGAAAGAGCGGAGGGGCATTGAGTTGTGTGGGAGGAGTCGTCCCGCCCGCGGTCTGTGTGGTCGACGGCGTGAACGTGGCCCGCAAGTAGTCAGCACCGAGCGAGTTGGGGAAGTTCGAGCCGCGGTAGATGTTGTTCTGCCAGTTGAATCCGGCGGTGAACTTGAACTCGCTGGAGAACAACCAACGGCCCTGTTGCGACTCGAACTGAAGCGAGAACTCCGGTCCGACCATATTGTTGCTGGTGTAGGTCTCCCAGGCCCCTGTCTGCAGCGCCGTGCCAAGGCCCTGGCCGGTGAGTGAGTCGACGCCTGTGATGCCCAGCACATTGCCGGCCGGACCGGTTCCAAAGCTCTCCTGGATGTTACCGCCCCCGAGGAGCTGGGAGCCGCCGCCCAGGCCGCCGCCTTGCTGGCCGCCACCAAGGCCGCCACCTAAGCCACCGCCGGTCGTGCCGCCGCCGGTCGTGCCGCCGCCGGTCGTGCCGCCGCCGGTCGTGCCACCGCCGGTCGTGCCGCCGCCGGTCGTGCCGCCGCCGGTCGTGCCGCCGGCTCCACCACCGATATTGAAGGCATATTGGTTGCTTTCGTAGCCGAGTTTGTACCGCTCCGCGAACTGCATGAATCGCGGCCCCAGGCCGAACCGTGCGGTCGTGCCGCTGCCACGCTTGCCGAGTTCACGGCGGATAATGGCTGCCGCTCCGACACTCTGGATCTCCACGCTGTTATTCTGCGTGAGCTTCTGCGATATGAGGTGGTCAGGCGGCGGGCTTTCCGAGGTGATCGTCGTGGTCACCAATGATTGGTTGATGTTGCCGACGCCGCCGCCGCCACCACCAGCACCACCGCCAGTCGCTTCCTGCGTGAATGTCTGGGTCGGGGATGAGGCAGCGAACTCCGAGTTGGTCTGGAAGCTCTGGTCTTGGGCAACGCTGAAGTAGCTGATGTTGACGCCGTTGTTGTCGTAGATCCAGCCACCCTCGTAGCGATTGCCCCAGCCCATCCGGGTCCGCATCCAACTGGTGTTCAGATCGAGCTGGAGGGGATCGGACCCGAACGTGTAAAGCCCGCCGATGATGCTGCCACCACCGCTTGTTCCTGAGGCGGTGATGTTGGCGTTATTCAACTGCACGACCGTCTGCGGGGAGATCGGGTTCGTCGGGATGATGAAGTTGCCGTTCTGCGTCGTCCCCACGCCCGTCACCCGCGGCGGCGTGATGCCCCAGTAGAGACGGTCGTAGTTGAAGAAGAACCCCTCGCTCGGCTCGGGATAGATCTCATACTCCTGCAGGTCCGGCGGGGCGAACAGCTGGAAGTCGTAGAAGTCTTGGCTGGGCAGCATGGGCATCCAGTCCCCGGCGTGGACGGGCATGCCCGCCACGAGACTGTGAGCCACTACGAGAACCAGAGCCACCAGACGCTTGAACCGCTGCTTCGTGACCATCGCTTTAGTGTCCTGGGGAGCAGGAGCCTGTTTTCCGCCGATGCGGATTGCTCCTTCGGTATCGGTCGTGCTGGTGAGCCGAGTTGACGAAACTTGGCAGACTCTGCCGGATGTGCGGGATTTTCGTGTCGAAGCCGAAAAGACTGGCAGGCGGGGCAGACTCGGGTATGTTGCAGGGAATCCCCGGCTCCACCCCTCCTCGCCGGGATTCCCACGATGGAGACCATTCCATGCCGAGCACGTTCAGGCTCTTTCCTGTCGGGACGAAGCCCAGCCCCGCGGCGGGGGCTGCCGCGGTTGCGTTTCTTGCCTGGTTTGTCTTGCTTGTCATGCTTGTCATGCTTGTCATGGCGCTGCCGGCACAGGCGGCGGAACCTCGGGCCGCCCGGGCCGCCGCTCCAGCTGATGGGCGACAGGCCGAGCAGGAGCACGATTTTCTCAGGATCACCCGGGACACCGCCCGCAGGCCGATGGCGCTGGAAACGGCGATCGCCACCTATGTGGAGACGCCACAGGCGGCCGCTGCCGCAGGCCGAGCCGAACCACTCACGGTTGACCTGATTGGCGCCGTGCACCTCGGCAGCCGTCAGTATTACGACACGCTCGACAGACTCTTCGCCGACTACGACGCCGTGCTCTACGAACTCGTCGCCCCCGACAATGCCCGCGTGCCCAAGCCGGGCCGCAAGCCCTCGGGGGCGATCGGCAGCGCTCAGCACGGGCTGACGAAGATGCTCGGACTCGAATTCCAACTCGACCAGATCGACTACACGGCCAAGAACTTCGTGCATGCCGACCTGTCACCCAAGGAATTCGATGCCGCAATGGCCAAGCGGGGCGAATCGTGGTGGTCGATGTTTTCCCGCGTGATGCGGGAGAGCACGGCCCGCGCCGATCGGTCCGGAAAACAGCCGGGTGGCGATGTCGGCTTCAGTGACATCTTCGGCATTCTTTTCGGCAACAACCGCGAACTGCGGCTGCGGCGGCTGATGGCGGAGCAGTTCACCGACATGGAGGTGCTCACGGCAGCCTTCGGCGGAGAGGAGGGATCTTCGCTGATCACCGACCGCAATGCGGCCGCGCTCGACGTGCTCACGGAGCAGATCGCCAAGGGGCGGACGAAAATCGCCATCTTCTACGGCGCCGCCCACATGGACGATTTCGACCAGAAGCTCCGGCGGGATTTCCAGCTTCAGCCGCGGGAGACGGTCTGGCTCGAGGCCTGGGACCTGCGCGACCCCGCTGAGCGGAACTGAAGGCGGTTTGTCTGCCACACGGCAGCCGTCGCGCGGCTCCACAGCAGCCGCTCTTCAACGGCCATGGTCCAGGCGTCGGCGACGCGACGGGCCTCCTCCAGCACGCGGTCGTAGCCCAACGCGACCACGGTTTCGCCGACTGGATCCAACTCGAAGTCGCCCCCGAATCCGTGATCCCCATATCCGTGATCGACGAGGGCCAGCACCAGCGATTCCAGCGGCAACGAACCGCGGCCTACAGGCAGACGCTCAAGTTCGGCCGTCGGCGGGCCTTCGCGATCGGCCACCTGAACGAGCGCCGTCACTGTGGCCAGCCGCGGCAGCAGCCGCAGCAGTTCTGGATCATCCCCAAACTGCCAGAGATCAACGGCCAGACGGATAGCTGGATCGGCAGCATCTTCGACCAGTTCCAAGGCATCAACCAGCTGGGTCAGGAAGCTGCAGCCTGAGGCCGCCACTGCGTGCATCGGTTTGACGGCCAACGCGACACCGGCCGCCCCCGCAATCGGAGCGAGCGTCTCGAGGGCCTGAACGAGCAGGCGGCGGGCGTGGGCGCGGGTGTGTCCGCCGCGGCAGCCGCTGTGGACCACCAGCACGGGCGATCCGACGGCGGCAGCCGTTTCGATCGCCTCGGCGGCGTCATCGATGCTCTCCGCAAACGTGCGGCCGTCGCCGCCCGTGAAGCCACCCACCCACTGCAGGCTCGACACCCGCATGCCAGCCCGGGTCAGCAGCGAAGCCGCGGCCGTCGGCCCGAGATCGGAGAGCTTGGCCCGCCACAGCGACAGGCAATCAAACCCATGATCGGCAAGGCGGGCGATCTCTTCGGGAAGTTCGCAGCGTGATGTCGTCAGCTGACTGATGGCCACATGAAACATGCTCTCGTCTTCTCCTGCACGGCGACCGCCCGAACCTTTGACCCGAACCTTGAAGGGCGAAAGTATGGAACGGTCGTGCGCAGACTGTCCAGAGAAGATCGAGCCTGCTGTTTCCCGCCGCGGGAACGGGATGCGTCGCGGCGTCGGAACGGTGCTGGCATGCACCGCGTTTCAGTCTTGACAACGCTGCAGGCGAGTGTTGCCGGCATGACTGAACAGTGATCAGTTGGTCTTCTATCAGTCTGCGTTGGATCAGTCTGCGTTGGATCACTTGGTCTTCGTGGGCAGCAGGTCGAGACAGACGAGCCGCCCCTGACCGCGCACATAGAGATACCCGTGGGCAATTACCGGTGCGGCCCAGCACGGTGCCACGAGCAGTTCGACACCGCTGTCCTGCGTGACGCCAGGACTGTCAGTGGTCTGGCGGGTGGCATTCTGCGTGTCTGTCGCAGCCGCGACCAGCCGCGTTCGCGACACCTCCGTGTAGGCGTCAGGCGTAGCCTTCACGAGCACGAGATCGCCGAACTCTCCGAGGACGATCAGGTGGTCGTCGACGCCTGTCAGGCTCGACCTCCCGAGGCCGGGCTCGCTCCAGAGAACACCGCCCGTCTTCCAGTCGGCACACACAAGCAAGGCATCGCCGGCATTGCGGCCGCTCGAGCCGTAGAGATGGCCGTCATGGAATACCGGCGTAGACCAGTGGGACTTGAGGCTGCGATTGGGGCGGCTGCCGGCGGCATCCCGACGAACTGGCTTCAGGCCCGCCGTAGTCACCTTTAAGAGCACGCTCCCCGGTCCGTAGGTCTCCGACAGCAGCACCTCGTTGCCGGCCACAACCGGACTGGCGGCGACGACGCTGAACAGTTCGTCGGCCCGCCAGCGAAAATCGGCCCGCACACCGCCCGTGGCCGGATCGACCACGAGGAACCGATCCCGCATCCAGGCGAGGATGCTGTCCCGGCCGTCCAGGGTCGCCCGCACCGGCGTGCTGTAGCTGGCGAGTTGGTCGCTCGACCGCCAGCACTCCCGGCCAGTGGCCAGTTCAAACGCCACGAGTCCGCTGTCGAGCCCCTTGACGAGGTCGAGCCGCTCCGGCGACGGCGGCGCGGATCCCGCGGGGCTGCCGCCAACCTGCACGACCACCAGACGCTTCCCCCCAATATCGACCACCAACGGTGCGGCGCTGACACCGAAAAAGTTCCTCACCACCTGATATGCCGCGGAGGTGTCGACCTGCCAGCGGCTCGTGCCGTCGGCCAGGCTTCGGCATTCGAGCCGCCCCTCGGGGCCAAACGTGATCACGGCATCCTCGACGATCACTGCCGCAGACCGCGGTCCGCCGTCGTAGCCGAACGTGTCAACGTAGTCGGTGAGGTATCGCTCCTGCCAGAGTTCTTGTCCTGTTTCGGCGGCGAGGCAGCGGATACGGATCTCCTGCCCAACCCGGTCGCAGATCACGCATCTCCCCTGAGCCACGGCGGGGCCGCAATAGCCCTCACCGAGCTCGCTGTGCCAGACGATTCGAGGCCCACCAGCAGGCCATGGCACCGTCATACCCTTCAGGCTGCTGCGCCCATTGCCCGTGGGACCAAGGAACGTGCCCCAGTCCTCTCCAGGCCGGGTCCAGAGGTCGGCCACAGACGGAGAGTGCCGCTCTGTTGCCGCCCCCGGCACCGACCCAAGCTCTTGGGCGACCACCTGTCCCGCAGCCAGAGCCATGGCCACCAACGCGACGAGAGACAGTCGATTCAACATCCGTTTCGTCATCTGATGAACCCCGGTGTAAAACAGTGAAAATCCTATCACTCTCCACGCGACCGCATCATGTCCAAGGAAAAAGAAATCCGCGTCGGTCAACTGCTGATCCCCGCGGCGGCGCTGGAGTGGCAGTTTGCACGGAGCAGCGGGCCAGGCGGTCAGCACGTCAATCGCACCAGCAGCAAGGCGATGCTCCGTTTCGATGCGGTTCATTCCCCGCATCTGCCAGACGACGTGCGGCGACGGCTGCTCCAGCGTGAGCGGGCCCGTCTCACCAGCGACGGGACGCTCGTGATTTCCAGCCAGCGGCACCGCGACCAGTCTCGAAACGTCGCCGACTGTCTTGAAAAACTGGCTGACCTCCTGGAGCGGGCGTTGATCGTGCCGAAGACCCGCCGCGGCTCCACGACGCCCCGCGCCGCGAAAGGCCAGCGGCTCGACTCCAAGCACCGTCGGTCCGAGACCAAGAGGCTTCGCCGCCGGACCGAGGACTGAATGACCCCCGGATGACTGGGCTCAGAGCAAGCCCTTTTCAGACCCGAAACTTTGGTCGATCGACGCTGGTATAATCCCTCCGAGTGGCAAGAACGCCGCAGTTTGGCTTGACCGGGAAGGAGTGCGACCCCATGGCAGCGACCCGCGACATCGATACCCTCCTCAAGAACTGGGATTTCCAGCCCGGTGAGGTCAACGCGCGATTGGTGAAGGCACGCAACGGCCGCGAGGTGCTCCAGATGCGGGTGGACATGGGTCTGCTGCAGATGGAAACCGACCTGCGGCCGGATGGTCTTCGGCCGCACGGCGCCGAGACCTACTACGACTACCTCGTCAGTGAGGTGATCCGCGAGGGAGGTTCGTTCCGGCTGTCAAAGGAGCAGTGCGCCGAGGCGGACAGAGAATTCGTGCAGTATTACCACCGGCGGCTCTGCTGGCTGTCACTGCGGGAATACCATCGGGCCGCCAAAGACGCCGACCACAGCCTGGCCTTCATGGACTTCGTGCGGGAACATTCTCCGGACGAAGAGTGGACGCTCTCGCATGAGCAGTATCGGCCGTTCGTCCTGTTCCACCGGGTGCAGGCCGCGTCCCTTGCCGCGTTGCAGGAGTCGGGGCCGGAGGCGGCGATCGGCGAGATCAACCGTGGACTGGGCCAGTTCCGGGATCTGTTTGCCCGTTATGACGCGGCCGAACAGTACGACGAGGACGAACTCGTGAAGCGGCTCCTCGAGATGCGGGAGAGCGTCCGGCAGCGGTACGAGGTGGGCCGCACGCTCGACGAGCAGCTCGCCGAGGCGATCCGGGCTGAAAATTACGAGCTGGCGGCCACGATCCGCGACAAGATGCTCGACGAAAAGATTCGCAGCCCGACCGAGTAGCAGGCCAGGGCTACGGGTGCGGTAATTCTTTCAAGCGGCCTCGTCACACTGGCGCGATTGGGCAACCCTGACGGGCACGGGCTGCCCTGAACAGTGGCGTAGACCTTTTTTAGGCATTGGCACGCAATGTGCATCGTATGTTTTCAGAGCAAAACGATTTGCAGCTTTTGCCAACGCAGGAGGCCCATCCGATGAACGCCACCACCAGCATTGCCAGCATTGCCGCCACCGCCACCGTCAAGTCTGGCTGCGGCGAGGCCGCCCGGTATGTCGTCACCGTGGGGGAAACGCCGTGCGAGGTTCGCGTCCGCACGATCGCGATGATCGCTGAGGTGCTGGGGTTCGAGCAGGAGATGGAGGCGGATGTTGAGGGCTTGGCCGGACACCCCGAGGATCGAAACCTGATCGCCGATCTGCTCGACTCCCGCATGATCGCCCCGCCCCGCCCCATGCGCCGTCGGCAGCGGTCGGTAAGCTCGCGGGCGATGTTCTACGGCACGGCTGCACGCTGAGCATCTTGCCGGGCCGCCGGGCCGGCAGAAGTCTCGTCGCGGTGGACTCTCAGGCCTTGGGCCGTGTCCCCAGTCTCCTTCCACGACCTACGGCAGCGCAACCGCCGAGCCGCCGAGCGAGCGGAGGGCGCTCGGGGAGCCCGCCCGACGGCCGTGGTCTGGTAGATTATCGGGCCACCCTCGTGAGGCCATTCATGACCCAACCACTCACCCTCCCTGCTGGCCGTGATATCCGACTGGCGGATTTCGATCCGGACTACCACGAGGACCTCGACCGCGCTGCTGCCGAGGCCGAGACCCGTAAACACTGTGACAAACTCGACGAACTGGCCTACCGGCTGTTCGCGGAGGCGAAGCGGGCGGTCATCGTCGTGCTGCAGGGCATCGACACCTCCGGCAAGGACGGCACGATCCGCATGATCGCGAGCGGCGTCAGCCCGCAGTGCCTCGACGTGAAGAGCTTCAAGGCCCCCAGTGCCCTGGAACTCTCCCACGACTTCCTCTGGCGGGTGCACGCGGCCGTGCCTGCCCACGGCCGCATCGGCATCTTCAATCGCTCCCACTATGAAGACGTGGTGGTGGTTCGCGTGCGGAAACTCGTGCCCAAGAATGTCTGGAAGGAGCGGTATGCCCAGATCAACGCCTTCGAAAAACTGCTCCGCGATGGCAATGTCACGATCGTGAAGTGCTTCCTGCACATCAGCAACAAGGAACAGCGGCAGCGGCTGGAGGATCGGCTCCACGATCCGAAAAAGCAGTGGAAGCTCGGGCCGAGCGACCTCGAGGACCGGCGGCTCTGGGACGATTTCCAGAAGGCCTACGACGACGCACTCACGCAGTGCAACACGGAGGAGGCTCCCTGGCACATCGTGCCGTCCGACAAGAAATGGTATCGCAACCTCGTGGTGGCCAGATTGCTGCGGACCACGCTCGAACGGATCGACCCGCAGTTTCCACCCTTCGACTCGAGCCTGCTCTCCAAACTCGACTGACCGATCCAGCTCTCAGGTACGGTGCGGATCGAGAACAACTACCTCGTCACCGAGGCGGGACTCGAACTGCTCAGCCCCTTCCCGCTCGATCTCGCGTTGGCCTGACGCTGGACGTCACGGCCCGCGGTCGGGCTCTTCCCCCCTGTCGCAGGCTGGCGTGCAGCGGTCGTCGCCTTCCCATTCGTGGGCTTCCCGTTCGTGGCCTTCCCGGTGGCCACCGCCTGCTTGGAGGCAGTGCTGGGCCGCGGCGCGGGGGTCGCCGTCCGCTTCGTGCCGAAGGGCCACAGCACGGGCGGCGTGACAGCGTGCCGCGGTGGCGGCTCCGGAGCCACGACGAGTTCCTGATCGACTTGGACCGCTGCCACAGCCATGTTTTCCGATGGCGGTGCCGTGTCTGCGCGGGCCGGTGTGTCTCGCTTGCTCTGATGAGCGGTTTCCTGCGGAGGCGTGGCGGTCGTCTCCGCGATGATCGGCAGATTGGCTGCGGCGATCCGCTCCGACAGGGGCCGGCGTCCCGTGGCCGCCGAGAATCGATTCGACTGCGCCACAACGGAATAGGTCTCTCCGGCTCTGGCGCTCAGCGCGCAAAAGCTGGCCAGGGCGGTCAGGCAGCCGATCAGGGTGGCTTCTGCCAGGCGCGAGTGGAACATGCTTTCGACCTCGGTGAGACCAGGGATTGAGGACTTCTACGGCTTGTATCGGTCGTACCCCCCTCAGACCTTGTGCTGCTTGTGCCCGGGAATACCGCCCACGGCCGCGGCCAGCTTTGGCAAACACCGCGTCCATCGCATACATTCCTTTTCCGCGGCCCCCGGTTCGCCGCTCCTTCCCATTTTGCCCGAACCCTTTCGTGAGCGGAGCAGTCAGTATGTCAGGAGCCTTGGATGCGTCGGTCCACACCACCCATTGGCATGCGATGGCCTCCCGCGTGCTCTCCGGCGGCATGATCGACCGCGACGAAGCACGGGCGATCCTCGAATCGTCCGATGTCGAACTGCTTGACGTGCTGTCCGCTGCCTGGCGGGTGCGGCACCATTCCTTTGGCAACAGCGTGCAGCTCTTCTTCCTGATGAATGCCAAGAGCGGCCTGTGCCCTGAAGACTGCGGCTACTGCTCCCAGTCGAAGGTCTCCGACGCCGAAATCCCCCGCTACAACCTCCTCTCCGCCCCCAAACTGCTGGAGGCCGCCAAGCTCGCCGCAGAACGGCAGTCAAAGACCTTCTGCATCGTGATCTCAGCCCGCGGCCCGTCGGAGCGGGAGATCGACTTCGTCTGCAAGATCGTGCCCGAGATCAAGCAGCAGTACGATCTCAACATCTGCGCCTGCCTGGGGCTCCTGTCGCCGGAACAGGCGCAGCGGCTGGCGACGGCCGGCGTTGACAAGGTGAACCACAACCTCAACACGAGCGAGCGGTTCTACGGTGAGGTCTGCTCGACCCACACCTACGGCGACCGCATCGCGACGCTGGCCGCCTGCCGCGCCGCTGGCCTGCAGCTCTGCAGCGGCGGCATCATGGGCATGGGTGAAACGCACGATGACCTGATCGACATGGCGGTGGAACTCCGCACCCTCAGGGTGGAGTCGATTCCGCTCAACTTCCTCAACGCGATCGACGGCACGCCGCTGGAGGGCAACAACCGGATCAGCCCGCGCGACTGCCTTCGCGGCCTGGCGATGATGCGGATGGTCAACCCGACGGCGGAGATCCGCATCGCCGGCGGGCGGGAGCTCCACCTGGGCAGCCTGCAACCGCTGGGGCTCTATGCCGCCAACTCGATGTTCGTGGGCGACTACCTGACCACGAAGGGTCAGCTGCCCGAGGCCGACTACAAGATGATCGAGGAGATGGGATTCGTGATCACGCGGGGCGCCGAGTCGGCAGAACCCGTGCCTGTGATGGCGTGAGGGGCTTGTCGGCAGGCGTCTAGCCTTCGCCCGCCTCGCCCAGACTCATCAGGAGTTCCGACATCTCCCCGGCGGCGTGGGCCTTGCCCTGTCGCCGCGCCTCCTCGATCCCCTCGCGGAGCGTGCTGCGCGCCTCTTCGATCCGCTGGCGGGCCACGAGGTGCTGCGCGGCCATCTGAAACGCGGGCACATACGGAGGCACTCCCCGAGCGAGCGCCTCGAGGATCTCCAAGCCAGCCTCCCATTCCCCGGCCGCCTCCATCTCGAGAGCGAGGCTGTATCTGAGAAAAACATCGTCGGGATCGTCCCGCAGAAGGGCTTCGATCTTCTCACGGCGGCTGGGCTGGGTCGTCATGGTGTGCTCGCAGGCTGGGTTGGATCGATCCGCGATACGGTGCGGTTTTCACGGCCGTGCGTCACGATGATGGCACGCTCCGAAAGACAGACGACCGCGCGGGCGGCCTCGAGACGGGCCACGCAGACGGCCTCCGCCGACTGGCGGCCCTTCCGCATCACGGCGTCGATCCGCCAGAGCCCTTCGGGTGCGACAACGGCCGATGCCGAGCCAGATTCACCCCGCGGCCCGCCGCCGACCACCCACAGCGTGCCGTCCGCGCGGCAGAAGGCCGCGTCGAGTACTCGGGGAAGGGACGTGTCGAGATGCAGCAACCGGCGGGGGTCGGGGGGCAGATAAAACGACACGAAGACGCTCCCGGCCGCGGGCTGGACGCCCGCCCTATCCGTGGCGAAGAGCACGAACTCCTCAGCCATGCTGATCGTCGCCGCGGCGGGCCGCATGTCTGCGGGAAGTGCAGGGCAGGCACGGGCCGTGACCCCGCCGATTCTCGCCCCGGCGATCGGCGCCCGCATCACCGCGGGCAGCGGCGCCGGCAGGCCGCAGACGCCAAGCCAGTCGCGAGACGGGCTGATGGCCAGGCATGCCCGGTCGTCGCCAGGGGCTCTCGCGGCGGCCGCGGCTGTCGCCGCAGCCTCGTTGGCCCTGCCGATTACCACGGTCTGCGCGGGCTTGGCGGGATCGGCGGCCGTGCCGGGCTGAAGCCGGTGCGTCTGCAACGACCAGCCGTCCCGGCTGCGGCAGAGCATGGCCAGCATGCTCGTGTCGATGCAGCCGATGGCGAGCGTGTCGGTGCCGGCATCCCCCCGTGGGCCGGCCGATACGGCCGTCCAACGTTTGGCGGCCGGGTCAAACGGATCGATGGCCACGACCTCGCCGCGGGCCTCATCGAGCACGTAGAGCGTCTGGCCGTTAGTGGGTGCCGCCAGATCGCCGGCCGCAGGCATGTCGGTGATGAGGTCGGTTCGCTGCGGCTGCGGAGTGGCCGCAGCCGTGACGGCCGCGTGAAGACTGCAGGCCAACGCCAGCCAGCCAGCCCGAGCCCAGGGAAAACATCCCATGGCGATCACTCCCCGGCCGGCGCGGCATGGGCCGCCTCCCAGGCGGCGATGGCGTCAACATGCTGGAGCGACAGGGCTATGTCGTCGAGGCCTTCGAGCAGGCATCGCTTGCGGAACGGGTCGACCGTGAACGGGCGGGAAAACCCGGCATCATCGCTCACCGTGCAGGAGGGCAGATCGACATGGAGCCGATAGGGCCCTCCTGCCGCCTCCGCCGCCCTCGTTCTGCGGAAGAGTTCCTCGACGTCCTCCTCGGCGAGGCGGATCGGAACCATGCCGTTCTGGAAACAGTTGTTGAAAAAGATGTCGGCGAAGGTCGGCGCGATCACGACCTTGAAGCCGTAGTCGGCCAAGGCCCAGGGGGCATGCTCACGGCTCGACCCGCAGCCGAAGTTGCGGCGGGCCAGGAGCACACTCGCTCCCGCAACGATCGGCTGGTTGAGTTCGAACGCGGGGTTCGGTGACCCATCGGGCAGAAACCGCCAGTCGAAAAAGAGAAACTGGCCGAAACCGGTCCGCTCGATCCGCTTGAGGAACTGCTTGGGAATGATCTGGTCGGTGTCGACGTTGGCCCGATCGAGCGAGGCGACGATACCGGTGTGACGAATGAATGGTTGCATGGATGGCATGAGGCTGCGGTGCCCCAAAAGTGTTCAGCGAGCGTGTTCAGCGATAGAGCCAGTGTCGGATGTCGGTAAAGTGGCCGGTGACGGCAGCTGCGGCCGCCATCGCGGGCGAGACGAGGTGCGTGCGGCCCCCCTTGCCCTGACGGCCCTCGAAGTTGCGGTTGCTCGTCGAGGCGCAGCGTTGGCCGGGCGTGAGCGTGTCGGGGTTCATGCCCAGGCACATGCTGCAGCCAGCCTCCCGCCATTCGAAGCCAGCGTCGCGGAACACGCGGTCGAGTCCCTCCTGCTCCGCCTGCCGCTTCACGCGTCCGCTGCCGGGCACGACCATCGCATGGACGGTCGGCGCCACACGGTATCCACGGACCACGCCGGCCGCGGCGCGGAGGTCTTCGATGCGGCTGTTGGTGCAGGAGCCGATGAAAACCCTATCGAGCGGGATGTCGACGATCTTCGTGCCGCCCCTGAGCCCCATGTAGTCGAGGGCCCGGCTACCGCTTTCCCGTTCGTTGGGATCGCCGAAGGCCGTGGGATCGGGCACGGTGGCATCGATGCCCACCACCTGGGCGGGATTGGTGCCCCACGTGACCTGGGGCACGACATCGCCCCCCTGGAAGATCTCGACGCGGTCGAACACCGCGTCCGGATCGCCGGGAAAGCGTTCCCACTCCGCAACGGCTCGATCAAAGTTCCGGGGTGCGTAGTCCCGGCCACGCAGGTAGTCGAAGGTGATCTGGTCCGGGGCGATCATGCCGGCCCGCGCTCCTGCCTCGATCGACATGTTGCAGACCGTCATCCGCTCCTCCATACCGAGGCGGCGGATGCAGGGACCGGTGTATTCGATCACATGGCCCGTGCCCCCCTCGGTGGAGAGCCTGCCGATCAGGTAGAGCACGAGGTCCTTCGCGGTGACGCCCGGATGCAGTGATCCCTCGACCCGCAGTTCGAGCGACTTCGGCTTGGCCTGTCGCAGTGTCTGCGTGGCAAGCACGTGCTCCACCTCGCTCGTGCCGATGCCGAAGGCAAGTGCCCCCAGGGCGCCGTGGGTGGCGGTGTGGCTGTCCCCGCAGACGATCGTCATGCCGGGCTGCGTGATTCCCAACTCCGGGCCGATCACGTGCACGATGCCCTGGTCGGCATCACCCAGATCGAAGAGCCGCACGCCGAACTCGCGGCAGTTGTTGCGGAGCGTGTCGATCTGCTGCTTGGAGATCGGGTCGGCGATCGGGAGACGCCGATCGGTCGTGGGGATGTTGTGGTCGGGCGTGGCGAAGGTCGCCTCCGGCCGGCGGACAGGGCGGCCGGCCAGCCGCAGTCCTTCGAACGCCTGCGGGCTGGTCACCTCGTGCACAAGGTGGCGGTCGATGTAGAGCAGCGGCAGTTCGCCGGGGGGCGTGCAGACGACGTGGGCGTCCCAGATCTTGTCGAGCAGCGTGCGAGGCGTGGAAGACATCGGGTGAGAAGGTGGGGGCTGGAATGGTGGGTAAGGCTGCATTCAATGTAGCCCCCGGCCCCCAGCCCCGCCACCGCCTGCTACGCGGCGCGTCTCAGAACCGTCTTCGCAGCCAGTTCGTCGACGCGGGCCTTCAGAACGGGAGTCCACCCGCCGCCGCCCACGCTCGACTCGGCAAAGATGGCCGTCTCGCCCGTGACGATCCGTTGGATGAAGAACCAGCAGCGATCGAGATACCGCGGGTCGTTGTCGGCGGAAATCAGCACCAGATCAAACGCCCCCAGATGATTGCAGAGCCTTGACAGGGAGGTATCGATATTGCCCGGCACGAGCTGCACCCGCCCCAGGCCGTGCAGCCGCTGATGCGCCTGCTTTAACGTCACGCCCGGCGGATCCTCCGGGAGACGGCCCTCGAACCGGTCGAGGCCCACATAATGCCGATCGACCCCGGGATGGACCGATCGCAGGAGCCCAAGCATGCGTTCTGTCCGACGCAGCGTGCCGACCCCGAGCTCAATAATCCGCTTGGGAGGGGTCCGCAGGATGTGTCGGTAGAGAGGCCGCTCCCCTGCCGGCTGCGAGAGCCATGTCAGCCACAGTCTGCGAAACAGTCCATAGTTCGCCATTGCTACCCCCCGCCGCCGGCCCTCAATGACCACACCCCCCGCTCCGAAAACCCCTCTTCCGAAACATTCCCTTCCAAGAGGTTGGGCGTTCAAGAGGATGGGTTTCCAACAGTGTAGGGTCGGCCAACGGTGGCCTGCGGCTGGAGACAGCGGCAGCGCCGCCGTCATACCTTGCCGACTCCGAGTGGTCGCGGGCAGGCCCTTCCGGCCCGCAGGCGTCAACCGCCCCTGTTCCCGTCCCGGATTTCGCCCCTGATCTTTGCGAGGGCGGCGGCGGCCGCGGCCCGAACCGGCTTTGACGGATCTTCCTCGGAGACGAGTTCCAGGACCGGGATCGCGGACTCAGCAGCGGCCCCAATCTCTCCCAGGGCTACCGCGGCCTCCAGTCGGACGATCTCCCGCTCGGCACGGACCGCTTTTCTCAAGGCAGGGATGGCCTGCGCGAACAGCGACCTGTCCTCCGGGCTGATTTTAAGCGTGGACCACAAGGCCACCGTTGCCATCACCTCGTCGGGCGACGTCGTCAATGCCCGCAGTTGCTCCAAGGCCGGCTTGGCCGCCGGGCCGATGCGGCCCAAGGCGTAGGCCGCGGGAAACCTTGCCGCTGGCGCAGCCTCGTCGGCCAGCATCTTTGTCAGGGACGGAACGGCGGCTGCGGCATCGGGCCCGATGGCGGCGAGCGCCACGGCCGCATCGCCCCGGACGTCCGGATCAGCGTCGTCAAGCGACTTGATCATGTCGTCAACAGCTGGCGTGGCCGCCGGCCCGATCGCCCCCAGGATCTCCAGCACACGACCACGCAGTGCGGGGTCTGCGAGCCTCTCGCGAAGCGTGTCAACGGCCGTGGCCCCCAAGCGGATCAGGGCGCCACCGCCACCGATGCCCACGTCCGCGACAGGGTCGGACAATAGATCGGCAAATTCGCCCGCCAACTCCCGGCGGACCGGCTCTTCGAGTTTCTCTGAGAGATCGGAGAGGCCCGAGGTGGCGGCCGCGCGTTCGTTCGGCCGATCGCTGTGGAGGCCCGTGCGGAGCCGCTTCACGGCTTCATCGACCAATGCCTTGTCGTCGGGGTGGATACGGGCCCGGGCCCAACTGGCGACCTCTGCCAGGAATGGATCATTGCCGGCAGCGGCCTTCTCGAGCGCAGCGTCGGCATCGGTCGCCCGCACGCTACCGAGGGCAAAAGCGGCGGGGAAATGCACCGCATTGTTATCCGACTCGAGCGCCTGCACCATCACGGGCGACGCCGTAGCCGCCTTCTCGCCGATCGCCGCCAACGCAAGGAATGCCTGCATCCGCTCCTCGGTCTCGCCCTCAGCGGCGAGTCGGGCCAGCGAGTCCACCGCGGGCGCGGCCTCGGGGCCGATTTCGGCCAGGGCGATGGTTGCCCAGTATCGCGACTTTGGCTGATTGAGCGCTTCGAGCAGAAAGGGCACCGCATCGTCGTCCATGTCGGCCAGCGTTTGGAGCGCGGGCATGACGACCGATGGATCGACGTCGGCGAGCTGCTTGCTGAGCAGCGGCGCCAACTGCTCAGGCGACGGGGCGAGACGCCGGAGGGTGCGAACCGCCGACCGCCTCACGCGGGCATCGGGGTGGGTGGTGGACTTGATAAGCGGATCGACCGCGCTGGCATACACCAGGGCGTCCGCCGCAGGGATGTCTTTCCGACCGTCGTCTTCACGGATGAGGCCGATCGCAGCGGCCGACTGCGTGGCGACGATGGGGTCTGTGTCTGCCAGGAGTCCAAGGAGCACCGGAATCGCCGAAAGGGCATCCTCGCCAATCATGCCGATCGCCCGCGCGGCGTGCCAGCGGGTCCGCGGGTCTTCGTCCGCGGTGGCCTTGATGAGATCGGCAAGCGCCCCCTTGGCATTCTGGCCGAGCTTGGCGATGTCGTCGATCACCAGCACGCGGGCATCTTTGTCGGGTGCGGCGGCGAGCGTCTGCCGCAGCGCCGCGAGCGGATCGGCAGGTGTGGCCCCAGCTGCGACCTGTCCAGCGGCAGGCTGTTTGGTTTCGGGGGTCGCTGCCGGGGCGGCGGCTACCGGGACGGCTTGCGGTGCCGGCTTTGCGGCTGGCTCGACCTTCGCTGGCTCGACAGGGGCAACAGCCACCGCCTTCGGCGGCTCAGGCTTGGGCTGCGGCGGCGTGGCATTGGAACAGCCCACCAAGGCGATCCCACACAAGACTCCGAACCACTGAATCGACGGCACGCGGCTCATCGCAACAGGCTCCCAAAAAAGGAGGGACAAGAGGAGAGAAAGAGAAAGAGAGAACCGAGTCGAGTGGACTCCAACTCGCGTGGAAACAGAGGCAACCCCTGTCGTCTCCACTGACGGATCAGAGTATACTCGTGGCGGTTTTTCGAATACATCAGTATATGATTGTTTCCGGAGGAGGATGCTGTGTTGCACCTCCGCTTCCGTCTGCCGACGAGGACGACCATGACGTACCTTCCTCATGCCCGCACTCGAACCCGCTCTTCACTGGCGCTCGCCGTCGCAGGAGCCATAGGCACGACCACCCTGATCTGGCCTTCGGCCAGCCCCGCCCAATGGGGTGGCGGCTTTGGCTTCAACCGCGGTGGCTACGCTTCAACGGCCGGCCAGGCAGCCTCCTATGGCATGTCGGAGATGATGCGGGCTCAGGGCTACCAAAACCTCGAGAACTCCCAGGCCGCGAAGAACTGGCAGGAGGCCAAGACCCTCGAGATGCAGAATCGCATGCGGTGGACCGAGACCTACTTCGAAATGCGGAAGACCAACCGTGAGGCGAGGGCTGCAGAGGATGGGCCTCCTGTGACACACGAGCAGATGATCCGCATGGCGAAGATGGGGCTGCCGCCCCGGCTTGGCTCGACGCAACTCGACCCGGTCACCGGCCACATCGAATACCCGCTGGCCCTGACCGCCAAGCAGTTTGCCCCGTACCGAGACGAACTCGACAAACTCTTCGCGGACAGGGCGTCGTCTGGCGGCAGCATGCAGTACGAGCAGTACCAGCAGATTCAAAAGACTGTTTCGAAGTTCATCGACGTCCTCAAGGAGAACGTCAACAACTATTCTGCGGGCGACTATGGCCGCGCCCGCACGTTCCTCGACAGCATTGCCAACGAGGCGCGGTTCCCCTCGAGCTGACGTCACGGCCGGGACGGGGCTGCCCGGTCCGGCATGCGGACCCGGCGAAGCAGTGGCACGGTGGCCAGCCGAAGCAGGCTCGAGACGGCAAAGACCGTCACGTAGGCTTGGCTGTCCTCGCCGAGTGTGCGGAGCAACAGGCCGCCAGTCGCGGCGCCTGCGACGGTGGCGATGGCGAGGCCGAGATTGTAGACCGTGATCACGCCGGTCCGGTCGCGGTGGGGCACGGCGTCGAAGAACATCAGCGCCACCGCCAACTCCCAGCAGGCCCAGCAGCAGCCGGCGAGCACCTGCACGGCCACGAGATAGCTGACATCGGCCGAGAACAGCCAGAGGGTGGAGAGCGGGATGACAGAAAGCCCGCCTACCCACAGGAGGCCGAGCGAACCGATCCGCGAGCCCAGCCGGCCGAGGCTCGGCAGGAATAGCGCCTTGGAAAGAAAGCTCGTCGCCACCACCAGCATGAAGGCGTGATAGGAAAAACCACGCTCGCGTAGCATGTAGGGAGTGAAGTAGGGCGCGGAAAACTGCGCCGTGAAGACGAGGCAGCAGAGATACGTGACGAGCGGGCCGGAAGGTGAGTCGGCCAGCCGTCGGACGGTGCGGCCGAGGTTGCGCACCCACGCGAACGCTCCGTTGCCGTTGACCGACGTTTCCTGTTCGTCGTTTGGGTCGGCCGCAGTTGGTCGGGTGAACTCCCGGCAATTCACCAGCATCAATGTGGAGATCAGGCGGCAGATGCCGGCGGCGATGAAGAGCCCCGCAAAGGCCAGCAGCGTGCGCTCGTTGCTCTCGCCCCACTGCAGGATGAGGCCCCCCAAAACGAAGCCGACGAAGACACCGAACTGCCCGAGCCGATTGCGGTTGGCGAAGTAGGCCGTCCGCATCCCCTCCGGAATCAGTGTGCCCATCCAGGTATTCCAGGCCGGGGCGCCCGCCATGCCGGCCGCCCAGTAGACGCTGGCCGCAACGAGGAGTTCCGTAAGTGTGGCATGGCCGCGGATCGCCCAGACCGCAAACGGCACGAAGCTCAACGCCTGCACCGTCGTGCAGGCGATGCACCAGCCGCGGTTCGTGCCCAGACGCGCCACGGCCAGCGGGGTGATCAATTGGAAGATCGCCCCCACGAGCACCGGCACGCTGGCCGTCATGCCGGCCGCCACCGGGCCGAGTCCCAGCGCCAGGGCGAAAGCGGGAATATAGGTCTCGCCACAGCCGACCATCAGGCTGAAGGCTGCCGCGTCGGCGGTGGTCACCCACAGATCACGCCGCAGCCCGACCCTGGGGAGGATCCGTGCAGGCAACGACCGGCGGGGCGGGTGGGCGGGCACGGCGTGCGGTCTAGGATGGGGGAAAAATGCGGCAGGGGCTGTGGCGGACACGTTTGTTTATACTGCTTCCGCCGCTCGTGAGACTGATGAACGTCAGGCTCTCCAGGCAGGTTGAACGGGCCGATCCACATTCTCGAGGGTGAGACGATGAAAGCACTGGTGACTGGCGCAACGGGCTTCGTAGGCCCGAGGCTTCTGCGTCTGCTCGACGGACCCGTCGTGCTTTCCCGCAATCCGGCAAGGGCTAAGGCGTCCCTTGGCACGCTGGCGGGCCAGATCGTCCCGTGGGATCCGATGCAGGGACCACCGCCGCCGCATGTGTTCGAAGGGATCGATGTTGTCCTCCATCTGGCTGGCGAATCGGTGGCCGAGGGCCGCTGGACCGCCGCCCAGAAGGCAAAGATACGCGACAGCCGCGTCGTCGGCACGCGGCACCTCGTGCAGGGCATCTCGCAGGCCTCGGCGAGGCCCAAGACGCTCGTGTCAGCGTCGGCCGTCGGCTATTACGGCGACCGCGGCGAGGAGGAACTCACCGAAGCCGCGCCGCCGGCTCACGACTTCCTCGCGGATGTCTGCGTGGAATGGGAGCGGGAGGCAATGGCTGCCGAGCAGCATGGCGTGCGGGTGGTGACAGCACGAACGGGAATCGTACTCGGTGCGGGTGGCGGGGCACTGGCCAAGATGCTCACCCCCTTCAAACTCGGCGGCGGCGGCCCGCTGGGCAACGGACGGCAATGGATGCCATGGATTCACGTCGCTGATCTCGCCCGTCTCTATCTTCACGCCGCCGAGGCCGAGTCAATCCGCGGAGCGATGAACTCGGTCGCGCCGCATCCCGTCCGCAACAGCGAGTTCACGAAGGCCTTGGCTCGCCAACTCCACCGTCCGGCCTTTATGCCGGCGCCGTACTTCGGGCTCCGCCTTCTGTTCGGCGAGTTTGCCAAGGTGCTCTTCGCTTCGCAGCGGGTGATCCCGCAGGTGGCGCTCGACACCGGCTTCGCGTTTCAGTATCCGGAGATTGCCGCGGCGCTCCGCGAGATCCTCTCCTAATGGATCACGGCGTCATGCCGGCATGAGCTTCCGGGGCGGCTGCCCACACGCAGGCCCGCACTCAGCCCCAGCTCAGATCGCTTCGTTGCCGCGTTCGCCGGTGCGGATCCGCACGCACTCGTCCATTGGCAGCACGAAGATCTTGCCGTCGCCGATCTCTCCCCGCTCGCCGGAGCGGCCGCCCTTCACGATCGCGGCGATCGTTGGCTCCACGAAATTATCGTTCACCGCGATCTGCAACTGCACCTTACGGAGCAGGTTCACGGCGATTTCATGGCCGCGGTAGGTTTCCGGATGACCTCGCTGGCGGCCAAAGCCCTGCACGTCGAGGACGGTGAGCCGGAATACCTCGACCTCGGAGAGTGCCTGTTTCACGCTCTCCAGTTTATTGGGCTGAATGATCGCGATGATGAGTTTCATAGGAATCCGCTCCGCCTGAGGCCCCCATGGTATCCAAACCGCGGCCCCCGAACAGTCTGCCGGCCGGTTGGATGCAGGCCGCCTGGCCGTGGAGGCGAACCTTGGCTTTGCCTCCGACGGCCGAAGCCCGCCGGGGCCATGAATGGCCCGGCGGGCGTAAAGCCAGAATGCCCCGGCCTGGGTGAGCTAGGCGGAGTGCCCACCCAAGCCGTTGGGGCATCCTTCTGGATCGCTTTAGTGCTTTCCGGCAGCCGTGCCGAGGTCGCTCGACGCCAACCACCCTGCCGGGTAGGCCAGCATTCCATGCTCGTGCATATCAAGTCCCTCGAGTTCCTCTTTCTCAGACACCCGCATGCCGATCGTGGCCTTGATGGCAAGGAACATTGCCATGCTCAGCCCGAATGACCATGCGAACGCCACGGCCACGCCGAGGAGTTGAATCATCAACTGGCCCGTACCGCCGCCAGTGAACAGACCGAGTTCGCGGTGGAAGAGACCGACGCAAATCGTGCCGAAGGCGCCACACACACCATGCACCGAGATGGCTCCGACCGGGTCGTCCACGCCGATGCGGTCGAAAAACAAGACGCTGAGCACAACAAGCGCCCCGGCCAGGAGCCCGGCTAGCCCGGCGTAGGGCACAGGGATACAGTCGCAACCCGCGGTGATGGCCACCAATCCTGCCAACGCACCGTTCAACGCGAAGGAAACGTCTGGCTTCTTGAACAGGATCCACGACATGACCATGCCGCCAATCGCCCCCGCCGCACCGGCGATGTTCGTCGTCACGGCGATGTAGGCGAAAGACCCTCCCTTGACGGCCGTGGTGCTGCCCGGGTTAAACCCGAACCATCCCAACCAGAGGATAAACACGCCGAGAGCCCCGAGAACAATCGAGTGGCCCGGGATTGCCTGCGGCTTGCCGCCCACGTACTTGCCGATCCGGGGTCCGACCACGATTGCACCTGCGAGGGCCGCCCAACCGCCGATCGAATGCACGACGGTGGAACCTGCGAAATCGAGAAATCCCTTGGCGCCCAGCCAGGCCTCGTTGACGGCGGTGACGCCATCCGGCTTCCAGAGTCCGCCCCACACCCACCCGCCGAAAATCGGGTAGATCAACAGTGTCATGAGAATGGTATAGACGAGGTAGGCGGAAAACTTCGTCCGTTCCGCCACAGCACCTGAAATGATCGTGGCCGCGGTAGCGCAGAACACCGTCTGAAAGAGGAGGAAAGCCCATCCCCAATTCTCTGAAGACGCACTGTGCTTCGT
>CANHCU010000048.1 GCA_947459185.1 Planctomycetaceae bacterium | reverse complement strand
CACATGGCAGAGGAATCACAGTACGAGCGCATGCGCCGCCTTGAGCGGCTCGATGCGCAGCATGCGCGAGGTATCTACGGCTGGAACAATGGCTCGAACGCAGCGTGGGCGGCTGATCGGTGGCGATTCGATGAGGCGGCTGATCTGCGGCGGCGTGTCGCCATCCTTGAGGCTGCACTAAATCGGCAACGCGATGCCGATGAGCCCGAGCAGACGGCGGGCGAGCCGAACGAAGCAGAGCGACCGGTCGAGAGGCGATCGGTCCCCATTTCAATCACATGGAGGAAATCTCATTATGGATGATTCCATCGGACTGTCGATTCAGTGTTCACCGATCGGCAAGGGAACGAAAGCAGCCGTGAAGGTCCGTTTCGGGTCGGCTCTCATCGCCCATGAAACGGTCGATCTAGGCTCAGAGAAAAAGCGTTGTGATTTCGCCAGCATGATCGCGGCGAAGCAACCTGACGTTGATGCCGATGAGTTGTCGCAGATGCTCTTGCAAGCATCTGACGAGCCTCGGCGACCAGCGGCGGCGGCTGCCGATGAAGTGGATCTGGACTCACAAGCCCAGGCGGCGCTAGATGACACGCCGCACGACATCAAAGCCGATGCCGAAGAGATGCTGTTGTCGCCCGATCTGCTTGAGCGAATCGCTGTCGATCTCGTGGATGTCGGCATCGCCGGCGAGCCCGAGCTGTCGGCGATCGTCTTTATGACGGGCGTTTCTCGTCTGCTTGATAAGCCCCTCGCCCTCATTGCTCAAGGTCCGTCAAGCAGTGGCAAGAGTTTCGTAGTTGAGCGGACGGCAACACTGTTTCCGCCGGAATCGGTTCTCTTGGCGAAATCACTGACGCCGCAGGCGCTCGTCTACATGCCATCGGGATCGCTGCGGCATCGGTGGGTTGTGGCCGGCGAGCGATCACGGGTCGAGGATGACAACACGGCTGAAGCGACACGCGGGCTGCGGGAAATGATTTCCAGCGGCAAGCTGTCCAAACTCATCGCCTGCAAGGGGGCGAGCGGGCAGATTGAATCTCGGCTCGTGGAGCAGGACGGCCCGATTGCATACGTCGAAAGTACGACGCTCAGTCGAATCTTTGACGAGGACCGAAACCGGTGTCTCGTTGTGAACACTGACGAGCGATCATCGCAGACGAGGGCGATCATGCAGGCGGTCGCCCAGGCGGCTGCCGGTCTACTGACTGCCGACAGAGAGGCGATCGTCGCACGGCATCACTGCATGCAACGGCTGCTTGTGCGTGTTCCTGTTGTCATCCCATACGCCCCGAGGCTGTGCGATCTGTTGTCGGTGGCTGCCGACTTGCCAGTGGAGACGAGACGAGCGTTTCCGATGGTGTTGCAGATGGTCGAGGCGATCGCCCTCCTGCACCAACGGCAGCGTGAGCGCGACGGCGACGGGCGAATCATTGCCACGGCTGCCGACTATGGGAACGCCCAACGGCTGCTTTCCAAAGCGATCGCACGATCGGTAGGCGAAGGCATCGGCGATCCTGCGCGACGTTTCTACGATCGTCTGCAACGGCTTGACGAGTTGCCCGAGGTGTTCACGGCGGCTGACATCCGGCGGCAGATTCGAGCCTCCCGATCTACCGTCGCCGGCTGGCTGTCCGAACTGAGCGACATCGGCGCGATTGAACTCGCTGAGCCGCAGGACCGGCAGCCTCGTGGCGGGCGACCGCCGAAGGCGTATCGCCTCACTGATCGCGGTGTTGATGCCGGCGAGGATTGGCTGCCGTCAGTTGATGAGTTGTTCGCTGTCGGGAAGACAAATCGAACAAACCCCATGAAGGTGTTGTCGTGAAAGGACTTCCGATGGCCGACGAGCGAAATGGACAAACCGGCGAAACCAAACAAAGCCCCCCGGCGGCATTGAGTTTGTACGGTTTGTTCGGTTTCGCCGAAACGCCGGTAGTTGCCGGAAGTCTAGTCGCAGCAACGGTTTGCAGTTTGTTCGGTTTGTTCGGCTGGAAATGAAGCAACGGCGTGTTGCCGGGGCGAAGTGAGGGCGAGACAAGGAAGCAGGATCATGGAATTGATTTCGACAACGGCGACATCCTCGGGCTTGAGCCCCGAGACGCTCACGGCTGCTATCAAGCACGAACACGCTGCGGCATCGAGGGCGGCGCAGTCTGCACTACAACACGCCCTTGAGGCTGGCAGGCTGCTCGCCGAGGCGAAGGCGACGATTCCGCACGGCTCGTGGGAATCCTACGTCAAGGATTCCTGCGGCATCGCTCCGAGGACGGCGAGCCTATATCAACGCCTGCACCGGCACCGTGATCGTCTGCCGAATCGGCAACACGCTGCCGAATTGAGTCTGCGGCAGGCGGCGAGGCTGCTTGAGCAGCCGAAGGCCACGGCTGAGACGGTGGCCGACGATCCAAAGAAGGCAGAATACTGGGCTGCGAGAATCAACGCTGCCTGGGGTGGGGCGATCGACGGCATGGAAGCAGATGTCGGAAGAATCGCTGAGAGCCTGAGCGACGATTCCATGCCGCCCAAGGAACGACGCAAGCGGGACAGACTGCTGCGTGAGAGGGCGGGCGAGTTGGCCCGGATGAAGGCTGCACGCGCGACGGCTCGGTCCAAACGTTCCGAGCCGTCGCCCTTTGAGGCGAAGTTGGTCATGGCTCATGCTGAGGCTGAACAAGCGAGAGCGAAGGCAATCGCCGCTTGTGCCGAGGCCGACTATGCTCTCACCCTCGTGCGGGCAATTTCAACAAGACTGCCGGAACACGAGCAGCAATCGGTTGCAGCCTTCGTCGATGACCTGACTGAAAAGCTGGCCTGCGTGCACCGCCGAGTTGAGCAGCAACAAGGGGGCGAGGCATGATCGTCCCTCTCATCGACAACATCGTGCGCCGCCAACTGCCCCGGCTCATCGCTGACGCCGAGGCGCTCGCGAGCGTTACAGCGTGGCGTGATCTGCCGTCTGGCTGTCGCCTCATCGACATCGACGGCAGCCGTCTGGCTGGATTCTCAAGCGGCTCAGGGCACCGGCTCGCCGAGGCTCACGGCTTCCGAGCAGGCACCGTGGCTGTCGGTGTTGCTGCCGAGCGTGCGCTGCGTGTCGCTCTCGATGTCTGGGGCGACGAGTTGCCGGCGGCGCTGGGCGAAGCAGCCGTGGCGATTGAATTCGTGGCGACTCACGAACTCGCCCATGCCCTTCTCGCCCAAATTGACGGCAGCATGCAGCCGGGGGAAGCGGACATCCTGCGCCGCCTGCCGGTCGCCGTGGGCACCGTCGCTGTGAGTGACTCGCACGAGCGGACGGCTCGGGATCACGGCGCTCGCTGGGCAGCGGCGTGCGTGATCCTGTCGCAACGCTGCGAGCAGTATCGCCCCCGGTCGCAGCATCGGTGGCAAGAACTGCTCGCCGACGATCTGCACGCTGTCGGCATCGACGCCCAGGCGGTCGCCGTCGCCGTTGGCGATGTCGCCGACGAGTTGCCGCTGCGGGATCTGCTTGCAGCCGGTGGCAACATCGTGGCGCGGGTCGCTGCGGCGATCCCAGACGAGACACAACGGGCGGCGCTCATCGCTGCTCTCAGGAACGAAACAACGCCGGTCGAGCCGAGGCACGTTGCCACGGTGGCTGCCGGCGAGGCTTGATGAGGGCTAACGTCATGGCGATCGACATCGTGGGAATGATTCGTGGCAGGAAGCAGGCGCGAGTTGCAGGCATCGAGGAACTGGCGAAGCGGCTCGCTGCCGGCGAAGCTGTTCAGCCCGAGGAAGTTGAGGCGATCCTTGACCGCACGGGCTGCGACGAGGAGCAACTGCAAGAGCGTGTCGATGCGATTGAGCGCCGGGCGGGGCTCATCGCTGCCGTCGCTCGTGGCGAGGCTGCGCAGGTGAAGATTGACCGAATTGACGCCGAGTGCGAGAAGGCTTGGCAGGCGGTCGCTGACGCCCAGCGGAAGCATGCAGGTGTTGTGGCGAAGCATGCCGACGATCTGCTCACGTTGCGGCAGTCGCTTGATGCGGCGAACAGGGCAGCCGACGAGTTGCTCAGCCCTGAGAATCTGAGCCCTGCCGACAAGGAACGGCTCGCCCAGGCACGCAAGGCGGCGAGTGATGCGGCACAGGCTGCCGACGATCTGCGGCGCAGCATGCGTGAGTTGCGGATGTCGCTTGAGAACGCCGAGCGTGAGGCTGTTGATGCGGTCGAGAACGCCAAAGTCTATCGCAACAACGCCGACGCACAGGATCGCAAGGCACGGGCTGAGAACGCCGTGAAGGCGAGGACGGCACGGGTCAAGGATGCCGAGATGCAACTGCCGAAGCTGGTCGCTGAGGGCGAGCGGACGGCTGCGGCGCTCGCTGCGGTCGAGGACGAACTGCGGCGTTGACGAGCAACGGGCTGCCGTGGGACGGCTTCACCCATGCGCATGCGCGCCGGCTGGCAGGGTCACTTCTCTCCTGTCAGCCGGCGGCAGCCCTCAAGGCGGGCGGCGTGAACGCTGCCGTGTTGCGGCACCGCCAAGCCGTCCCCACCGGCTGCCGTTTTGGCTTGGGTCCCTCTTGGCGACCGTACGGGAAGCCACCACGGCGAGCTTGCCCGCTACCCAACAGTCCTAGTTTGCTGAAAACTTGGTGCAGCCCGTCCGACATCGCCATGCGGCGTCATACGCTGACGGCTCAGGAGGGCACCGACATGGGATTGAGCATCCGAGCGAGACGATGGGCTGCCGAGCAGGCTCGCAAGCGGCACGAGGAACGGCAGGCAGCCGAGCGTGAGCGGCAAGCTGCCGCCGAGGCGTATCACGCCGAATGGTACGACAGGGAACGGGCAGCCGATTTCCTCTCGCTGTCCGTTCACCAATTCAAACGGCTCATGGCGAGCGGCAGGGGACCGTCCTGCGTCAAGAATGGCGAGACACGGCAGGCGACCGTCCGCTGGGCGATCGGCGAACTGCGAGCCTTCAGGGACGATCCTGAGGCGTATGTCGCTGCACGGGCGGCGCAGGGGGCGTAGGATCGCCTCGGCACCCTACCCCTGAGGACGAAACAGGCTCGGCACGTGTACGAGGCGAGCCCGCCCAGGCTCAATCGTCCGACATCCTGCCCTCAGCCTCAATCTGAAGGCGGGCGGTTCGGACGGCATCGGCAAGCTGCGGCAGGATCACGGCTGCGAGCCGTTGCGTGTCGCCGTGGCAGCGTTTCGCCTCGCCTGCGAATCGCTCAGCGAGAATCGCTCGCAGCGGGTCGAACGTCCGAAGGTCGAGCCCTCGCAGCGTCAAGCCGGCGGCGTAGTTGGCATCGTGGGCGACGGTCACAGGATCGACACTATTCGGGCAGGCGGCTGGCATGGGTGTCCTCGTGTTGTGGGTGACGATGTTCACCGTACCCACGAGGGCAAGCGGGGCGGCTCGGCAGTGGCGAAAAACACGGTGTTTCTCAAAGGCAGCCCGCGAAAGCGTTGCGCATGCGTGCGCAAGGATTTCGCAACGCCATTATCAGCCGAGAAAAACGCTACTTTTCGGGGCAGCGGCAGGCGACTCGAAATCAGATGCCCAGCAATGGGTTGTGGGTTCGAATCCCATGCCCTCCGCTCGTGTGTGTCACTTGTTGCCGATTTGCCTGCGGAAACTGGCCGGCGTGAAGCCGGTCAGATCGCTGAATACCCTCGTGAAGTGACTCTGGGATGAAAAGCCCAGATCGAGGGCGATCTGGGACAACGGTGTCGAACCGGCCTCAAGCATTGCCATCGCTGCCCGCAGACGCCTCCGGTTGACGAACCGTTGCAGGCTTAAGCCTGCCGAGTGGCGGAACTTCTTCGCAAAGTGGCTGGAAGATGTTTTGCAGAGCAGGGCGAGGTCTTCGAGGGGTACGTAGTGTTGCAAATGGCAATCGATGTAGTCGGTGATACGGCCCATGGTCCGGCTGTCGAAAACTCCGGAATCGGCCTGCCATTCGGGAGTTCCGCCCTGCGTGACTTGCACGAGGCGCAGGACGATGGACCTCGCCGCGATCTCGGCGTCGAGTCCGCGCGTGATGCTGCCTTCCGAGGTCTTGGTGACCAGCCGAGCGAGCAGTGCTCTGATGATGGCGTCGTGAAAGAACGGGCGCGCCTGCAGTTCAGAGGAAGGCGTCAGGCCTTCGGAAGCGGCGATGGACTGCAGGTGTGCCGGGGGTATCGCGAGGATGAACGCCTTCGCGCCTGTGTCGGTGCGTGAGACCATGGCCTGTTCTTCATTGTCGGCTGAAAAGAAGCCAACCATGCCACTCGCCGCGTTGCAACGCGTCTCTTGACCGCTATGGATCCACCGGTTCGAGCAGGCTCCCGACATGATCAGGACGGCCAGATGGTTCACCTGCCTGAGATGCAGTTCGGTGGGCACTGGAGACGGGCCGATCTTGTGCATGAATCCAAACCATGACTGGCTTGGAAACGGCGACATGCTTGAACCATCCATGGCGTGCTCCGGAATGGGGGAGGGCATACTCGGGCCAGCGGCGATCCCCCCAGCATCGACCGCGAATCAACCACTGATTCCGATAGTGTGATCGACTGAGTCTCAAAAGGCGCACCCCCTTCCGTGGCTGGTTCGGCACCGTTGGTCGCTCGTGAAGCATCGGCTTGTCTGTAGTACGGCTGAGACGAGTTTTTGTGATCGCGTCGTGGCAAATAAAAAGTCGTTGTCAAAGCGTCGGTGCGGTGGCGAGAGGATGTCGTGCGAGCCAAGTCGAGCACTCCGATGATCGCATCGTGAAATACTCGGGCGACGACATCCGTGTATCAGTCTCCCCACGCCAAGCAGCGAGCCTGGCATGAAGCTCGAGGGTTGTTCTTACGAAGGAGTGTGCGCGTGGTGCCGAACGAGATTGTTTCGCTGGCGACGAGTGCGATCATGACGATTGCGGAGATCAATGCTGCGGTTGAGGCGTTCGAGCGGGGAGAGATAAGCGTGTTCGATGCCCTCGCCGCTGTCGGAACCGCATGGGAGGCGTATGAGGGTGGAGTGCCGGCTCGCCGTCAGGCGGCCTGAGTCGTCGCTCGTGACGTGGCCTGATGACGGTTTGCGTGGTTGACCGTCCCTGTGCGGGTGCCGATCGGCGAGCAATACGGCCGCTGGGGCCGAGTCAAGAATCCGGCAAAACGCGCAATTAAGCCCGCTCTTTCCGCTCCGGCGAGCCTTCTGCTGGCGGTCACGGCATGGGCAGGGTGGGGGAAGTTGCCGTGCTGCCGGCCATGATCTCCTCGAGTTCCTGCCGGACGAGATCGAGAAACAACCGTGCGGCCTCGTGCGGGCTTGGGTGGGCGGAGCAGAGGCAACAGAGCGACAGTCGGCCCGCATAGGTGGTGACACCAATTGCCGCCCGCGTCCGTGGCCGCAGCGGCGGCACGCCGAGGAAGCCTTGAATCACAAGATCGCCCGGTGCATCACGGCCGTCGACCTTGCCAACCCCGGACCGCATCCGTCGGCTGGGGTCACCGATGTTGCTCACGACGACGGTCGAGACGCAGAGCGGCATCCGGGAAGCAAGTTTGAGCAACCAGGGCCAGCGGGTGAGGGAGTGGATGGCGCTGAGGAAAAAAGCCGCGGCGTTGTGGTCGAGGATCCAGCGAGTCGCATCTGCAATCGATGCCGTCAACACCTTTGGATCGGTGCACTGTGCCACGGTGCGATCGAGAAATGCATACCCGATGTTGTTGTTCGCAGGCTCCCGCTGCCCGGGCTGACGGAGGTTGACGGGCATGGTGACCCGCACGTTGCCCGCCGGGCGGCCGGCGCGAGCGTTCCACGCGAGTACCGCCCGCATCACCGCGGCAACGATGCAGTCATTGAGCGAAACGCCCTCCGCAGACGCGGCCGTCCGCAGACGCTCCGTGGAAGCGGGGGTGAACTCGATCCACATGTAGGGGGGCGACCGTGGATCGCACGTGGCGCCGGCATGTGCTGCCCCCTGCCCATGCCCGCTGGTTGTCATGCCAGCGAGGGGCGTGGGCCAAAAGCTGGCAAACTTCCGAGCCTCCATCGCCGCGTCCTGGCCACCGCTGGCCGCTGGTGACTCCGGAGTGTTTTTGGCCGTTGGTTTGATCCGCGCAACCGGTGGCTGTGAAAACGCTCTCGGCTCGATGCCGGCATACAGTGCCCAGATGTCTCCGGCAAACTCACAGCCGGCCACGCCATCGCAGGCCGCATGATGCACCTGGAACACCACACGATGCCGGTGTTCACCGTCGCTGAGCACCACGATCCTCATGCCGCTCTCGCGACGCAGGTCGAAAGGCCGCCATGTGTCGCCGCCTTGTTCGGGGGGGTTCCAGATCACCGTCGGCAGCACGTCGGCATCGAGCCAAAAAGGCCGCGAACCGCGGAAGCCGACCCGGCTACAGAGGAGCGGGTGCCGTCGGGACGCGGTCTCAACCGCTTCCCGGAGGTGGTTTTCCTGGAGTCGACCATCGACCGTACATTCCAGGAAGAAGCACATCGGGTGACCGGGCCGTTCGTCGATGAGCATCAGCTGTTCGAACGGCGTCAACGGGCGTCTGGCCGCGGAATTGGCCGGTGTGGCGGCAAGGGGGTGTCCGGAAGGGGCGTCCATGGCGGTTTCGAAGATACCTTCGCCATCCCGAAACCGCGAATCTGCCTGGAAAATGCCACCAAAACCCCTTGCACCCCCCCCGGCCAAAATTGTTGACACTCGCATTCGCGCGAGCATACTGCTGGCCTCGGCGGTCGGCGGCGGGGCTCGTGCCCGTCGCCCGGCATCTCCCACGGATGGGTCGTTTTTCGCCAAGGCGAACTGACTCGTGTAACCCCATCCCTATCCTCGATATCCGACTCGCCCCCGGTGCAGGCCGCACCGTCGACGCGTTTTCACGCGCCGTTCGTGGGTGAGTCGCTGGCACACCTAGCAGACGACAAGGACGACGACTTTGAAGGACTTGCTGGCAATTGTCGGCATGGCATGCCGACTCCCGGGCGCTGATGGTCTCGATGCATTTTGGCGGCTGGTCGCGGAGGGCCGGACGGCCTGGGGCCCCCTGCCTGAGTCACGTTTTTCCCGTGACCTCTATTTCCACCCGGAGAAGAGTCGGGTCGGCAAGAGCTATTCCGAGATGGGGGCCGTCGTTTCCGACCGGCCAGTGGATCCTGCGGTCTGCCCGATCACGCCTGAGATGTTCCGAGACTATGACGTTGCCCACCACATCTTTCTCGAAGTGGCGTCGCTGGCATGCCGCGATGCCGGCATGGATCCCTTCGCGATGCCTCGCGATCGCCGGACCGGTGTCTACGTTGGCCACACCGGCGGCAGCACCAAGATCGGCGACATCGTCTATGCGACCGGCATCGACGAGACGGCGTCACTGCTTTCCGAGGTGGACGCGGCCCGGGCGATCCTTGGTGAGGACGTGGACGCTGTCAGTGCCGAGGTGACCGCGGCCGTCAGAAAGCGGTATCCCGGGCGAAAGCCGGGCGACACGCTCGACCTCGGGGCAATCGGCGCTGCGAAGATCGTGCAGGAGGCTCTCAAACTCGACGGTCCCTATCTTGTGGTCGATGCCGCCTGCGCCTCGTCGCTGCAGGCCATGGCGATCGGCGCCCGGGCGCTCCTCCAGGGGGGCATCGATCAGGCGATCGTCGGGGGAGCCTCCTACTGCAAGTCGGATAGCCTTGTGCTCTTCTCGGCGGCCCAGTCGGTGAGCAACGCCGGTTCCTGCCCATTTGGCGAGGCCGCCGACGGCCTGATCACGGCCGAGGGCTATGTGGCGCTCGTCATCAAGACGCTCTCCCGGGCGATCGCCGATGGCGACCGCATTCGCGCCGTGATTCGGGGGCTCGGGGTGGCCAGCGATGGCAAGGGAAAGAGCCTCTGGGCGCCCCGGCAGGAGGGGCAGGTTCTGGCGGTCGAGCGAGCCTATCCAGATGCGGCCGACATCGGTCGGATTGAATACATCGAGGCCCACGCAACGAGTACGCAGGTGGGGGATGCCACCGAGCTTGGCGCGCTGTCGGGGCTGATGGCGAAGCACCTGCCTGCCGGCAGGCAGATCCCGATCGGTAGCGTGAAAGCCAACATCGGCCACACGCTGGAGACGGCAGGCATCGCCAGCCTTGTGAAGGTGGTGCTCGCGATGGAGCACGGCCAGATTCCGCCCGGCTCGACTTGCGATGAATTGAACAGCGAATTCGACTGGAAAAATGGCCCCTTCTCAGTACCGAAGGCACCGCTTCCGTGGCCTGCCCATGCCGATGGCTCGCCGCGGTGCGCGGCCGTGAACGCATTTGGCATCGGCGGTCTCAATGTGCACGTCTCTCTCGCCGAACATGCCTCAGCGAAGCGGCTCGAGACGCGGTCGTCGGTGACGCTCCCCATCGATGACGACGCCGACGCGATCGCCATCATCGGTGCAGGCTGTGTGCTGCCCGGCGCGCTCACGCTCGACTCGTTCTTCGATCTGCTCGGCCGCGGCGAGACCGCCATCGGGCCGGTGCCCGCAGGCCGCTGGAATGCCGAGCGGGTGTTGGATCCATCGCGTCCGCAGCCCTGGCACACGATGTCGAACATCGGTGGATTCGTCCGCGACTTCAACTACGACTGGCGTCGGCACAAGGTGCCGCCCAAGCAGATCGCCGCGGCGAATCCGCTGCAGTTCATGCTGCTGGAGGCAGCCGACGCGGCGATTGCCGACGCGGGTGGCGCTCAGGCCGGCCTCGACCGAACCCGCACGGGTGTCGTCGTGGGCACGCTCTTTGGCGGCGACTTCGCCAACCAACTGCAGCAGGGGCTCCGGCTTCCGGAAACGGGTGTTTATCTACGGGCGTCGCTGGCTCGCCGCGGCGTAGCACCGGCCGACATCGACCGCATTGTCGCGTCGTATGAGAAGAAGCTTCTCGAACGGCTGCCGGCGCTGGTCGATGAGACGGGCAGTTTCACCAGCAGCACGCTCGCCAGCCGGCTGACGAAGACGTTTGACCTCATGGGCGGGGCGCTCTCGCTCGATTCGGGCGACTGTTCAAGCCTCTCGGCGATCTCGGCGGCCATCGACATGCTCCGCGAACGGGCCTGCGATGCCGTGCTCTGCGCGGCGGGGGAACGCTGCATGGACTTGATGGCCTATGAGGGTCGTTCGCTGGGCGGCTTTCTGGCGACCCGGCCGACTTCCGTGTTGAATGGCCAGCCACAGGGAGGGGACGTTCCGGGCGAAGGCGCCGTGGTAGTTGTCCTCAAGCGACTTGCCGACGCCCGCGCGGCAGGAAACAGGATTCGCGGTGTGATCCGCGGTGTGGCTGTGGGCTCGGGCCGGACTGGCCCGGAGGCGACCCGACGGGTCGTCCGCGAGGCCTGCGAGAAGGCGGCGATCGATCCTGCCGCCGTGAAGGCGTTCGAAGTGGCGGTTGCCGCGGGGCACAAGAAGAGCGGCGAAGGGCTTGCGATTCTCGGCGGACACTACGTGAAGCAGCCTGCCGCAGCTGAGCAGTCGGTATCGCGGTCGACCGTGGCGGGCTCGCTTGATGGCCAAATCGGCCATGCGGGCGCTGCGGCCGGTGCGGCTGCACTCTTGAAGCTCACGCATGCCTTGGCCACCGGGATCATGCCTGGGTCGGTTGCTCTGAACGATGTTCGGTCGAACGTGCAGGGGCTCGCAGCGTCGGCCTCAGCCTGTCCACTCGGCGCCGTGGATGCGGCCGGCTACCGGGCGGGTTGCGTGACGGTGATCCATGAGCGTCAGGCGGGACATCTGGTGCTCGACAACGGCCTGCCGGTGCCCCAGGCGGCTCCGCCTCAGCCCGCACGGTCGGCATCGACGGTCGAGGCCATCCGTGCGCCGCAGCTGGCGCGATCGCCGGCACGCGCCGGCGGCAAGCCGCTCGTGGCCGCGATCTTCCCCGGGCAGGGGTCCCAATACACCGACATGTTCCGTGAACTCGTCGAGGATTCGGCTGAGGCACGGAGCGTGCTTACCCGACTCGATCGTCTGGCGCGGGCCCAGGGTCGGGAGACACTCTCCGACATCGCCTGGCAGCCCGCAAACGGACTGGGCACGAGGATCTGGGACACGCAGTGGGCGATGTATCTGGGCGACCTGCTCGCGTGGGGTGTGCTGCAGGGGATGGGGTTCGTGCCCGACGTCGTCGCCAGTCACAGTTTCGGGGAGTTTCCCGCGCTGACTGCCGTTGGGGCCTGGAGCATTGGTGACGGCGCGCGAGCCACGATCGCCCGTGCCGACGCCGTGGAGCGGCATGGTCCGCGGAACGGCGCCATGCTCTCGGTGATCGCGGATCGGGCGACGGTGATGGCGGCGATCGAACCCTTTGGCGGGCAGGTGTGGATCTGCGCGGAAAACGCCCCTGAGCAGTTCGTGGTGGGTGGCACGGCGCGGATTGTCGATGCCGTCGAGGTGATTCTCGACTCGCGCCGGGTCAAATCGAAACGGCTCGCCGTGCCAAGCCCGTTCCATACGCCTCTGTTGGCGTCGGCGGCAGAGAGCCTCGCGGCCACGATTCACCCGCTGCCGATCGCGGCACCGCAGATCACAACGTTCAGCAGCACCACGACCTCTGCCCTGGGCGGTCCGGCCGACATTCAGGAAAGCCTGATTCGCCAGATGACCGAGACGGTCCGCTGGGTGGGCGTCGTCGAGAAGCTCTATGAGTCGGGCGTGAGGACATTCGTGGAAGTGGGGCCGTCGGGAGTGCTCACTGGCCTCACACGGCGGATTCTGGAGGGTCGCGAGGGCGTCACCCTCCTGCAATTTGATCAACGCGGCCGTTCGCCGCGGGAGCATCTCGCGCGGCTGCGGGAGCAGTTGGCGGCAGCGGGTGCGATCGGCAGTGGAGAGTCGGGGCAGAGTGTCGAGGTGCCGTCGATGCCACGACAGCCAGAACAGCCAGAACAGCCAGGACGGATTGTGTCATTCGATGCGACGGCACGCCGACGGGAACGCAACCGTTCGGGTGGGACCGCCCATCGTGGCACTGCGAGACCAGTCGAGTTGGCGACACATGAAGAGGTCGGGCACAACGGTAGTGGGCAAAGCAACGGTCACAGCAGTGGGCATGAGCATCGTAAGCCTCCGACGTTGCAGCCTGCCGCGGCCACGACGCAGTTGCTGGAACTGGAGGCGAAGCCGACGCATCGGCTGATAGCCATCGCGAAGGAGCAGACGGCTGCGGGGGCAGATGTCGGGTGTCTGGAAGACGTAGTTGCCGAACTGCTCGCTGAAGCGGGCGTCGAACCACCACTCATGCGGGCAGGAGCGGCGAGCCGTGGCGTGCAAGCATTCCTTGACAGCGCGACGCACCTGTTTGAAATCACCGCGGGCGATCATGCGGCCGTCCTTTCGGCAGCATCGCGTGATGCCATCGCTGATGTGCTGGCACGTTCGGGCGGCAAGGCCAGATGGCTGTCGCGGCGGTCGAAGGAGGAGGGGCCTGCTGCCGCCGAGATCGAGAACGTTCTGATCGACTTCGTCGTGGATCAGACGGGGTATCCGCGAGAGATCGTGGAACTCGATGCGGATCTCGAGGCGGACCTTGGGATCGACAGCATCCGCAAGGCGCAGCTCTTTGGTGAGATCGGGCAGAAGTACGGGCTGACCGCTGATGACAGCGTGTCGCTCGACGAGTTCCCCACGCTGCGCCATTTGCTCGGCTATATGCTGCCCCGCGTCGGCGGAAAGTCTGCTCCACCTGCGGCCGCGCCGGCCCAGCCGTCTGCCATTCAGGCGACCGGCCATGCTCAGAACGGCCATGCTCAATCAGCATCGCCTGCCGATCCGGTGGCAGGCGATTCCGGCTTGGCGACGGAACTGGAAGTGTTTCTGATCGACTTCGTGGTGGAGCAGACAGGGTATCCGCGTGAGATCGTTGAACTGAATGCGGACCTGGAGGCGGATCTCGGGATCGATAGCATCCGCAAAGCGCAACTCTTCGGCGAGATTGGTCAGAAGTATGGGCTGACAGCCGACGACAGCGTGTCGCTCGACGAGTTTTCTACGCTGCGTCACCTGCTCGACTACATGCTGCCCCGTGTGGGCGGGAAGTCTGTGTCGCCGGCAGCCACGGCGGCCAAGTCGTCTGCTGTGCCGGCGAGTGGTCACGGTACCAACGGACACGCCAGCAACGGTCACGCCCCGCGAACGGCAGCGCTTGCTTCGGCACCCGTGGCTCCAGCTGCAGCCGACGACGGTCTGGCGGCGGAACTGGAAACGTTCCTGATGGACTTCGTGGTGGAGCAGACGGGATATCCGCGGGAGATCGTGGAACTCGATGCGGATCTGGAGGCGGACCTTGGGATCGACAGCATCCGCAAGGCGCAGCTCTTCGGTGAGATCGGGCAGAAGTATGGCCTGACCGCTGATGACAGCGTGTCGCTCGACGAGTTCCCCACGCTGCGCCACCTGCTCGACTACATGTTGCCCCGCGTCGGCGGGAAGTCCGCTCCGCCTGCGTCCGTTCAGGCTGCAGCGACCGCGGCCCGCAGTGAGACCTTCGAACGCGGTCTGCAAAGCGGCCGGGAACACGCTGTTGCCATCCGGCTCTGGTCGAGGCAGTGTGCCGCAACGCTGAGCGATGGGCCGTTATCTGGCGGCGATCCTGCGGTTGATGAAGAACTCATCGGCATTGCCGAGGGGGCAGGCATTGAAGTTGACATCGTTCGGGCCGCGTACGCCGATCCGGCGGCAGCGCTTGGCGGCTGCGACGCGGTGATCGTGGCACCGACTGATGCCGGTGCCATCGCCCGCGGACTGCTCGTCTGCTTCGGCCGCAACGCCGATCCCACTGCGAAACGCTTCGAGACCCATGGGCTGCGTGGCACGCTGGTGAGCGTGAAGGGGGTGCCGGGAGCGATCGTCGGTTGGAATGACTCTGGCCTCGTCGCGACGATCAGCCGTGAGAACGTGAGGAATGCGTCGGTGGCTGGCGCGGTCGAACGGGTGGTGACGGAGTGCCGGTCGATGGCCGAGGCGGATGCGATGATCGCGCGGATGGCGACTCGGCCTTGCGGCCTCATCGTGGCCAACGTCCGTGGCGGTGGGATCGAGGTATCGGCTGCAGGAAAGATCGAGGCACTTCCCCCGGTCTTTCAGCGGTGTGATCCACGTGCGGCCCTGGCCCGCGTGGCGCTGGCCGACGGCACGGTCGTACCGGAGCAGGCCCTTTCGTCACTGCTGCTGGCCTCCGCTGGAACCCGAGCATCGCTCTCGGCGACGTGCGTTTGGATGGCCGTCGGCTCAGCCGCAGGGAAACCTGCTGTTCGCGCTGGTGGACCGGCCGGTCGCGACTGGCTTGCGGCCGTGGCCACTCATCCTGTTGGTGAGGCGTGGCTGACCGTCTCGCGGGACGCTTCGCTGGCGGCCGGAAAGAGCAATGGAAGGGTGGAACAGATCACTCGCCGCTATCGCCTCGCTCTCCGCGATGCTGGTTCGGCTCGCTCGGTACGCAGCCTCAATGGCGAACGTGTGCTGATCCTGGGGAGTGGCAGCCTGGCCGATGCACTCGCGGGCGCGCTCACCGCTCGGGGCGCCAGGCCGTTCGTCCTGGACTGCAGTTCTGCCGAGGAGGCGATCGAAGCCGTCGAGCGAGCAGAGGCGGGCGGTCCCGTGCGGCACCTTGTCGTGGCAACGCCTCGGCAGCAGAATCCCGTCGACTGGCTCTCGAAGCGGTCGGCGACGGTTGTTGCGCCGTTCTTCGCCTGCCAGCGGTGGCTCGCGCTGCGCGGCAACGCCAACGACATCGGCTCCGCGACCCTGACGACGGTTGCACACCTCGGCGGTGATTTTGGACTCTCCGGCACGATCGGCTCGGTGGTGAGTGGTGCGATGGCGGGACTATTCAAGGGGATCGCCCGCGAGTTTTCCAGCCTGCATGTCCGCGTGGTGGATGCGGCGGCGGGGCTGGCAGAGACTGCACTCGCGGCCAACATCGTGGCCGAGATGCAGGACGGAGTCGGGCCGGTGGAGATTGGCTTCGTCGACGGGCGGCGTGTCACGATCGCAGCCTGCGAGACCAGACCGGCCGCGAGCACGGCGCTTGAGTCACTGCGGCAGGGCAGCACATGGGTCGTGACCGGCGGCGCACGAGGCGTGACGGCCGAATGCGCGCGGGAACTGGGTAGAAAGTTCGGGCTGAAGCTCGCGCTGGTTGGCTCGACGGCACCGGTCGCCATGGAACAGGCATGGCTGTCACTCGACGAAGTCGGACTCCGTGATCTCAAGGGCCGCATGATGCTCGACGCGAAGGCCCGCGGGAGCGATCCACGGATAGCCTGGAAGATGGTCGAGAAGTCGATCGAAATTGGGAAGTCACTGGCCAAGTTCAAGGCGGCAGGAGTGGATGCGAAGTATTTCGCCTGCAATCTTTCAGACGCGGCTGCTGTGAGGACGCTCGTGCAGGCGATCGCCCGGGATGTCGGGCCGGTTCGCGGCATCGTGCACGGTGCCGGGTTCGAGGCGGCGTGCCGGTTCGAAAAGAAGACCGTCGACGGCCTGGAGGCGACGCTCGGCCCCAAGTGTGCTGGCCTCGAGCACCTGGTGGCGGCGGTCGATCCGGCCACGCTCGAGGCCATCGTCGGCTTCGGCTCAACGAGCGGCCGCCTCGGCGGCCATGGCCAAGCCGACTATTCGCTCGCCAACGACATGCTCGCCAAGATGCTCGGGCAGCTGCGGCAGCGGCGCGGGCTGCGGGCGACGGTGTTCCACTGGCACGCGTGGGACGAAGTCGGCATGGCGAGCCGACCGGAGAGCCGGTTCGTGCTGGAGCAGTTTGGCCTCAAGTTCATGCCGCTGGCCGAGGGCGTGCGACGGTTCATGGACGAGATCGAGGCGGGACTGCCGGATGCGGAGGTGCTCGTCACCGAGCCGGCGATGTGCCCAGACGCGGTCTCGTCCGCCGACATCGACCGCGACACCGCCCCTGCGACCACCGTCACAAAGAGCACGGCTGCCGCGGTGGCAGCCGGTCGCGTGCCACAGCCGAGAGGCGATGTGGGTAGCCTCGTGGGCGGGGTTGAGCAGCAGGGAGGCAGCACATGGGTGTCGTTCCGGCTCGATCCAGCGAGCGACCGGTTTCTGATCGACCACCTGCAGTACGGGCGGCCGCTTCTGCCTGCCGTAATGGGGGCTGAACTCTTAGCGCAGGCCGCGGTCGCCGCCGGGGCGTGTGGCCACGTGCAGGAGATTCGCGATTTCACCGTCGAGCGGCCGATCGGATTTCCCGTCGATGCTCCGCGGGATGTTCGCGTGGAGATCGGTCCACGCGACGGTGACACGATCGTGGCCCAAGGTTGGGCGGCGGTGCTCAACGCCGAAGGCCGCACTGCCGGGGAGGAGCGGGTGCATCTTCGGGGCAAGGTGTTCACCGGGCCGGTGGAGCCGGTCGCCACGACGCTGGATGAGTCGCCGTTCCCGTTCAATCCGATGGTTTACCAGGAAGATGCACCGCTGCGGCACGGCCCTTCCTTCCGCACGCTCGATGGCCTGTTCCTCGACCGCAGCGGCGGCTGGGGGCGGCTTGTGTCGCAGCACGGAGATGGCGTGACCCTGCCTCGTGGTCCGAACGGCTGGACGGTGCCCGTTGCCCTCCTCGACGGCTGCATCGTGGCGTGTGCGGTCTACTCCTACATTCTCTGCGGCCGTCGCGTCGAGGTGCCCGTGGCGTTCGAGCGGTTGCGGATCATGTCGCCGCCGCGGGGCGGCGAGAAGTGCGTCGCACGGCTTCTCTTCCGGTCGCAGGACTCGCGGGAAAGCATCTATGACCTCGTGCTGTTTGGCGACGATGGTCGTGCTGTTCTCGCCCTCGACGGGTTGCACCTGGCCGTCATGGCTGCCGAACGGAGTCGGTCGTCATGATCAGCGAGACAGTGGAGCCGGTCGCCGCAGGACGTAGCCTTTCGAAGGAGCCGATCCGCCGCCGGGTGCGGGTGGGGCCGTGGAGCGTCGACGCGGTGTTTGTGACGCCGCCCCAGGATTCAGAAATGTCGTTGTCCCGGCAGGCAACTTGCCTGGCCGAGGAACTCGCGGCCGCACACCTCGATCTCGACGTCGGTGCCGTGCGTCTCGCGGCAGTCATGCCGTCGGGTCGGCCCATTGCCTTCGTCCACGGAATCCCAACGTGTGTGTCGGTCTCGATTTCGCACCTGCAGGGTCTGGTTGGTGCTGCCCTGTGCGACAGCGCGTGGGTGGGACTCGACATCGTCGATCCTGCTGAGGCTGGACGAGGTCTCGATACGTGGTTCACGCCCGACGAACTGTCGCTGATGCCTGACGATCATGGCCTCCTGCGGGCGCTGCTCTGGGCCGCCAAAGAGGCTGCCTACAAGGCGGCCCATCTCGATAGCGAATTCCGGCCCAGGACGGTGACGATTCGCGACCTGTCGGCCGCGGGCTTCGCATGGATCGCGCAGGATCCTTTCGCCGATGTCCGTGGCACGGGGTGTTTCATCGGCATCAACAGGCACATCGTCGCCGTCGCGGCCACACCTGCCCGGCGTGCCCTTTTCCAGTCCCATACACGTTTCCCGGAGGCTTATCGCCCATGATTGATCTCACCGGAAAGGTCGCCCTCGTCACCGGCTCCAGCCGCGGCATTGGCCGGGCCTGTGCCCTCCGCCTCGCCGAGGCGGGCGCCGACATCGTCGTCAACTACGTCACTAGCGGCCGCGAAGCCGACGAAGTCGCGGCACAGATCGCCGCCATGGGCCGCCACGTTGCCTGCGTGCGGGCCGACGTCGGCCAGGAGGAAGACGTCGACGACATGGTCGGCTTCATCAAACAGGAATTCGGCCGGCTCGACATCCTCGTCCACAACGCGGCCACGGGCGGGTTCCGTCCACTGGCCGCCACCACACAACGGCATTTCGACGCGGCGATGCACACGAACGTGCTGTCGTTCGTCTATCTGCTGAAGGCCGCGGCGCCGTTGCTCGAGTCGGCCCCGGGTCGGGGCAAGGCCGTTGTGCTCTCCAGTCATGGCACGCACATGGCGCTGCCGATGTATGGCCTCATCGGCGGCTCGAAGGCGGCGCTGACAGCCTTGGCCAGACACTGGGCGCTTGAACTCGGCGACCGCGGCGTGAACGTCAACGTGGTCGAGGCGGGGCTCGTGGAGACCGACTCGACCAAGCGGCTCCCCGGCGCCGCCGAGATGTTCGCCGGCCGCCAATACAAGACGATGATGGGCGAACGGATGCTCGAGGCGGCCGACGTGGCCGATGCCGTGCTCTTTCTCTCCAGTCCGCTCTCCGATCTTGTGCAGGGACAGACGCTCGTCGTCGATGGAGGAGCCGCCATCCACGTCTGACACGTATGCCAAGTCACGATTCCTATATCCTGCTCTCTGGTGCAACCGGCCTGCTCGGCCGGTCGCTGCTTCGCGATCTTGCCGCCGCCGGCCGCCGCATAGCCGTGATCGTTCGCGGTTCGAAGACCGCCGGTGCCGCGGAACGTGTCGACGAACTGCTCGCCGACTGGCGGGAGGTCGCCGGCGTTGACGTGCCGTGTCCGGTGGTGCTCGAGGGCGACCTGTCCGTGGACGGACTCGGGCTCACGGCCCAACAGCGGTCGTGGGTCGCGGGGAACGTCCGCGAGCTGATCCACTCGGCGGCCAGCCTGTCGTTCCAACTCCGCGAGTCGGACGGCGAGCCCTACACGAGCAATGTCACGGGCACCCGGAACATTCTGGCGCTCTGTCGCGATACCGGTATCCGCCGGCTGCATCATGTGTCGAGCGCGTATGTCTGCGGCCTGCGGCAGGGACAAATCCTGGAGAGCGAGCTCGACGTCGGCCAGATCCCTGGCAATGACTACGAACGCAGCAAGATCACTTCGGAGGCGGAGGCCACGGTGGCCGAATGTCTCGAGGTCTGCACCGTCCACCGCCCCAGCATCATCGTCGGCGACCTCGTCAACGGCTTCACGAACACGTTCCACGGCTTTTACAAGCCGCTGCGGATCGTGCAGCCCTTCGTGCAGGCTTTCGTAGGCGCGGAAATGGAGCCCGGCTCGCTCCTCGACGTGCTTGGCATGACCGGGACGGAATGCAAGAACCTTGTCCCGGTCGATTGGGTGTCGGCCGTGATGACGCGGATCATCCTCGACGAGTCGCTCCACGGTCGGACGTACCACCTGACATCCGATGCGCCCACGAGCGTCGGCACGCTCTGCAGCGTGTTCGAGGGGCTGGTCGTGGAGATGGCCGCCGAACTGAAGCGAAAGCGGGAGGCACTCGCGGTTTCTGGAGCCCCCGGTCCGAAGCCCGCGGTCGCCTTCGACCCGCTCACGCTCGGCAAGCTGTTCCTCGACCAGATGCATGTCTACAAGGCCTACTGGCGTGATGACCCGCGGTTTGACGCCACGAACACGCACCGCGCCGTGCCGGGCCTGCCGGCGCCAGCCCTCGACGAGGAGACGATTCGCCGCCTCTGCCGGTTCGCAATCGGCAACAACTTCCGCTGGCCGCCGCCGGGCCGCGAAGCGAGGCAGTCGACTCCGAGGGCCGCGATCGAAGGGGTGCTCGGGCGGGCTGCCTGGTCGGGGCCGCGATCGGCCTCCGCGGTCGGCCTCGCGGCCACCGGAGCCGGTGGCGGACAGTGGACGGTCGCCATTGAAAATGGCCTGCCGGTGTCGCTTCATGTCGGCCTACCCGCGCCGTCGGTTCCGACGGTCTGGCTGGCTGCGGAATCGTTGGAGCGGCTTCTCACAGGCAGAGTGGCGGCCGCCGAGCTGTGTGGCCGTGGTGCACTCGCCATCGAGGCTGGCGACCCTGCGGGCCGTCGCCTGGCGGTCGACATGATCAGCCGGCTCGCCTCGCGGCCGGCGTCTCTCGCCCACGCCTAGCGTGGACCGGCACAACGGTTCGGGGCTGCCCATGCCCCGTCGCCGGACGTTCGCTACGGCCATCCATGGCCTTCGCCCACTCGATGCTGACTGCGCTCCGGCATCCTGCCTGCGACGACCAATCCGCTGAGACGGATCGGTGCCCAAGCAACGCCGGCTCTCGGGGCATGGGCAGCCCCTCACGGATTCTGTAAGGCGGATGACGCCGCAACGCTAGGCCCGGAGCGACGGGTCAGCACAAGCCGAGCGGAGGTACTGGTGAAAGCACCAGATCCGCTCCTCGCGAGTGCCGATGCAGCCCTTGAAGGGCGTGGCGGTGATGCCTCGCTGCTGCGCCGCGAAGACGCTCGCATCCTCCTGCTGGATGGCGGAGTTGGCCTGCACGCCATGCCTTGCGGCCAGTCGGGCGATCACGCGGGCAAACGGGTTTCGCTTCGTGCCATCGAGGCTGAACATCCACGCCAGCGTGGAGGAGGTCGCGGGGCCGGTCGGCAGATAGACCTGCGCATACGTGAACAGGTCTGAGAACGTGAACACGAGATTCGGAAAGATGTGGTGGTGGATGTACTGGTCTGTCGTCGTGCCGCCGCCGAGCCAGCTCACCACTTGACGCTGCTTCTTCACCGGCTCGCTGTCGCTACCGAGGTCGTAGACGAGCGTCGTGGAACGGTTCTCCAGATAGTGCTTCTGCGCCTCTTCCGGGATGAGGCCGAAGCCGCCGAGCGTCGTGGGGTGGATGTAGGGCAGGTGGTAGGTCTCGACCGTGTTCTCGACCGGGATCTTCCAGTTGCAGGCGAAATCGCTCGCATACCGCCAGTTGCACTTGTAGGGAGCGGTGAACGATGCCGCAACGCGGTCGAACCACTCGCCCAGATGATCGCGGAGCGTGGGGCCATCCGCTGCGATCCGCACGAAGACCAGATCGCCGCACGTCTCCACGGGAAAGGTCTGCAGTCGGGCGTTCTCCCGGTCGAAGGGCTTAAAACAGCCGCCATCGGGCACTTTCGCCACCTTGCCGTCTGCTGCATATTCCCAGCCGTGGTACTGGCAGATGATCCGCGGGGCATTGCCGTGGGGAAGGTCCGTCAGCAGGCAGTGGCGGTGCGAGCAGACATTCAGGTAGGCGCGAAGAACACCGTCGATCCTGCGGAGTTGGATGGGCCGGCCGAGGATTTCGAGCGTCGCAAAATCGCCCTCGCGTGACAGGTCGGAGGCCACCGCCACGGGGTGCCAGGCTGCCAGGAACAGCCGCTCGACCTCGCTCCGATGGATCTCCGGAGAGAGGTAGTCGTCCGGCCGGAGAACGTACTCGAGTTGTTCCTTATGGACAAACATGGCGGATGAACATGGCTGACGAACTGCGTGTAGATCGGGTCAGCGCCCGACTCGACAACGCTACTTCGCCCCATTGCACGATTCAAACAGACGCCGATCCCTGGACCGAGCCGGACAGCCGGAACTGCAGCGCCGGGTTCCGAGTAGTCAGGACTCAATAAAATTGAGAAGCCCGCACTGGGCGGCAAAGGCACGCCGAAACGGCCGCCCAACAGGCCGCGGATCTGCTCCACGTCTCGCGGCCGCCGTCGGCTGGAAGCGCCGAACGCCGGGATCCGTAGACTATTACGGCCGGGACCCGGTGCCGACGCATCCGTTCAAATGGAGTTCGAACCATGACGCAGCAGTGGATGGCGATTGAGGAATGGGTTCCGGGAAAAGACGGAGCGGTGCGGCAGCACGCCCCATCCGCCGATGCCCCCGTTCGTCGCGCTCGAATCGTGGAGTCGATCATCGCTGCGGTCAAAGAGGAGCAGCGCGCGCCGATCTGGCTCGTCGCTCCGAGCCGCCGTGTCGCACGACAGTGGCTCGACGCAGTCGCCCTCGGTGGACTGCCCGTATTCAATGTTCGGGCGACCACGCCCCGCGCGCTTTGCTACGACATCGCCGCGCCTTTGCTCACCGCCTTGGGCCGCTCCGTCGCTTCGCAGCGAGCATCGCTCGTGCTCCTTGAGAAAGTGCTCGTGACTGCCGACCGTGGCGGCCGCCTGCGGTATTTCAAGTCGCCCCGTTCCTACCGCCGGCTGACGGAACGCATGTTCGCCAGCCTGTCTGCCCTGCGGATGGCGAGCGTCGCGGCCGAAGATGTGCGACGGCGGGACGGTGTCGCCGGCACCACGAAGGGCCATGACATCGCCCTGCTTCTCGAGGACTACGCGGCGGAACTCGCCGCCGAGAATCTTGCAGACGCCGCAGACATCGCCGCGATCGCACTCGCGTTGGCAAGGGCCGACCAATTGCCCACTGCAGTGCGGTGCATCCTCATTCCTGACGAGCTCAGCCTGCGGCCGCTGGAGAGCCGGGTCTTCGATGCACTCGGCGATCGCGTCCGAAAACTGTCGATCGATCCGGAGGCAGAGTCGTTCACCACTCCGGAGAGCGGCCCGACGCCCTGCTTCTTCCGCGCGATCGGGGATGTGAACGAGGTGCGCGGCGTCCTGCGTCGCTGCCTGGCGGCGGGCATTCCGCTCGACACGGTCGAACTCCTGCACACCGACGCAGCCACCTACCCGACCATCATCCAGGAGGTGCTGTCGGTGATGGCAGGCAGCCGTGCCGGCGAAGGGAAGACGACGGCGGAACTGCCGGTGACATTTGCCGAGGGACTGCCGATTCGCGAGTCCCGGCCCGCACGGGCGTTGGCATCGTGGCTGGCCTGGCGGGCCGAGGGGCATCCGCAGTGGCGGCTGGTGCGGATGCTCCGCGACGGGCTGCTCGACTGGAATCGAGTCGAGCGGACGACCGCCGCCACCACTGCGGCCGATGCGGCCACCTCGGAGCCGCTTGACGATGAAGGCGAAGACCTCGTCGATATGCAGGAGTCGGCAGAGCGGCCCATCACACAGGCAGGACTGCTCCGCGAACTCCGGCGACTGAGGATCGGATTCGACCTCTCTCATGCGGCCGACAAGGTGCGTGCGGCGATCGTGGCGGTGGAGGCTGCTCCGCTCTCCTCGTTCGTGGGTGGCAGCCGTGATCCGGATGAGGAGCAGGAGTTCGACGAGGATACGGCGGTGCGAGGCCGCGATCGCCGGCTGGCGTCGCTGCGGGTGCTCGCCAAGGTGCTCGCGCGGCTCGTGGAGTGCGAGCCGCCCCAGGGAGGAACCGCAGCCGGGCTCGTGCAACGGGCCCGATTGTTTCTCGAGCAGGTTGCGGCGGCCCGGGGCCAGTTCGACAACAACGCGAAGAACCGGCTCGTCGCCGAACTGGCAGACATGGAGCGGTGGCTTGCGAAGCATCCCGGCGCTGATCCGCGAGAGACGCTCGAATGGCTCGCCGGACTGGCCGACACGCTCGTCGTGATGGGCACCGCCGCTCGTCCCGGCTGTCTGCACGTCGCCTCGATCGGGGCGGGTGGCCACTCCGGCCGACCGCACACGTTCATTGTGGGCCTCGACGAAAACCGCTTCCCTGGCCCGGCCACTTCCGACCCCGTGCTGCCCGACGCGGATCGGGCCGCCATCTCGGACGCGCTCGAGGTCGGGGCGGTTGCGGCCGCCAAGGTGCGAGCCGACTTCTGGAGACTTCTGGGACGCCTCCGGGGCGACGTTCACTTCTCCTATAGCTGCCGCGACCTCGTGCAGCAGGCGGAGGTTTTTCCCAGTCCGCTGCTTCTGGAGGTCTACCGTCGCCATGCCGGGGCACCGCAGGCGACACTCGCCGAGTTTCTGGCGGCGATCGCCGACCAGACCGAGTCATTCGTCCCGCACGATCCGGCTGCGGCGCTCAACGAGTCGGAGTGGTGGCTGGCCACGCTTGGCGAAAACCCATCGATGGCCGCGGTCAGCCAGGCGGTCGCGGGCCACGGCCCGGCACTCGCGCGGGGCATCGAGGCCGAGGAGCAACGCCGCTCGTCGCGGTTCACGGAGTGGGACGGACTCGTCCCCGCAGCCGGTCCAGAGCTCGACCCCACGAACCCGGCCGGTCGTGAGGCATCGGCTCACAGCCTCGAGGCGCTCGGAGCCTGTCCGCGACGGTTCTTCTTCCGATACGGGCTCGAGGTCAAGCCGATCGACTCGCTCGAGCCCGAGCAGGACCGCTGGCTCGATGACATGGAGCACGGGGACGTTCTCCATACGGTGCTGGAACGGTTCATGCGGCGATTCCTCCACACCGGCCCCGGCCGGCCGGCCGATTCGCCCCAGCCCAGATTCGCGGAGCACGAGGCCGACATCCTGGCGGTGCTCGACGACGTGCTCGAGGGCAAGCGGTCCGAGAAGCCGACGAGCGATGAGGCGGCCGTCGCCGCCTGCCGGCGGGAAGTGGCCGCTGCGCTGCGGACGTTTCTAAGGGTCGAGGAAAGGTATTGCGCTGACACCGGCTGCCGGCCGGTGGCGCTCGAGGCCGCGATTGGGTTCATGCCCAAGCGAGAGGGCACCGAGTTCGACTGCCGAGAACCGGTGGCGTTGTCGTTGGATGGCGGCCGGACGCTCCGTCTTCGCGGGTTCGTCGATCGCATCGACATCGACGGTCGCGAGGGCGTCGAGCAGGGCTACACGATCATCGACTACAAGAAAGGCCGTTCGACCCGATTCAAGAAGAGCGGCAAAGATCCGCTGGCGGTGTTCGACGACGGCCGCCGGCTGCAGCATGGGCTCTACGTGCTGATGGTTCGCCACGTGGTCCGCGGGGCTGTTGGCGATGCGGGGCACGTCACGCGGTTCTCCTACCTGTTTCCCGGCGTCGATACCCACGGAGAACGGCTCGAGTGGACAGCCGAGCAGCTTGCGGGCGTGGATGCGCTCGTGGAGAAACTCTGTGGGATCGTCGCAGCCGGAGCCTTCTTGCCCACCACTGCTCAGGACGATTGCAGCTTCTGTGACTTTCTCGACGTCTGCGGTGACAAGGCCGCCACTACCCAGGCTGCCCGCCGCAAGCTCCGGAATGACGAGGGGAAGTACGGGCCGAACGAGGAGACGCTTGCGGAACTGTTCGATGGCGTGCGTGAGGCGAAAGACCAGACGCCGGTGGTGGCCGTATCGAGTCCCACACCGCAGCCATTCATGGTCGCCGATGAGCCACCACCGGACGGTCTCGGAGACGCCGCCGCCCGCGAAGCGATTCGTACGGCGCTCGACCGGAGCATGCTCGTCGAGGCCTCGGCGGGCACCGGCAAGACCACCTGCATGGTCGATCGGATGACGGCGCTCGTGCGCACGGGCAAGGCCACCGCCAGCCAGATTGCGGCGATCACGTTCACCAAGAAGGCGGCGGCCGAACTGGCCCGTCGGTTTCGCGAGCGGCTCGAGAAAGACTCGGCCGATGCAGCCATGCTGGCCGACGAACGGCAGCGGCTGCAGGCCGCACTCGCCGAGATCGACACCGTGGTGATCGGCACGGTCCACTCGTTCTGCGGGCGGTTGCTCAAGGATCGGCCGATCGAGGCCGGCCTCGATCCCGCCGTGGAAACGATGGACGCAGCCGCCGAACAGGTCCTCCGCGGCCGCGCGTGGCGGGAGTTTTGCGACATCGTCCCCGGCGACGGGGCCCTCGCCGCCTCGCGGCAGGCGCTTGAGGACGCGGGCGTGGATCTTCGGGACCTGCGGTCCGCATTCGAGACGTTCGTCGCCCATGGCGACGTCGGCGATTGGCCGTGCGAGCCCGTCGATCCGCCCGACGTGAAGGCCGTCATGGAACGGCTCTGCGGCGAGATCACCACGACACTCGAGGGGGTGTTTGTGCCGTGGAACGAACGGGCCGTGAGCGACAGACTCATGAGCACGCTCGAAGCGGTGCGGCAGGCCTACCATGCGCGGCCTGACGATTCACCCGCGTCGCTTTTCCGTGCGGCCGAGAAGCTCGAGGGAGCGTGTCCGAAAATGATCCAGAGCCTCTGGCTGCCAGGACCGGGCACGGCCGCGCATCGCGAATTGCAGAAGGCACGTGTCGAGGAACTCGAAACGTGGTGGAACGATACCGTGGCCGAACTCGCAGGCCCGCTCGCGCGGTGGCGGGCCTACCGCTATCAGTTCGTGATCCCGCTGCTGCAACGGGCTCGGGAGCATTACGAGCAGCTGCGACTTGCCGAGGGCCTGCTCTCGTTCCACGACCTGCTCGATCGGACCGCCCGGCTGCTGCGGAAACGGCCCGATGTGCGGGTCGCGTTCGCGAAGTGGCACCCCTTCCTGCTCGTGGACGAGTTTCAGGACACCGATCCGCTGCAGGCGGAGATCCTCCTCCTCTTGACGGCGAATGCCGACACCGCGACCGACTGGCGATCCGCGACGATCAAGCCGGGCAGCCTGTTCGTGGTGGGCGACCCGAAGCAGTCGATCTACCGGTTCCGGCGGGCCGATATCGATACGTTCGAGTTCGTCAAGAAGCGTATCGGGGACTGCGGCGGAGAGATTCTGCACCTCAGCACCAACTTCCGCAGTAACCGTGAACTGGTGACGTGGGTCAACGGCCGGTTCACGGATCGATTCGACGAGCACCGGAAAGTGGCGGAGGAACACTACGGGCCGGAGTTCACCGCGAGCCATGTAGGCCGTGGGTGCGGCGGCACCGGATTGCTCGCCGGCCTGCGGCAGTTGCGGGTGCGCACCCGCAACGTCCGGGT
>CANHCU010000047.1 GCA_947459185.1 Planctomycetaceae bacterium | reverse complement strand
TCACTCCCGTCCCCGATTTTCTTCGGTCGCGAAGTGGGGCGACACGCTCGACCCTCACGCTGCCTCAGGCCTGCCGCCGCGGGTCGTGACGATCTCCAGCGACGTGCTGGGAGTGGGCCAGGCACCGCCGGCACCGGGTCAGAAACGCAGTTCGATCGAAATGGCCGCAGGTGGCAACGTGCTCGTGGAAGGGGAATCGTTCACCGCGCGGAGCGCCCGGCTCACCTGGAGTGAGGCGAAGGACCTACTCGTCTTCGAGGGTGACGGCCGCAGTGACGCGCAGCTCTACCGGCAGGCGAAGGTGGGCGCGGCGACGTCGAGCGCCTCGGCTGGTAAAATTCTGTACTGGCGGGCGATCAACCGCGTGGACGTGGACGACGCCCGCTACCTCGACCTTGATCAGCTCAATGCCGGGGCTGGCGGCATCGGCGGAGGCCTCCGCACCCCGGGCTTCGGCTCGGCTCCGGCCGCAAAGCCTGTCAGCCGCCCGTTGCCCGGGACGTAGAGCGGGTGTCGGAGTATTCGAGATCCCGAGATACAAAGTCGTTCTTGTTTCCGCGTCGTTCGTCCCGGGAGAACTCCACGTCATGGAATTGGGATTCGTTTCTGCGATCCTCGCCGAACTGTCGCTCGACGAGGTCCTCGCCTTCGCGGCCGCCGAGGGATTCTCGACGGTCGAAGCAATGTGCTGGCCCGTCGGGGCCGCCGACCGCAAATACGCCGGTGTGACCCACGTTGACGTCACTGCGTTCACGCAGACGCAGGCCGATGACATCCGCGCCGCCTGCGATCGGCATCGCGTCTCGATCAGTGGCCTCGGCTTCTATCCCAACATGCTCGATCCAAACCCGTCTGTGTCGGAACCCGCGATCGCTCATTTCCGAAAGCTGATCGTGGCCGCACCGCTCCTCGGTCTGACAACGGTCAACGGCTTTGTCGGCCGTGACTGGACGAAGACGGTCGACGAGAATTGGCCGCGGTTTCTCGCCGTCTGGAAGCCGCTCGTGAAGCTTGCAGAGGAGCACGGCGTGCGGATCGGGATCGAGAACTGCCCTATGCTCTTCACGCGGGACGAGTGGCCCGGCGGTAAGAACCTGATGGCGACGCCGGCGGTCTGGTCGCGGGCATTCGCGGACATCGACTCACCCGCGTTTGGTCTCAACTTCGATCCGTCCCATTTGGTGCTGCAGGACATGGACCCCATCGGCGTGTTGGAGCGGTTTCGCGGAAAGCTCTTCCACATGCATGCCAAGGACGTGCGGATCGATCGGGCAGGGCTCGAACAGTATGGCCGCTTCGATTTCCCCTCCCGCTGGCACCAGCCGCGCATCCCGGGCTATGGCGAGATCGACTGGGGCCGCTTCATGGCTGAGGTGATGCGGGTCGGCTATGACGGCCCGGTCTGCATCGAGGTCGAGGACGATACCTTTGGCAAGAGCATCGAGGGCAGCAAGCGTGCCCTGCGGGTCGCCCGGAATATTCTGAAGCCGTACTTTGGCGGTTGACGCGGATTCCCTCGCTTGCGCGTCGGGCTTGTATTGGGCGGTCATTCGCTCCCGCCTCCGGCTTTCCCGTCACGCTAGCCGGCGGGATTCCTGGCTCAGAGCGTCCACGATAAACCGAATCATGTCGGGGGCCAGGTCGGCGGCCAGGTCGGCGGTGGAGTTCCCCCGCGGTTCGAGCACCGCCGTATGTGGGATGCCGAGCGCCCGGAGTTTGCTCTGCAGGCGGGCGGCGCCGTCGTGCCAGTGGATATCGGTAGGATCGCTGGCAAACCACTGGTGCCGCGGCCAGTTGAGCGGATGGACGTGGAGGATCGCCGTATCCTGACGCGCCCGTTCCACGTCGCCGTAGGTCTCCCAGAGCGTGTCGTAGTATTCGCCGTCATCACGGTCGTCGCACTCCCGCATCGCCAAGTGAAAATCGATCGCCGGGGCAATGGCGGCCGACACTGGAAAGACCGTCGGATGCCGGTACGAGATGCGGAGCGCCCCCTGGCCTCCCATCCCCGTGCCGATCAGGGCGATGCCGGGCGGTCTCGTGCCAAACCGTTGTGCGATCTCGGCCCGTACCTGCTCCAGAACGAATCGCTCCGGCGTGATGCCCCTGTCGAAGACTGGCATGATCCGGTCGAGCCACCAGGAGCGGCCCGTCCGCGGCGCGATCACGTGCAGACTGGCCGCCTCGATTGCGTCGCGGAGCCCAGCCGATTCCTGGAGCCACGACTCGTGCACCCCGTGGAGATAGATCGCTGCCCGGCCGGGCTCGGCCCCGGGCGGCTCGAAAAGCTCGCAGGCATGGCCGGCGACGGTGATCAGCGACCAGTGTGGCCGCGGGGCGGGCGGGCGCGGCGGTTGAGCAGGGGGGGCTGGCATGGGTAAAACGGCGCTCGTCAACACGCCATGGCGTGACGCGGAAGAGGAAAACGTGGATAATCCAGAGCCACTCTACCTTCTCCGCCGTTCCACCGTCCCGTATGCAGACCCTGCTCACCGCCGAACAGCTTTCCGAGGGGATCGACCGCCTGGCCCGCGACGTGCGGCAGGCCTGTGGTGACGGCCCGCTCACCGTCGTGGGCGTGCTCACCGGCAGCGTCGTGGTCGTGTCGGACCTGATTCGCAGGCTCGACGGCCCGGTGCGGCTCTCGATGGTCTGGGCCAGCAGCTACCGCGGCACGGCGACGCGGCCGGGCCGGCTCGACCTGCGGCTCGATCTGTTGCCAGATCTCACAGGGCAGCACGTGCTCCTTGTGGACGACATCTTCGACAGTGGCCGGACATTGGACGCGATTCTCGCCGACCTGCGGGGCAGGGGGGCGGCGAGCGTGCGGTCGCTCGTGCTCCTGCGGAAGCAGGGCCGCGCGGAGGTGTCGATCCAGCCCGACTTCGTCGGCTTCGACATTCCTGACCTGTTCGTGGTCGGATACGGACTCGACTACGACGGCGCCTGGCGGCACCTGCCACATGTCGCCACACTGGACGCCAACGATCTGACCCCGGGCGGTACCGAGCCTGCAGTCGCGCCGCCCGGTTGATTCGGCACGGCGCCTGCCCTGCGGTCATTCGTTCGGCGGCGCAGCAGGCAGTTGGAACTCAGGCAGATTGAGTCCCAGAGAGGTGTCGGCTGCCCGCAGGTCGCTCTCCGCCCGCCAGTATTCCTGACGGGCGTTGACCTCGGCGAGTTCGGCCTCGAACTTCGCCTGCTCGCGGAGGGTCACCCGCAGCACGTCGCTGCGTCCCAGCCGCAACTGCTCCCGCTCGGCGAGCGCCACGAGCCTCGCCAGTTCCAATCGCTGCTTCGCCTGCTCGTGGAATTCGTAGGCCCGTTCCAGCAGCGAGAAGGCGTCCTGAACCTCGGCCCGCACCTGATCCCCGGCGTAGCTCAGCTGCCGATTGATCTGCGTGAGTTGGGAGTCGAGCGTCTGGATTTTGCCGAAGGCGTCCCGCCGCTGCACGGGCATTTGAAAAACGAGCGCGGCCTGCAGCACCTGACGGTCGAGGCCATTCGGACCCGAAAGGGGGCTCTTCCCGTAGCCAGCATCCTGGTTGCCCATGAGTTGGCCGTCGATGCCGGGGAGTGTCTGGTTGACGGCGAGTTTGCGTTCGACAAGGAGCTTCTCCCGCTGGAGCGACAGTCGCTGAAACTCCGGCCGTGCCGAAGACGCCCGCGCGATCGATTGCTCGTAGAGTTCGACCGTCGGCTCCACAGGCGTGGGCACCGGACTCAGCCGGCTGCGGCGGGCCAGCAGTGGCTGCCCGCTCTCGTTCCGGTGGTAGAGCGACAGCTCGATGGAGGACTGCTGGAGCGCCCGGTCGGCCTGCACGATGAGTCCGTTTCGCAGGGCGATGTTCTGCTGGTTGTCCACCCGTTCGATGCTGGCGACGATGCCGCTGTTCACCTTGAGGCTGAGCTGCTTGTCGCGTTCGGTCGCAAGTTCGAGGAGCCGCTCGGTCGCGGCATACCGTTCGCCGCTGCCCAGCCAATTCCAGTAGGACCGGGCGGCCGACTTCATGTAATCGAGACGGCTCCGCTCGATCGTCGGCTCGGCGAGCGACACGTCGAGCGCCGCCTGGGCCCGGGAGGCCCGGGCGCGGTCGATCTCGCGGTCGCGGGCGAGCGGGATGTTGAGCCCACCGCGCCATTCCCCTGCGTTGGCCGTCTTCTGCCCAAGGTTGTAGGTGGGGAAATCGCCGAAGCCGGTGCGGAAGCCACCAAAGGCACTGATGCCTCCGGTCATGAACTGCTGTGAAAACCCGAAATCAGACCGGTAGTTTTCGTAGGTGCCCGGCGCGAGCGATTGGCCGGCCATGTTGACTTTCGTGTCGAAGGCGCCCATGGCGGTGGTGAGCTTGCCGGCCGCAATGCCCCGTTCCCGTTCGACCGCCTGCAGCAGTGGGTAGCTCAAAAGCACGCTCCTGAGAACATCCTCGAGTGTCAGTGGTGCGGCCCGGTCGTCGAGTTTCAAGCCCGGCAATTGCGGCGAGATCGAGGGCTTGGACGGCGCAACATCGCGAGGCAGCGACGAGCGGTCTGGTGCCGCTGCCGGTGCGGGTAGCACTTCGACGGTGCCTATCGGCGTCGCGGGCGGCAGTGACATGGGCGCGTCGGTCGCCTGCAGGAATGACTGGGTGAGGATCGGCTGGAGGCCGAGCGTGCCGTGCGGCGATGGCTCCATGCTGACGGCGTCTGGAGCTGGCACGAAGCGGCCTGGCTCGCCTGCGGCGCAGACGGTGGGCGCACAGGCCTGCAGGGCCGCCAGGGCAGTGGCCACCAGGACAAACACCGGAACTGAAATGTGCTGCGGCGTCTTCATCCGACCTTGATCTTGGGCGGCTTGGCTCCATCCTTACCGCCATCCGGGGCTTTCGAGCCGGGGGCGAGCACCGGGGGGAAGCCATTGAGTCGCCGCCAGATTTCGTAGCCCAGCGGCACACGGTTCAAAAACACCCAGCCGATCGCCTGATTGCCCTGCCGGAGAAACTGGGCATCGGGCCAGGGATCGCCGGCCAGCCGCTGCTCGGGCTCGATCAACACACGGAACTTACCGGCACCCCGACTGGCGGCATCGATCTGACGGATTCGACCACCGAAGGTGCCGATTGCCAGTTCCGGCCAGCCGGAAAACTGCACCGCCGGCCAGCCCTCGAACTGCAGCCGCACATGCGGCATGTGGCCGGTGCGTTCTGCGTAGGCGAGCACCAGGGGCGCATCGACACCATCAAGTAGCAGTTCGACGACCCGGTCATTCGTGTCGGGAACGATGGTGCAGAGGTCTTCGCCCTCTTTCACATACTGGCCCCCCTGGCCGACGTCGGCCGAGATGCGAAAGACGGTCCCGTCGCACGGCGCCAGGACAATCCGCGCCTTGAACCGCTCGATGCGATTGTCGATCTCCTGGATCTCCCGCTCGATAGCGAAGAGATTCTGTTCGCTCTTGCGGAGATTGCTGCGGGCGACGGCAATCGCGGAGAGGCCGGCGGCATCCGCCTGCATCATCAGCGCCTCCTGCGTCAGGAGCGTGGCTTGGGCCCGCTGTATCTCTGCGGTGGCCTTGTCGGTATCGGTGGTGGCGCGGTCTGCCCGCATCCGGGCCTCGTCCCGTGACAGCCGGCTTTCAAGCCCGCCGAAACTCGGGTTGTTGAACAGTTCCTCGAACATCTTGAAGCGGTTCTGCTCGAAGGTCTGCGCATATTCCGCGTTGGCCCCCGCCTGTTCCGCCACCTCGATCGCCCTCTTCGCCGCTTCGCGATTCGCCGCGGCAGCATTCATTGCCGCCTCACGAGCCGATTCCTGGGCCTTCGAGGCCGCCAGCAGTTCGCCCACTTCCAGCCGGGCTGCGACGAGACGTTCGCCGAGAAAGCCCCGCTGGGCCTCCAGCCGTGCCGCCAGTTCGGGGTCGTTGTCTTCGATGTCGACCACCGGATCATTCGCCTTGACGCGGGTTCCCTCGACAACGTGCCAGCGGCGGATCTGGCCGGAGACGCGGGCCGTCAGCACCTGCATCCGTTCGTCGGGGGTATAGGCGATCAACGTTCCCTGCCCCTGGATGGTCTGCTGCCAGGGTACGAGCGCCAGGAGGAAGGGGGCGGCCAGGAAGGTGAGAAAAAGGAGACGGGCGACAAGTCGGACCACCCGCGGCGTGGCGGCACCGGCAAGGGCCGACCGCCGGCCACCATCTCCGCTCGTGCTGTTGGTTTTGGTGCTCATGCCCACACCACGGTGCGGTCGCACCGCTGCTTGATATCGTTGCGTGCCGTCACGATCACGAGAGTCCAAGGTGCGTTACGGTCGAAAATCGATTCGACAAGCTCCGGGCAGTCCTGGGTGTCGAGGCCGTCGAGCAGGCCATCGATAAGGAGCAGGCGGGGCTTGCCAGCCAGCGCCCGGGCGATCGAGAGTCGGGAAATCTCATTGGAGGAGAGCGGCAGGCCGTCGGAGGCCAGTGGCGTGGCCACGCCCTGTGGGAGTCGCGCCACACGGTCCGACAAGCCGACCATTTCGAGTGCGTGACGAACGTCGGCCGAGGACAAGTCGTCGCGGCCAACCCGCACGTTTTCCGCGACCGTGTCTGCAAAGGTCTCGGCCTGGCCCACATAGGCCAACAGGAGCCTCGTGGCAGCGCGGTCGAGCGAGCGGGCATCGATCCCGTCGAGCTCGAGCAGCCCTTCCCGCGGCATGCGGAGCAGACCGAGCAATTCAAGCAGGAAGGTTTTGCCGCTTCCCGAGGGACCTGAGACAGCGATGTGTTCGCCGGGGCCGACGTCCAGTCGTTGGGGGGAGTGGCCGTCGCGGATCACCTCCGCCACCACGGCCATGGGGCCTTGGTGTGGTGGCAGGATCTCTCCGCCGTCGGTTTCGATGGGCAACTGGTCGAGCACCCCAAGTTTATCGAGCGACGCCTGCAAGTCGTAAAAAATCTCGATGTATTTGCCGATCTTCGACAGGGCCGACAGGACGAGAGTGACGATCAGTTCCCCCGCAACAAGCTGCCCGAGCGTGAGCTGGCGGTTGATGACCAGCCAGCCACCCAGTCCCAGGAGCACCGTGCTGCCAAAGGCCTCGAGCAAGAGGGCGAAGAGCGTCTGTCTCCAGACCACGCGGAAGTGCCGTTTGCGGGCCGTGACGTAGGCATCAGCCAGACTGTCGGCGCGGTCGAGGGCAAGCTCACCGCCGCGACCAAAACGAAACGTGTGCGGGCACTTGGCGATCTCCTCCAGCCAGGCAGCCATGTCGAACTTCGCGTAGCTTTCGTCGATGCTCGACCGCACGCCTCCGATCCCCAGCACGACCAGCATGAAGACGACCAAGATGACCATTACGACTGAAAAGGTGAGCAGGTACGGGTGGTAGAACGCCAGCACGATCAGGCCGACGATCGTGATCATCACGATGCCGATGCCGTCGACGAGCAAGGTTGCCACCGATTTCTGCACCGTCGAAATCTCGAAGAACCGGTTGACGATGTCGGTGGGATTACGGCCGTCGAAGGCCTCCATCTCGGCCCGCGAGAAGTGGTTGGCAAAAGCATCGGCCGTCCGCACGAAGAGGCGACGCTGGAGGCACTCAGCGACGAAGGTCTGTAGGGCCCGCAGCACCGCGGCGACGAGCAAAAATGCAAACATCACCAGCGACAGCACGAACACTGGCCAGAGCAGCACGCCGAAGGCGACCGTGTTGACGAGCGCTTCGATCGCCGCGGGCGCAACGATCGAAAGCAGGCCGACGCCCAGGGCAAACGCAAGCAGCGTCATGAGGTCGGAGCGTTCGAGCCGCAGCAGGACGGAGAGTCGCTGCCAAGGCCGCGGGTGGCGGTGTGTTGCGTGGCCGGCGGGACTGTGGCTCATGGGCGGCTCATGCAAGGGATATGAGGCGTGCTACCGATCGTGATGAAATCCACAGCGTGCATGGGCCGCTGGTGGCTCTCACGCTGCCTCGGCCACGCTCTCGCCGTTGGCACGGGTGTATAAGGAAAAGTACAGGTTCGTGTCGATTTCACTGTTGACCTCTCCGACATGCCCGTCCAAGTGCGGGGGGTGCTGTTGAACGTGCCCTGACCGGTTGCCGCTGGAATCCAAGCCCGCGAGCCGTCAATTCAGGCGGACTGGGTTGTCTCGCGAGTTTCGGTGAGCGAGAAGGTCTTGGGAGGCGAGAAATGAAAAAACAAGAAATGAAAAAATCAGCACCAATCGCGGACGGAGGCCGAATCGCCAGTCGTGCGAACCACGGCTGGTGCAGCCAGGACTCCGCCCGAGTGGGTGCTGCTTCTAGGCCGCTACGCCGCGCGAGAGAAGCCGAACTTTCCAATGCGAATCATCGGAAATAACGATGGATGCTGGCGGGACTTATGGGGCGGTCGGACACGTGGTGGTCACCCCGTTCCGGATCCTCGGGATGCCGCGCCGCCGGTCTTGACTTGCGTGGACCGCAGACGATGCTGGATCGGCAAAGGCCGACGAGCCGCCGCGATGTGCGGTGCAATAAAGCGACGAACGGCGTAAGGTAGGCATGAGCTGGCTCAATTACCATCACCTGCTCTACTTCTGGACGGCAGCTCGCGAGGGCAGCATCACCAAGGCCTGCAAGCAGCTGCACCTCACGCAGCCGACCGTGAGTGGTCAGATTCGGGAGCTGGAGAAGTCGCTTAAGACGCGGCTGTTCGAGCGGGCTGGCCGTTCGATCAGGCTGACCGAAGCGGGCCAGCTGGTCTACCGGTATGCCGACGAGATCTTCACGTTGGGGCGTGAGTTGCAGGATGCGGTCGCCGGGCATCCCGCTGGCATGTCGATGCGGGTCGTCGTTGGCGTGGCAGACACGCTGCCGAAACTCTTGGTGCATAGGCTTCTGGCGCCGGCGATGCATCTCGGGCAGGAAGTGCGGATCACGTGCATCGACGGTGAGCCGAATCGGCTCCTCGCGCAACTGGCGCTCCATGAACTTGATCTGGTAGTGAGCGACTTTCCCGCGAGCCCCCAGTTGGGCATGAAGGCCTTCAATCACCTGCTTGGCGATTGTGGCGTAACGTTCTTCGGAACGAACGAGCTCACCCGCCGATACCGTCGGGGGTTTCCCAAGTCACTCGACGGCGCGCCCATGCTCCTTCCCGGTGGGAACACGGCGCTGAGGCGGTCGCTCGAGCAGTGGTTCGATCAAGAGGGTATCCGCCCGTTGGTGCGGGCGGAGTTTACGGACAGTGCCCTTCTCAAAGCGTTCGGTGGCTTCGGCGATGGCGTGTTTGCGGCGCCGACCGCGGTGGAGGATGAGGTGCGGCGTATGTACGGGGTGGGCATCGTCGGTCGAGAGGAGTCGGTGCGGGAGCGGGTGTACGCAATCTCGGTCGAGAAACGCCTCAAGAATCCCGCTGTGGTGGCGATTTCGCAGGCTGCCCGTCGGACACTGGGCCAGGCCTGAGACGCTGCCCCAAGAATCCCAGTCACGGCGTTTCAATCCCCGGGAAAACCGCCGTCGAACGGAGTCTTTCGGATTCGAGTTCCGCGGGGCGTTCGATGTCGGGTATCGTCTCGGCTCCGACGGCTTTGCCCGATCCGTCCATCACCCCAGCGCCCACACCAGAACCGTTGTCCTTGTCCGCCATGCCAGCCCATCGCTCCCGCTCGATTCTGATGGTGTCGCGAGGACTCGATCCCATCGGCACCGGCCGGCAGATCGAGCTGGTCTCCGAAAGATTTCTGGCTGCGGGCTGGAACGTGCACCTCGCCGTGACCACCGGGGGCGGTGCCGTTGCGACGCGACTGACGCACATTGGCATCACCGTGCAGCGGCTTTCGACACGGCCCGTCGTCGATGCTGCGGCGGCCGTCCGGCTGGTTCAGGTTGCCCGTAAACTCGAACTCGGATCATCCGATGTGGTCCTCGCATGGGGCCGCTCACAGGCGCGATTGGCTGCCGCGATCAAGCTGTTGATACCCGCTGTCCGGTTTGTCAGCCATCTGGCGATGCAGCCGAGTGGCACCCTCACAGGCCTGGCGCTTGGCCAGGCCGATCGGGTGATCGCCTCATCGCCCGCCGTGGCGGCTGGATGTGAACAACTGGGCGTGTCACCCGTGAAGATCGACATAATCCTGCCGGCCGCCGATCCGGCATCGGCAGAGGGACTTTCGCGAGTCGAGCTTGCCGCTCGGCTCGGCCTCGACCCAGAGAAGATCTGGACGCTCTGCGTGGCGCCGCTCGTGCCGGAAGCGAAACTGGAGCGGCTGCTCTGGGCGATTGACCAACTTGGAGTCGTGCATCAGAGGCTCGAACATGTGCTCGTAGGAGCTGGGCGGCTTCGGGCCCGTCTGCTGCGGCGGGCCCGGGTGCAGCAGGTCGCCGAACGGCTGCATCTTTTTCCGCATCTCGACTGCCTGCCCGACCTCCTGCGCGAGGTGCGGCTCGTCTGGCAGTCGGGCGAGGTCGCCTGCGGCGGTGCGATCCTCGACGGCATGGCACTCGGCATCCCCACGGTGGCGGTGGCGAGCGACGCGGCAGGGCAGCTGATCGTCGATGGCGAAACGGGCCGGATCGTGCCGGCCGAGCCGGAGAGCGAGTTTCCGCGGCGGGCGCTGGGCATTATCGAGGATGACGCTCTGGCCGCCAGGTACGGAACCGCGGCCAACGCACGGGCAGCGGCGGAATTTCCGAGCGACCGGATGGTCGCGGCGGTGATGGCTGCATGCGACCGTTAAGTTGGCTCCACGCTGGCGGCGAGCACGTGGCCGGCCAGGAGCGATCGTAGTTCGCCATCTTCCGCGACGAGCATGCCCGCCTTGAAGACCTGCGCGGGCATGGCGAACATCCGCGAGAGATCGGCATCGGGACGGTAGACCGTGATGTCGGCATCGGCGCCGACGCCCAGATGCCCCTTGGCCGTGAGCCCCGCGATCCGCGCTGGCGCCGCCCGCGTGATGATGCAGAGTTCTTGCAGCGTGTATTCACGTGAGATACCCGCCAGCGGGCTCCGCTTCCGTACCGCCGGATGGATCCGGTCGAACGCCTCGCGACGGAAGGCTGCGTCGCCCAAGAGCCGCATGAGGTGCGGATAGGCGGTGAAGTGGGCGCCGTTGGGATGGTCGGTGGAGAGCACCAGCCGCCACGGGTCAGCAACCGTCAAAAACCATTCCAGACCGATCGCCCACTGCCAGGCATGCACTAGGCTCTTCTCGCGGTAGCTGATCGGCAGCACGCCGCAGCCCCCCTCAAGATGCAGGTCGTGCGACATCCACGGCACGCCGGTGGCATGGGCCAGATGCTCGGCGGCGGCTGAGTCGCCCGTCATTGCCACCGTGTCGCCGAAGAGCACCTGCCCGACGTCGAGCGTCAGTTCCGGATGCGCATTGAACCACTCGACCAGCGATGCCACTCCCGAGCCGAACGTGTCGGCATCGAGATCGCCGCCTGTGTAGCTGTGGAACTGCACGTGCGCGAGATGGGCCGGAATGCCGTCGAACGTGCGCATCGTCTCCAGCAGCGTCCGCCAGTTGCCCGGCAGGCCGAGGTTGGCGGTGTGGACGTGCAGCGGGTGGGGCAGACCGACCGCCTGCACTGCCCGGGACAGCCGTTCGAGCAGCACTCGCGCAGTGAGCGACATGCCGGGCAGCGGCGTGTCGAGATCGCGGTGGTCGCCCCGGCGGCCATGCTTCCAGAATGCCGGGCCGCCCGGATTGGCTACCTTCACCGCCCAGCCCCGGCCGGCCTGCATCGCAGCTGCTATGAGTCGCTGCAGTTCGCGGTCGCCCTGTGCGTTGTCGGCGCGGTCGAGTGCCGCCAGCACGTCGGCATCGTCAGCCGCGAGCAGGTAGATGCCCTTGTCGAGAATGGGGAGGTCGGCGAGTTCCATGTGAGCCACGCCAGCGGCGGCCGTGGCGATCGCCGCATCAAACACGGTCGTGTAGCCGAGCGCGGCGTAGAGGGCGCCGGTCGAGTGGATCGTCGGCACGGCGGCGGGCGAGTTACGGGCGAGTTGCGGGGCGATGCGTCTTCCGGCATTCACCTTTGGACCGGCCACGTGGCTGTGCAGGTCAACGCCGCCTGGCATCACGACCCGGCCGCTGGCATCGATCCGCGTGAAGGGTTGCGGATCGGCCGGCTTCGCGACGATCCGGCCGTCCTCGACCCAGATGTCGTCCACGATGCCATCACGCCCGTGCAGTGGATCGTGGATCGTGCCACCGCAGAGAACGAAACGGTGGGGGGCAGGGGAAGGGCTGTCGGCTTGGACGGACCTGTGGGCGTTTCTATTCATGGCCGGCCTCCGACCGCAGCCACGGCGTGCGACTGCCGAACAGCTCCGGTGAGATCGACGAGCCGTTCGCGCATGTGCGGCAGCGTTGACTGCCTGGACGGAGCCAACACGACACGGCGGCCATCCTCACGGAGCATCGTGCCGGTGGTGGCGGTTGTCAGGCTGGCACACCGCAGGTGGATCGTATGACCGGGCGGCTGTCGCGTCATCTCCGCGGCATCGCTGATCCGCACCAGCAAGACCGCATCGCCACGGTCGGCGATCGCCTGTTCGAGCGGCCCGCCCAGCCGCCCGAGGATCACGACGGCATCCACCTCGCCGCGATCGATCAGCCGCCGGGCATCCGACTCTCCCGGCAGAAAGAGGCTGCCCATGCGATCGGCGCGGGCGATTCCGCCGGCCGCCCCATACCTCCATGTGCATGCCGCCGCGGCGCCGGCGGCGTTGGCACCGCCGGCCGCGATGCCCGCGCCAAGCGGAATCTGGAAGGCCTGCCTTTCATGCGCGATCGTGCGGACCAGATGGACGATGCTCCAGGCCTCCAGCCCGACCGGGTCGGCGGCATCGCTCGTGACGATCGCCACGCAGGTGGCCGATCGAATGGCGTCGTGCAACGTGGCCGAGTCGGAGGCCAGCGGCCCGGCGAGCCTGTCGGGGGCATGACGGCCCGCAATCCGCAGGTGGAGCAAGCGGGCCGCCTCCACGGCGAGGTCGCGGGAGAGCGGCAGGTGGCGATGCGAGGATGCGTCTGGCATGACACCGTCGGGGCCGATGGCGATCGTCTGACGCGGGCGGCCATCGGCCAATGGTGGCGTGACGAACCGTTCGATGAACCGCGGATGCGATGTCGTGGGATTACAGCACCAGAAGATGACAAGATCGGCCCGGTCGCGAAGCTCTTCGAAAGCGGCGGTTACTTCGCCGGCCCGCGCGATCGTGGGCCCAGCGGCACGGGCCGATTCCGGCAGACCTGTATCGACCGCGGCGCCGAGCGATTCAGCGAGATCGCAGGCGGCCGTGATGGCCTCAAGCGGGGCGTTGGCCAGACCGGTGACGAGCACGCGGCGTGCCGATGCGAGCATCTCCGCCGCCCGTTCGATGGCCGTCTCGCGGTCGATCGGCGTATCATCCGCAGAGGCCTCGGCAGGTGGTGCTGCCGAAGGCAACTCGTCGGCGAGCGCCTCGTGGATTGTCTTGCTGCCGTGGTCGCATGCCTGCTCCACGCCGTCGGCGGCAGTGATCAGAATGTCGTCGCAGAGCAACGGGCAGCCGGTGCAGGTGCACCGCTGCGAATCGACACCCAAGGCATCCGGCGACTCCCGCTTCACGACTTCGGTAGCACCCAGATGTTGCGGTAGCGGACCGGATTGCTGTGGTTCTGGAGGTGGAGCGGTCCCTTTGTCGCCTCCTGCTTGAGGGGACCGCCCGGGGTCAGCGTCGGCACCTCGACGTTGTCGTGGATGACGGTGCCGTTATGACGCACGGTCATGCGAGCGTTCGCCACCTTCTTCTCCCCCTCGAATCGCGGTGCGGTGACGTTGATATCGTAGGTCTGCCAGGTGAGGGGCGGCAGGCACATGTTCACGAACGGGGCCGCAGCCTTGTAGATGCCGCCGCACTCGTTGTCCTTCCCCTCGAGACCGAAGCTGTCGAGCATCTGGGTCTCGTAGCAGCCCATGACATACGCGCCGCTGTTGCCGCGACCCTGCCCGCGATCCTTGGGCTGGTAGGGCAGACGAAACTCGATGTGCCAGAGGGCATCGCCGAAGCTGTCCTTGGTGGTCACGCCCTCCATCAGAAGGCCATCCTCTGAGACACGGCCATCGACGAGTTTCGATGTGTCGGTGCTGGTGCCCGTGCCGTCATAGATGACGACCGCACCCTCGGGCGGCTGCTGGCCCAGCGTGGCACTGCTGCGGATCGTTTTGGCGAGTCTGGCGATCTCGCTGCCGGAGTCGGAGAAGACGACGATCGCGTCGTCACGGACTTCTCCGCTGCGCTTGTTGCCGCCCCAGTCGAGGGCCTCGACCTTCACGACGGCTGCGTCGCCCTCACCTGCGCGAACCCCCGTGCCCTTGATCTTGTTCGGGGGCGTCCAGCCGTCGCCAGGGAGCCCGCCCGGATAGGCGACAACGTCGAACTTTCCGTCGCCAAGCGCGATCAACTGCACGCCGAACGGCACCGGCTGGCCATCATGCGTGACCGTGCCGGCGTATTCACCTTGGAAAGGGAAGTCGGCGTCAGCCTTCGCGGGATCAGTGTACGCGGGATTGCCCGTGGGGGCAGCGCATACGGCGGGCAGGCTGGCCACACCCAGGCCAATCAGCAGGGCCGTGGGCAGTGCGAAGTGGTGGAGGCGGCGCATGACGAAACTCCTATGAAAGGGGGAGCGACAAGTATGCGCCAAAACGACGGGAGTTGGGAGAGAAAGCGGAAAGCCGAAATCAATGGAGCGAGCCGGGATCGGCGGAAGCTCGAGGAGCTTGTGGATTTTTCGCCCCGGCCGGGAGAGCACGACCCTAACGCGCGATGGCGAAAAAGCCATCGCGACGAGACTTCTGCCCTCCCGGCGGTGCGGCATCACGCTGGGCCGAGCGAATTCCCTTGCTTGCGCTGCGGGCTTGGATGAAGAGAGCGGGCTCTGATGCGGAGGCCTGTGCAGGCAGCGGGGCCAGACCGCCGTCTACACAAGCCCGGTGAGCGGGCCGTCGCCGCAGTAGTCGGGGTTGCCGAACCGCACGAGTCCCGTGTGGCCCATGGCGTGGGCGATCGCAAGGTGGAACCGGTTGTGCGGCACGCCCTTGAAATCGAGAGCCCGCCCCATTGTGAAGCCGAGGCCCTTGCCCACCATCAACCAGGGGATGTCGTCGAGGGAGTGGGAGTTGCCCTCGCCCAATTCGTTCGTCCAGAGGATCGTGGTGTGGTCGAGCAGCGAGCCATCCCCGCCCGGTTCGGGCGTCTCGGCAAGTCGCTTCGCGAGATGGGCCACCTCGCCGGCATACCATGTGTTGATCTTCGTCAGTTTTTCCTGTGCAGCCTCGTTCGAATTCGGCTCGTGCGACAGGTCGTGCTGCCCCTCCTCAACACCGATCCACTTCATGTGCGGCTGGCCGACCGAGTTGGTGTATTGCAGGCTGGCCACGCGAGTGAAGTCAGCAGCCAGCGATGCCACCACCAGTTCGATCTGCATCCGACTGATCTTCGGCATCTGGTCGTTCTGCTCGACGATCCCCTGTTCGAGCACCGGCACGGCGTGCGCCACCTCCGCGTGGTGGCTCGCCATCTCCTTCTCGAACCCGCGGACGAGTGCCGCGTGCTCCTCCAGGATCCGCCGATCCTCCGCCGGCAGGGCCGACGACACCGTGGCCAGATCCTCATGAAGCTCGTCGAGCACGCTTCGCATGCTCTCGCGATCCTTCATTTGGCCGTAGAGCTTGTGGAACATCTGATAGGGGTCGTCGATCGGGGTGACCGGCTTGTTGGGGCCGGTGTAGATCATCCGGGTCCAGGTGTCGGCGCGGTTTGGGACGAGCACGCCGAATTCCAGCGAACCCATACGGGTCGCTGTCTCGGGCCGGCTCTGCAGAAAGTTTTTGATCTCCTGATCGATCGAGAGGCCGCTTGACCAGCCGGCTGGCGTCTCGCCGCCGCCCTGAATGTTGCCGGGAAAGAGTTCGATGCCGGTGAGCAGGCAGCCCATGCCACGCATGTGCCGGTCACCGTCTCCCTGCACCTTGTCGTGCACGCCCTTGAGCATGAGCAACTGCTCGCGAAACGGCTCCAGTGGCCTGAGGATCGGTGGCAGTTCGATCGGCTGCACGATCTGGGGCAGTGTCGTAAACGGTCCGGGCTCCGTCGGCCAGAAGTTCTTCTTCACGACGCCATCGGGGCTGAACACGATCACGAGCCGCTTCTTCGGTGCCGTGGATCCGGTCGCGGCGAGGCTGGGCAGGTTGCCGAGAAAGGGGAGCACGGCCGAGCCGACCCCGAACCGACGCAGGAGTTCACGTCGCGAGACGGTGATCATGGGGTTTTCTCCGGGACGGAAGCCTGTTCGGCGGGATTCTGTGGTGCGGGGACTGGCTGGGGTGGCGCAGTCGGCGGCGGCAGGGCTGCGACAGTCATGATATCGACCAGGAGTCGGCGGATGTCGCAGTTGTTCGCTGCGAACTGCTTCCGTAGCGTTTCCAGCGTGTCGGGGCCCCAGGCCCGCATGGGCTGTTTGACAAGGGCATGGAAGAGTTGCTGGACGAAGGCCTCCTGGGCATCGCGGCTGGTGGCGATGGTGGCCGACAGTTCGCGGGCCCCGCGAAACGTCGCCTGCGGACCCTCCCGGGGCAGGTACGAACCCGATGCGTCGATCGGCTTCTGCATGTCGCCGCGGATCTCGGCCGTCCGATACCGTCCGATCGGGTCGAACTCTTCCAGGGCGAAGCCGAGCGGATTGATCATCGTATGGCAGGTCTGGCAGGCCACCGAACTCGTCTGCAGCGCAACCCGTTCCCGCGTGCTCAAATCGGGATGGAGGTCGGGCGCCAGCGGGGTGACAGCCTCCTGCGGTGGCTTGAGGACGTTGCCCATCACGCTGCGGGCGAGGAACACGCCGCGGTGGATCGGCGACGTGGCGGCTGCGTAGGAGAGCACGCTGGCCATGTAGGGATGCGACAGCACGCCCGCGCGGCGGCCGTCGTCGAGGCGGACGCGACGAAACGCCGCATCGGGGCGGAGCTTAGCACCGTAGAGCGGAGCGAGCCGGCCATTGAGATAGACCTCGTCATCGGTGAAGAGGCGACGGAAGTCGGAGCCGCCCGCCCCCCACGCGACGTCGTCCACAAAGAGTTCCAGGCTCGCCCGCATGTCGGCGGCGATCTCCGGCGAGAATTCCGAATAGCGGGTCTTGTCCTTGACGATCTCGGGGCCATGATCCACGCGGAGCCAGGCGAACAGGAAATCGCGGAGCTTGGAGCGAGTGCGGCGGTCGTTCACCATCCGCTCGGCCTGCCTGCGCACCTGCTCGGCCGTGACGAGCTGGTTCTTGGCGGCGGCGTCCCAGAGCGGCTGGTCGGGGATCGAATCCCAGAGGCCGAACGAGAGCCGGGCTGCGGTCGCGAAGCTATCGGGTTTTCCACTCGCGGCCGCCTCGGTCCCCGTGGTCGGAGGCGCGGCCGCCTCCGTATGGAAGAGGAACCGCGGCGATCCCAGCACGAGCAGCATCGACCGCTTGAGCGCAGCATCGAGGTCGGGAGCATCGGCGAAAGCCCGATCGACCACGAGCGTTCGCACGTGGTCGGTGAGCGGCCGACGGAAGGCCCGGGTGGCGAAGGTCGTGGCGAACTGTTTGAGTTTGTCGGCCCGGTCAGGGCTGTCTCGCTTCGTGTGGGCGAGGTGCTCGATGTGGTTGATCACATAGTCGGCGATCTCCACGCTGGCGGCCGTGGCCGCCGCGAACCATTCCGGCGACACGCTCGTGCCCCGCTCGTAGCCGATCGACTTGTCGTCGGGAGGGAAGGGCGTCTTGACGACGAACACCTCGGCGCTGTCGTGCGGAATCAGGCACCGCTCGGGCACCGTTTCGAGCACGCCGTGCGGCGGCCTCCAGAGTAGTTGTATCGAGGCTTGGGTGGAATGCTCGTTCTTCTTGTCAACGCCCTGATTGGCCTTCGAGAATTCGAGCCGCAGCGGATAGCTGCGGCCGCCGAGCAGCAGGATGTTCGCCTTGTATTCGGTATCGTTGCCCGACTTCACGTAGGCATCGATGAGCGGCGGCTCGTACCAGGCCGTGTTGACGGCAAGCTTGGCCGAGTGCTCGGTGCGGATCACAAACTCGTAGATGCCCGTCTCGGGAGGTACGATCGAACCGGTCCAGCGGATCGCGAATCGGTTGGGCTGGAACCGCTCCGGGTCGGGGCCCTCGAGACCGAAGCTAAAATCGACCTGCGGGTCGATCTGCTCGAAGACGAGGCCTGTCTGCCGATTGAAGTCGCGGGTGTGGAAATACTCGGCCCGCAGGCCGCGGCGGTCGTCGATGCCCGGGCCGCGGTTGCGGAAGCTGGCGATCAGGTCGGCGGCAGTGTTTTGGTATTGCCGGACCGTCAGCCGGGAGAGCTCCACGCGGGCCGGCCGGTTGCGATCGCGGGCCACGGCCGAATAGAAGCCGCCGTGGATGTATTCGGCCACCTGCCGTGCCGCGTCGCCGGTGACTTTCGACGGATCGTCCTCCGGCATCGTCTCGTGGATGTAGGCGGCCAGCTGATTGACCGAGCGGTCGCCGACGAGCGGTTCGGGCACGTCCGGCGTGCCGGCACCCGCATCGCCGTGGCAGCGGCTGCAGTGCTCGCGGTAGATAGCCAGGCCGGGGTGGTCGGCGGCTGCCAGCGGCGATGTGGGCAGCGAGAGGCAGGCGAGCCATCCGGCGCAGCCGAGGGCGGTCCATAATGGCATTCGGATACCGAGCATGGTTACCAGCAATCAGGTGGGCAAACGGGTGGGCAACAACACGCCCTTCCTATCATAGTCAGGCGGTATTATCGACGAAACCGGGTGTCGGACTGTCGCTCAGTTGCTTTCAACTACGCGATCAGCAGCTTTCGCGTGGACCACCACCCCCGGGGGTGGCGATGTAAGGCGGCGGCGTTTTTTCGGAAGAAGAGTCTGAAGAAACTGTTATGACGAATCGCTCCCCTGCCACCCAAGAATCAGCCTTGCCGCAGCCGGATCCGCATCAGGCTCAGATGCTGTTGCTCTCCCGGCTCTGGTCGGAAGCCCAGCCCGTGGTGGCGGCCATGGTCGCCGGGGCGGTGGTCGATTTCCAGCACAGCGAAGATCTCGTCTCTCAGGTGGCCGAGACGGTGGTAATGAAGTTCGACGACTACGACCGTTCGCGGCCATTCACGCCATGGGCTCTGGGCATTGCGAGAAACATCATCCTCAGGCACTACGAACGGCGGGCCGGCGAACGGCTTGTGTTTTTTGACGACAGGATCTTAAGCGCGATGGCCATTGCCCATGAGCAGGTGGCCGGGGAATCGGCCGAGCGGTTGGCAGCGATGCAGAAATGCCTGGCCCAGATCAAGGGAAAGACCCGGCGCGTGATGGAGATGCGGTATCTGCACGGCCTCAAGCCCGCCGCCATCGGGCACTCGCTCGACATGACGACCAATGCCGTCTGGGTGATGCTGCATCGCGGCCGCGATGCGGTGTCGAAGTGCATTGGTCGTAAACTGATGGCTGCGGAATGGGAGGGGACTGCATGAGCAACGTCGACCACACTCGGCCGATGTCGGACGGTGGCGAACGCGACGCGGATCGTTACGAGGAGCTCGTGTCGCGGCACTTCGATGGGCTTTTGTCGGCCGAGGAGAGCCACGAGTTGGGGGCGCTCGCGGCTGCCGACCCGGCGAGCGCCCGCGATTTCGCGCGGCGTTCGATGTTTCATCAGCATCTGCGGGCCACCTTGCGGCTCGAGCACGACTACGCTGAGCGGATACCCGATACGCTCGGCCGCTGGACCTTCGGCGGGACATCTGCCGAGACGGCAGGCTGGGCTGCCCGTGCGGCCGGCATCGTGTTGGCCGCCACGGTGGCGGTAGCTGGAGTCGGCTGGCTCGTCACGTCTTCTTTCCGTTCATCGGCCCGGTCGATCGACGCAGGCATGCTCGGATCGGTATCGTCCGCCCCGCCGTTCGCCGTGCTCAACGCGGCCGTGGACGATGTCTGGGCGGATTCCAATGTCGGCCTCAGCCTGCGGCATGGATCGCTGCCCAGGGGGGCGATCAGGCTCGTGTCAGGGCGGGTCGAGATGCTCTTCAGCTCCGGCGGCACGGCCGTCATCGAAGGCCCCGCTGTCTTCGAGCCGATTGCGGCGAACGCGATGCGGCTCAGTGAGGGCTCGGTGCGATGCCGTTGCCCGACAAAGGGCACGGAGTTGCGGGTCGTCACGCCTGCCACCACCGTCACCGATCTTGGCACCGAGTTCCTCGTGTCGGTGGGCTCAAACCAACAAACGCGGCTGGCGGTGACCGAGGGGAGCATGCGGATCGACGGCGGTGGTGGCACCCGGCTCGTCCACGAAGGCGAGGCGTTCGTCATCGATCAGGAGGGCTGGAAGGACGACATCGGATTTCTGAAGGACGAGGCCCAGGTGGCGCAGTTGCGGTTCGCGGACCGGGAGATCGTCGAGCGGTTTCCAGAGCGGTTGGCCGATCCCGACATGCACGGGGTCGGGTCGGGATCGTTGCCCGAGGTCGGGCAACTGTCGTCGCTCGATCCGCGGGTGACCACGTGGATGGCGTCCGGCGGCAACGATGGCATCGTTCGGGTCGAGCCGGTGCGGGGCTCGGCGGTGCAGATTCACTCACGCGGCAGCGTGTATTGGCCGCTGCTATCGCAGGAGGTGGTGACGGGCGACATCGGTGGGCAACTCGTCGTGTTCGAGGCCGTGGCCGCGCAGCCGGCAAGCGATCCGCTCTCCGGCCGGCAGTGCGCGATCGTGAAGATCGAATTCATCGACTCCAGCAGGCGAATGATCGGTGATGCCCAGCGGCATTTCCTGCGGGCGGGCGCGCCGGTCAACCGCTACGTGCCGGGCATGGTCGCGGCCGAGGCGCCCGCCGGCACGGTCGCCGTGCGGGTGTTCGTGCTGCTCAACGCCTTTGGCGGCAAGACGGGGTCGATCATCGTCGAGCGGGCTTCGTTCGTGGTCGCATCGGAACTCTAAAATCGCTGCTTGCCCCCACCTTTCCTGCTCCGTGCTCCTGCCTTCGAGGACTCTCCGATGATGCGCTGTCTGCTGTGTCGCTGTCTGCCCGGAGCCGTGCTGTGGCTCGGCTGCCTGATGGCCGTCGCCGCCGACGCGCCTGCTGGCTTTCGGCCGATCTTCAACGGGACGGATCTCGCCGGCTGGTCGGGCGAACCGAGCCGCTGGACCGTGGAGGACGGTGCCATCACCGGCTTCACGACCGCCGAGAATCCGCTCAAGCACAACACGTTTCTGGTGTGGGACGGGGCGGGCCCCGATCGCTTTGCGCCCGACAACTTCGAACTGCGACTGAAGTATCGTTTTCAAACCGGGGGCAACTCCGGTATCCAGATTCGCTCGCTCGTTTTGGATGGAGTGCATCCGTGGTGCGTGGGCGGCTATCAGTACGACCTCTCACCCGGCGGCGACATCGACGGGCTGCTCTACGAGGAACGCAGCCTGCGAAGTCTCGGCATCCCGCCCGGCACTTCCGCGGTGATCGGACTCGACGGCCGGCGGTGGCGGACAGGTGTGCTGGCCGACGAACCGAAGCTACGGTCGATCCATCGCAGGAACGATTGGAACGAGGCCGGCATCCGGGCCGTCGGCAATCGCGTCGAGTTCACGAAGAACGGCGAGAAGGTACTGGAACTCGTTGATCACGACGCGGCGCACCGCAGGCTCTCCGGCGTGCTCGCCTTGCAACTGCACGTGGGTGGGCCGATGAAAGTGCAGTTCACGGACGTCTGGCTCAAGGACCTGCCTGCCGCGCCGGACAAGAACAACCCGAAGAGTGGACTCGTCTCCTCGGAGGAGACGCCAGTTGCCGCCGACGCTCTCGATCTTGGAGCGGATTCGGTCCGCGGCCATGCCAGCCGGGCGCTCGTGAAGCACGATGGGAAGGTGTTGGGCTATGCGCTGCCTTGGAAGCCGGGGACGACGCGAGTCTGGCCGAAGGAGAACGACCTGCAGGCGTTCGCCGATGGTGAGTCGGCATCGGTTGTGTTGGAGCAGCCATCGGCGGACGACGTCACCGCCTGGAAGTCGCTCGCCGAGAAGCATGCGGCGCGGTGGCTCGTGCCCCCGACGATGACGCTCGTGACCCGTCGCGCTGATGGAACGACAGCGCGGCTGCCGCTGGGGCACGAAGGTGGTCACTGGCGGCTTGCGTCGCTCGTCACCGGCACGCAGACGGCTGAAAAGCCCAACCCCGGCCTGCTGCCCCGTGACGGCGACCTGCGGAGCGATCTCAAGGTGCCGGCGGGTTTCTCGGCGACGATCTTCGCACGGCCGCCGCTGGTCAACTATCCGGTCTTCGTGTCGGCGGCGCCGGACGGCACGCTCTATGTGTCGAGCGACGGCAACGGCTCGACCGCACGGGACAAGCACCGTGGCAGGATCGTGCGGCTGCGGGACATCGACGGCGACGGTCGGGCCGACGAGGCTGTCGACTTCGTGCGCGATGTCGACAGCCCGCGAGGTGTCGTCTGGGATCACGATCGCGTCTACGTGCTCCACCCGCCGACGATCAGCATGTTTCGGGATGGGGATGGAGACGGCGTCGCCGAGGAGCACAAGGTCCTGGTGGAGAACATCGGCTTCGGGCTCGACAACCGCTCTGCCGACCACACCTCCAACGGCCTCGAACTCGGCATCGACGGCTGGCTCTATGCCGCCCTGGGCGACTTCGGCTGCCTCAACGCCAGGGGCGCCGATGGCCGGACGCTCACGCTCCGCGGCGGCGGCGTCGTTCGCGTGCGGCCCGACGGCAGCGGGCTGGAAGTCTTCGCTCGTGGCACCCGCAACATCCTCGAAGCGGCCGTGAGCCCGCTGCTCGATATCGTCGCCCGCGACAACACCAACGACGGCGACGGCTGGGATGTGCGGTTTCACCATTTCACAGGGCTTGACGACCACGGCTACCCGCGGCTCTACAAGCATTTTCGCGACGAGTGCGTCGCCCCCATGGCCGATTATGGCGGCGGGTCGGGCACGGGTGCCGCGTGGATCGACGAGCCGGGCATACCGGCTGAGTGGAACGACATGCCCTTCACCTGCGACTGGGGCCGCAACTGGGTCTATGGGCACCGGCTCACGCCGGATGGGGCGACGTTCAAGGCCGACCAGCGGGAGTTTTTCGGTGCCACTCGCGTGAACGATCTCGATGTCGATGCCAATGGTGCGATCGCGGTGACGAGCTGGCGCGGGGCGGTGTTTCAGTGGAACGGTCCAGACGTCGGCTATGTGACGAGGCTCACGCCGGACGGCTACCAGCCGACCGCTGTGCCAGACTTCGACACGCTCGAGGTTCCGCAGTTGCTCGAGGTCCTTGCCGGCGCGAGCCACCGTCGACGGCTGGAGGCCTCGCGGGCAATCCTCCGTCGCGGGCTCTTTGGCGCAGCGAGGCCGGGACTCGAGTCACTCGCGGCCGACGGCTCACAGCGGTTGGCCTCGCGCGTGGCGGCAATCTGTACCCTGGCGCAGGGACTCGGTCCCAACGTCAATACGGTGCTCGTGAAACTGGCTGCCGACCCATCGGTGGCCGCCTGGGCGATCCGGGCCGTGGCCGATCACGTGCCCGCGGAGGCCGCTGCAACGACTGCCGCTGCCGCCCGCCCCGCCGTGGTGGCGGGCCTCGCGAGCAAGGACGCCCGCACGCGGCGTGAAGCCGCCCGCGCGATCGCCCGACTCGATCTCAAGACCGATGCGGCGGCGGTCGTGCCGTTGCTCGATGACCCCGATCCGATCGTGGCGCACACGGCGCAGCAGTCGCTGCGTTCACTCAGCGCCGCTGACGCCTGCTTCGCCGTGCTCGATGATCCTGCCGCACCCGCCGCCCGCCGAACCGCTGCACTCCGCGTGCTCGGCACACTGCACGACGCTGCCGCGGTGGATGGGCTGATCTCCCGTCTGAAAGCCGTGCCTGCTGGAGACCGGGAGTCGCGGCGCGGGCTGCTCACGTCCCTCTGCCGTCAGCACTTCATTGACAGCGAGAAATGGAACGGCGGCTTCTGGGGCACCCGCCCGGATACCCGCGGCCCGGTGCATCAGCCCGAGGAGTGGGGCGAGTCGAAAAAGATCGCTGCTGTGCTGGAGGAAACCCTCGCTGTGTCCGATGCCGAAGACGCGGTGTTTCTGGCGGGCCAGTTCGCCCGGCATCGGCTCAGGTCGGCGCCGGCCATCGACAAACTCATCGCCATGGCCGAGGCAGATCCGGCCGTCATGGACACGTTCGTGCGGCAGTTTGGCGGTGAGGACACGCCGCCTCCGAGTGCGGTGCCCCTCCTGATCAAGGCGGCAGCCGACACTTCGAGGTCGGCTGCGATCCGTTGCGAGGCTGCGCTGGCTCTCGCACGAGGCGACAGTGTGGAAGGCATTGCGGCAGCGATCGAGACGATCGCCGCGATGTGGGACGTGCCGCCGCCCGACCGCATGATGATCGAGAAGGCCCGCCATGTGTTGCTTTGGTCGCCGAAGCTGGAGAAGCACATCGGATATTTGAGCGAGCGGGCCGAGCGGATGGATGGCCGCGGGGCGATGCTCGCGGATGGATGTCTTTGCCGCCTCACGGGCCGGGTTCCGGCATCTGCTGAAAACCGCAAGCAGGCCGCCGAACTGCTGCGAACGGGACTGGCATCCAGTGAGAAGCGAGCCCGGCAGATCATGGAAGCTATGCGGCTCACCGACGAAAAGGCCTTGGCGGCCGATCTGCTCCGCTTCCTCGATGCCGCCGCGGCGAGTCCGAAGGACGCCACCGCCGCCGAACTCGCCAAAGCCGCCGATGGCACGCTGCGGCACCTGAAGCTCGACGCCGCCAAGGTGCGGTCGGAGTCGCAGGCCGTTCGCGTGCCGCTCAAGGGACTGGCCCGCGAGCAGGCTATCGAACAGATGGCGGCTCTGAAGGGGGAAGTATCCCTGGGCGATCAACTCTTCGCTCGGCAGGGCTGCGCGAAGTGCCATGCCGTGAAGCCGGGCGAGCCGATCAAGGGACCGAGCCTGGCCAATGCTGCCGCGATCTACAAGCGTCCCGATCTGGCATGGGCGATCCTCGATCCCAACAAATCGATCGCACAGGGATTCGCCACCACCATCTTCACGCTCGACGACGGCCGGGCACTCACCGGCTTCGTCGTGGTGGAAGAGGCGAACCGGGTCGTGATTCGCGACGCGACCGGTGCCGAGCACGACATCCCCACGGCTTCGATCGAGGAACGCACCACGTCGCCCGTGTCGGTGATGCCAGCGGGCCTGGTCGACGATCTCACGGCCGCCGAGTTTGCGGCACTGGTGGACTATGTCGTATCGCTCAAGCCGCTGCACTGACAACGCTGCACTCAAAACGCTGAACGTCGGCGATCACTCTTTTCCCGAGCCGACCGTCCCGCCTTCGAGCTTGAAGTCGTGCTTGTTTAAGCCCGGCTTGATCGTGACTTCAAGTTCGGAGTTCTCGTTGTAGCAATCGGGCACGTATTCGACGTAGCGGTCGACCATGACGCCGGTCCATGGGGCCGCCGGGTCCAAGATCTTGCCATCCTCGCGGGCGGCATTGATTCGTACCGCCATCGGCCCCGGGGAGGCCGAGATGCGGTACCGTCCGGCTTCGATGCCCCCACCCGCAGTCTGCCCCTTGCCATTGGTCGGCACAAGCATGATCAAGCCCTTCTCGATAGGCACGCCATCGAGCGTCACGAGCCCCTCGATGATCGGCTTCGATTTTCCGCAACCGACAGCGGCTAGGCAGCACGCAGCTACTAGAAGAATGGCGGACGAGAAACGGTAGGACCGCGGCATGCGTGCGTGCTCCATGTTGTGTCGTGAGACATCCAATCAGTCGCCTCCGTTCATCGTGCCCTGTGCCTGCCATGCGGACTGGTCTATCGAGTCAGAGATAAATTGCACGGCGCCGTCGGCGAACGCGGCTTTCGCGCCTCCGAAGTGATGGCTGCGGGCGGCCATGATGGAGTTGGATCCGGAGGCGCCGGTGGCCGAACAGGGGAGATGTGGCGGGGCATCAGGGCATGAGGACCCGCTCGGAACTACGTCGGTCGCCGAATTCGGCGTGATCACAGCCGTGAAAATGCACGAATCAATTCTGCCGCGGGGATCTTTGCTCAGGTCCGATTCGGACTGCCCAGCCTTCGAAGGGTCCCACATGTTCACTTCTGCCATCAACAGCGTCTTCGAAAGGCCGTCGGTGATGTCCTTAAATCTGGTCGCCTCGGAGCCCTTAAAACCACGAGGCTCGAAGGACGTCTGCCAGGTCGTGAAGTTCGCGCCGCCGTAGGCGCCGTTGAACGGTCCGATGAAGGTCTTGCCGGATTTTGTCACTGTGGTGGTGTTGACGGCGTAGTTCGATCGCGGAGCATAGAATTTGCCCACGCCTGTGTCCTCGGCGAAATAGGCGTTCGGCCTGTCACTCGGGCAGTAATAGATCGCCAGTCGACGCGTCAGCGGTGCCGCACCGGACCCGAGTTGATTGTTGATGTTGCGGGTAGAACCCCACGCGAACCAGTGGGCAGTGTAGGTGTATTTACTGGCCACTTCACTATGTTCGAGGTACGGCCAGAGGAGCGTTTGCCAGGTCGTTCGAATCATGCGGTTGTTACTGCCTCTCAGCGGGAGCACGCCGTAGACGTCGTGGTAGGTGTGCATCGCAAGGCTCCACTGCTTGAGCGTGTTGCCGCACTGGGACACTCGGGCCGCCTCGCGGGCCCTCTGGACGGCCGGCAGGAGCATGCCCACGAGCGTGCCGATGATCGCGATCACGACGAGCAGTTCGACCAGCGTGAAGGCTCGCGGGGGCTGGCCACGCCCCGGACGATGCGGGCCAAAAACGGCCTTGCCAGTGATCATGCCACCCATGAAATTGCCCCTCCGACGAGAAGTACCTCAGAAAGACGACGAATACGCCCGTCCAAGAGAGACTTCCGCCGCGGCGAGGAAACCTTACAGACTGGTCGAGAAGACCCCTGAAACGGCGGCTCTCCCTATCGCTTGCCGACCAGGCTGCCTTTGAGCGTGAAGTCGTGCGTGTTCAAACCCGGCTTGAGCGTGATCTCAAGTTCGGTTTCCGTGTTGTAGCGGCCGGGCACCGATTCGACGTAACGGTCGATCATCCGGCCGCTGCCCATCGCCTCCGGATCGAGCACATTGGTGCCGTCCTTCTGGGCGAAGTTGACCCACACCTTCTTCGGGCCCTCTGTGGTCTCCACGCGGTAGCGGCCGGCCGTGATCCCGCCGCCCGCCGTCGGCCCCTTGCCGTCGGCGGGAACGAGCCTGATCGCGCCCGCGGTGATCGGCACGCCGTCGAGCGTGACCAATCCTTCTACGACCAGCCGCTTCGATCCACAGCCGATCGTGACGAGGGTGGCGAATGCCAACGTGACCTGCCCCCATGAATGACGCCGATTTTTAAGTTAGGGTTTTGCCCTCCAACAGACCAGCCCTGTGTGGTTGCGGAGGCGCAGCCGTAGCAACCACACAGGGCTGCAGCGCCTCTGGGGCCGGGG